>NZ_JBFBLV010000013.1:0-105965 GCF_040686835.1 Specibacter sp. NPDC078692
GGCAGGGGTTGCGGTGGTTGTCCTGAACGGCAGCGAGGGTGTTCTGGAAATTGTGGTTCACCCCGCCTACCGCAATGACGGTGTTGGCTGACACTGGGCGTGGTGAAGATCTTGCGGGCTCGCGGGCGCAGCCTGTACGGGGCGCGCGTGCTGGTGCTGGCTGTAAATGCCACAGTTCAAACCCTGGCATTTACGTCAAACGGCGGCATTTCCCGATGCGGCAGCAGTAGGCACGCGCTCCGGGGCTAAAGGCTAGGCGCGGCGCTTCTTGATTTCCGCTACGGCCTGCGGCAACACCTGGAACAGGTCCCCCACAATGCCGAAATCGGCAATCTCGAAGATCGGCGACTCGGAATCCTTATTCACGGCCACAATCAACTTCGAGGTCTGCATGCCGGCCTTCTGCTGAATGGCACCGGAAATACCCACCGAGATGTACAGCTGTGGGGAGACCTTCTTGCCGGTCTGGCCCACCTGCGAAGCGTGAGAGATCCAGCCCGCATCAGTGGCTGCACGCGAAGCGCCAACAGCGGCGCCGAGAACGTCAGCGAGTTCCTCAATCGGGGTGAAGTCGCCATCAACACCGCGACCACCGGCCACAATGATGCGGGCATCTTCCAACTCGGGACGTCCGGACGCTGCCCGCGGCGTGCGGGAAACCACGCGGGCACCCAAGCTTGCCGGAGCGAAGGCCACGTCCAGGGTTTCAACCACGGGGGTAGCCGCTTCAGCAGCAGGGACCGCCTCAACACTATGTGCCTTGACGCTGATGACGGCGACAGCTGTAGTAGCCCGCGCCTCAACAGTCCAGGACCCCGCGAGGATGGATTTGTGCGCAACCAAGGTGCCGCCGTCGTACGTCACGGAGACGGCGTCGGTGATCACCCCAGCGTTCAAGGTGACGCCAGCGCGGGCCGCAATTTCCTTCCCGGCGGCACTATTATCCACCAGTACGGCGCTGGCGGACACGGCTGCCGCTGCCTGGGCGAGGAGGTCGGCCTTGGGGGCAACGAGGAACTGGCCCAGCTCGGTCTGCTCCGAATGCAGCACACGCGAGACGCCCTGGGCGCCCAACTCGGCCAGCACCTCAGCGCTCACCGGACCGGCCACAACGGCCACCGGCTCGCCTGCGCCGCGGGCCAGGGTCAGCAGCTGGTTGACGGTGGTGGAAAGCTTGCCCGGAGCATCCAGCTGATCAATGTAAACAACAATTGCACTCATGAAATGGGTTCCTTAGATCAGTTTCGCAGCGGCCAGGAAGTCAACAAGCTGGATGCCGGCGTCGCCGGAATCGGTGATGATGGTGCCGGCGATGCGGGCGGGGCGTTCGGCTGCCGCGGTGACCTTGGTCAAGGAACCGGCATGTCCGACAGCGTCCGCTGAGACACCCAAATCCGCCAGGGACACGGTGGTCACCTTCTTCTTCTTCGCGGCCAGAATGCCCTTGAAGTTGGGGTAGCGGGGATCGTTGGCCTGATCGGTTACCGAAACCAGAGCAGGCAAAGTGGCCTGAATTTCCTCGGAGAACTCGTCACCGTCGCGGCGGGCCGTGAGCGTGTTGCCGGCAACATCCAAGGCTGAGGCGAACGTGATCTGCGGAAGTCCGAGCCGTGCAGAAAGCTGAGCGGGAACAATAGAGGTTTCCCCGTCGGTGGACGCCATGCCGGTGATGACCAGGTCAACGGCCCCGAGGGACTTGATGGCTGCGGCCAAGACTAGCGAGGTCGCTGAGGCATCGGAGCCTGCGAGCGCTTCATCGCAGACATGCAGGCCTTGGGTTGCGCCGATCTGCAGTGATTTTTTCACGGCCACGGCGGCCGATGCCGGTCCCACGGTGAGTGCCGTGACGGTGTTGCCACCCTTGGCCCCGCCGCGTGCGTCACTCAGCGCAAGGGCTGCTTCCAAAGCGTATTCATCAAGCTCGGAAAGGATGCTTTCGCTGCGATCGAGTTCGTGTGCATCTCCGGAGAGCTGTCGGTCAAACTGCGCATCTGGCACATATTTAACCAGTACGACAATGTTCAGTGCTGAATTTTCCACTGCTGTCCTTTGTGTCATGGACGGATGGTGTGCGCAGCCCCGTGCCGGGGCAGGTGCGGCCGCTTCGCCCTTGGCCTACCTCCACAGCTTAGTTCGTGGTGGCTCAGGGGCGGAATTTTCGACGTCGAAACTTTACTCCCAGCGAACATGGGCTCCGCCTGCGGGTGGATACTGGCGCCGATTGTTTCCGTCCGCGGCCCGATGCTGGCCGCCACCACTTCCGGGCACAGTGGAAGTATGACCTCAACAATCTTGAGCGCACGCTCCCTTTCCAAACGTTTCGGTGCAGGTATCGCCCTGAACAACGTGGCCGTAGACATTGCTGCCGGCGAATCCGTGGCCATCATGGGCGCCTCCGGTTCCGGTAAAACCACGCTGCTGCACACCCTGGCCGGCATCACCGCGCCCGACTCCGGAACCGTTCACTATGCCGGCACAGAAGTCACTGCTCTGAATGAAACTCAGCGCTCCAAGCTGCGCCGCGAGGCGTTTGGCTTCGTCTTCCAATCCGGCCTGCTGATCCCGGAACTGACGGCCATTGAAAACGTTGCCCTAGCCCTGATGCTCAACGGAGTGTCTAGGCGCGACGCCGAGCCCCAGGCCGCCGGCTGGCTAGCCCACTTGGGCCTGGCTGGCATGGAGGGCCGACGGATCGGTGAGCTCTCCGGCGGCCAGGCGCAGCGGGTAGCCATCGCCCGCGCACAGGTCACCGGCGCCGGCATCGTCTTCGCCGACGAACCCACCGGCGCCCTGGACTCGCACACCTCCGCCGAGGTTATGGGCGCGCTCCTCGGTGCCACTTCCGGGCGCGGGCGCACGCTGGTCCTGGTCACCCATGACCCTTCCGTTGCGGCCCTGTGCTCGCGCACATTGTTCATGCACGACGGCGTCCTCTCCCTTGCGCCGTCGGCTCCCCCGGCGCCCATTCAACTCATACCCGGTGCGAGCGGGCAATATGCCGTACAGTCCCCCGGCATGGCGGCGCACCCGTCCGCGCATCAGCCCCCGGCGCATCAGCCCCTCGCAAGCCCGCCTGCCACAGGCCAGTTCGTCACGGGCCAGAACTGGACGGAACAGCCGTGAACAAGTTCAAATCCATGGTGTCCATCCTCTGGATGCTGTCCCGCCCCACCCCCGGCAGCAAGGCGGTGGTGGCTCTGCCCGTGGTGGCGTTTGCCCTGGTCGCTGCGCTGTCGCTCATAGTGCTGGCCGGTGCCATGAGCTTTTTCACCACACCTGTCATCGATACAAACCCCGATCTGGCCGGTACCTATCAGATGCTGGCCGGAGTGGCTCTGGCCCTGATGGTCCTGCCCCTGCTGACCTTGGGCGGATCGGCAGCACGCCTATCGGCACGCCGCCGTGATGAGCGGCTGTCCACGCTGCGACTGCTGGGCGGCACCCCGGCGCTCGTGGGCGCCATGACAGTAGTGGAATCCACCGTTGTGGCCGCCGTGGGCATTTGCGCTGGCGTGCTGCTCTACGCTGCGGCACTGCCAGCGGTTGCCCTGATCCCGTTCCAGGGGAAGGCCTTGGGTTTGTCGGCGCTGTGGCTCAACCCCCTGCTGGTGCTGGCCACAGCTGCCGCCCTCATGATCCTTGCAGCCATCAGTGCCACGATCGGTTTGCGCCAAGTGGTGCTCTCCCCGTTGGGGGTGCGCACCAGGGCCAAGGCACCAACAGTGCACTGGGTGAGATTCGCGCTCGGGGCGGGGGCCGCCGTCGTACTTTATGTCCTGATGGCCAATCTAACGGCCAGCGGATCCCTGGCTATCATGATCATCATCCTGTGCGGCAGCTTCGCCGGCGGGATGGCCCTGTTGAACCTAGTAGGGCCGTTTGTGCTGAAATGGCTGGCCGGGCGGGGGCTGCGCAGGGCGCAAACGCCGGCTCGGCTGTTGGCCGCCCGGACCATTCTGGAATCACCCAAGGCTGCCTGGCGGCAGGTCAGCTCGCTGTCGATGACCAGCTTCATTCCCGTCATTGCCGGGACCGGACTGGCGCTGCTGAATGCCACAGCGCCTGATGGAGGCAACGCAGCGGACATCAACCTCGCCGCCGATATGCGCACCGGAGTGCTGATCACGGTGGTTGCCTCGTTCCTGTTGGTGGCTTCCAGTGCCGGTGTGAATCAGGCCGCCGCCATCTTGGACCGGAGCGGGTTGTACGTCAGCCTGGACAGGCTCGGCATGCCTCGTTCCGTCATGGAGGCCGCCCGCCGGCGCGCCGTGATGTCGCCGGTGCGCATTGTGGCGATTGGCTCGGGGGCCGTGGCTGCCATTTTGCTGTTCCCACTGACGGGGGCCGCCATGATTTTTGCGCCGCTGTCATTATTGGTCATTGTCGGCGTGCTGGCAGGTGGCATTGCCTTGGTGTGGCTGGGGCTTGCGGCATCCAAACCTGTTCTGGACTCCGTGCTTGCACACTAGGTCTACAGTAGGAGCCGAAACTCACACTGGAGCTGCGTACGTTAAGTGCTAACGGTGCGCTACTCACCGAGTAGCGCACCGTTGCCACGTAACCGTACGCAGCTTCAAACTAACGAGAGCCGCGTCCGGCCCTGAATCACTTACTTCATCGTGTCCAGGGTGACATCAATGCTCTGGGCCTTGCCGTCGCGGATGAAATCGACCTTTACGGTGGCTCCGCCCGGCTGCTCGCGGACAGCCGCCGTCAGATCCGATGGATCAGAGATGGTGCGGTTGCCCAGCTGGGTGATGACGTCGCCCTTCTTCAGTCCGGCCTTGGCTGCCGCACTGTCGGAAGTTACATCAGCCACGGTGGCACCGGAGGAGAAGGAACTACTTGATCCGGATGCGGACGTACCACTCACCGAGACACCCAGCTGGCCGTGGGTGGCCGTGCCGTTCTTGATGATGTCCTGGGCCACGCGCTTGGCGTGATCCATGGGGATGGAGAAGCCCACGCCGATGTTGCCGCTCTGGCTACTGGAACTGGAGGAACTGCCGGTTGAGGCAATGGCCACGTTGACGCCGATGATCTGGCCTTCAGCGTTGACCAGCGCACCGCCGGAGTTACCGGGGTTGATGGCTGCATCGGTCTGGATGACGTTCAGGTTCACGGTTCCGGTTGCGGCCGTGTTGCTCGTCCCGCCACCTGGAGGCGAGAACTGGAAACCGTTGCCACCATTATCCGGGTCCTCTGAGGAGTCACTCGGGGTTTCCGGAACTGCGGAGGAGGCCACCTGAATGGTGCGGTTCAGCGTGGAAACGATGCCCTCGGTGACGGTGGCATTCAGGCCCAGCGGGGAGCCGATGGCAATGACGGTATCACCAACGTTGATCTTGCTGGATTCTCCCAGAGTGGCCGGAACCAGGTTGGGCGCATCAATCTTGATCACGGCGAGGTCCGAGAGCGGGTCCGTGCCCACAATGGTGGCGTCGTATACCTTGTTATCGCTCGTCTGCACCTGGATGGCGGCGTGCGCGGCAGCACCGTCCAAGGTAACCACGTGGGTATTGGTCAGAATGTGGCCCTCGGTGTCCAAAATGATGCCCGAGCCCGTGCCACCGGAGCTACCGCTCGTGGCCGAAATGGTCACCACTGACGGCATCGCCTTGGCCGCCGCAGCCGTTACCTGGTTGACGGAGTTGGTGTTATTGACTACCAACGGTGCGCTCTGCGAGGTAGCGCTCACCGACGAGTTGTCGCCTTGCTGATTGAGCAGGAACAGAGACCCGCCACCCACCAGCCCGCCGACCAGTGCGGCAGCCAGAACACCGGTGGTGAACATGCCCATGCCCACCTTTTTGCCGTCCCTGTTCTTACGCTGCGGTGCCACGGTCTGGCCATGAGGCTGGCTCTGGGGATACATGTTCGACGCCGGGTAGCCCGGTCCTGCGTATCCCTCACCAAAGTTTGGTGTGCCCGAGCTGTGGCTCGCCGCGCTCTGGTTACTGTCCGGATTGGTATTACCGAAGCTGCTGGCGCCATAAGCACCTCCACCAAATCCGGTGGGGATCGGCTCAGTGGGGTTCTGGGATCCAGTGCTGTGCGATCCCGCGTTGTGCGATCCCGCGTTGTGGGTCGGCGGTGCAGGAATCCGCTCGGTGGGATTGGAATTGGCGGGAGGCTGTGACGCGCCATAGCGGGAGCTTGCTTGCGGGGCGTCATAAGGGTTGGCAGCGGGAGCCGCCGGGGCACCATATCCACTAGGCCGTGCGGCCGGAGGTGCCGGTGCGCCGGCAGGAGGAGTATTCGGGGAAGATGCCTGAGACGCATAACGTGGTGCGGCCGGCGGCACGGGAGCTGCATATCCGTGCTGCGCGAAACCTTCTGGGGCCTTGGTTGGCTGCGCAGGCTGGGCCTGCGCTGGCTGGGCTGGCTGGGCTGGTTCTGCCTGCTGGGGCTGGGCGGCTTCAGACTGTTCAGGCTGTTCTGACCGATCATTGTTGCTGGTGGTGTGGTCACCGTTGTTCTCAGACATCAGCTTTCCCTTCATTGAAATTCTGTGTGACGAATCCTTGCTTGAGTTTCATCATGGCCTCCGCGGCTGGAGCCTTGACGAACGTTCGCTGGAAGGTAGCTGTGAAGGTTCATCAAGTTCCATTATCTCCCACGTCTGGCGGCAGCCGCATTATCCGGACAGCGAAATACCTGCCCGAAAAACCCGGCCCAATCAAATCCGCGCCATAGTATCGTTTGGAGTACTAGGCCCGATTCCCAGAGTGGTCCCGTAGTGGTCCCACACCAAAGGTGAGCGATGTTTGCACGGTTGAAGGTATTTCCCCCAGTTCTGGCAGTCCTGGCGCTGATGGCACTCCTGCTGTTCCCGGCCGGTGCTGCCCAAGCTGAACCGCCGGTGAGCATTCCCGGCGGCACCTATATTGTGGACAACGCCAATGTGCTGGGCAGTCAAAAGGCAGAGGTTCAAAGCGCGATCACGAAATTGAGCAGGGACCATGGCATCACGCTCTTCGTGGTCTATGTCGACTCCTTTGATGGCCAGGCCCAGCAGGCGTGGGCCCAAACTGTCGCCACCGAAAAGAACATGGGCCGGTTGGATACGTTGTTGGCCGTTGCTGTTCAAACAAAGCAGTATGCATTCGTTGGCGGCACCGACACGTTCCTGACGGAAGCCCAAGGCTCCACCATCCAATCAAGCGCCATCAAGCCCCAGCTCTCTGCCGGAAATTGGGCGCAGGCCGCTATCGATGCAGCCGCGGCACTCGGTGATGCTGCTGGCGGTGGCAAGGGCAACGTGCCCGACCCCACCGGCGGGTTCGTAGCGCTGGGAGTCGGTGGCGTCGTCGTCGTTGGGGGTGCGGGAACTGCACTGTACCTTCGCAACAAGCACAAGAAATCTGCTGCAGAGGCTACCGCCAAGGGCTTTAGCCCCGATGGAAAGCCGCTGGATCCCAATGCGGGCATGACCATCCCGGAGCTGCGCGCCAAGGCTGGCTCGCTGTTGATTGCTGCCGATGATGCAATCAAGACCAGCGAGCATGAAATTGGTTTCGCACAGGCGTCGTACGGCGACGAGGCCGTCAAGCAATTCCAGGGCGCTTTGGATAGCGCTAAGGCGCACCTCTCCGAATCCTTCAAACTCCAGCAGCAACTTGACGACGAAATTCCCGACACCATTGCAGAGCAGCGGTCCTGGCTCGGTGAAATCATCAAGCGCAGCGAAGACGCCAATGCGGCTCTGGACGCCGAAAAGGCAGCCTTCGACGAGTTGCGCGAACTGGAACGGACCGCTCCGCAGGTTCTGGCCAGCATCCGGTCGCAAGCTGCCGAAGCCCGGACATCGGTGGCGGCGGCCGAGCAGAAACTGGCCGGTTTGACGGCCCAGTACTCGGACGCGGCACTGGCCCCTGTGCGTGACAACGTTGCCGAGGCCAAGGAACGCCTTGATTTTGTGGACACCGCGGCCACTGAGGCAGACACGAAATTGACGGCCTCAGATACTGCTGGAGCGGCCGTCGCCGTCAAGGCTGCTGAAGAAAGTCTGCTGCAGTCCACGGTTCTGCTGGACGCGATTGAAAAAACCGAAGCAAGCATCCGCGACGCTGCAGTCACCTTACAGACAGCACTTCCGGCAGCTCTTGCTGATTTGCAGCAGGCCAAATCAATGGTGGCCTCCCCCGAATTTGCCCGCTACGCCCCTACTGTTCAGGCTGCGGAAGCAACGTTGAACGAGGTGCGCATGGACTCTGCCGGCGGCAAGCCCGATCCGGTGGCCCTGCTGACTGCAGTGCAGGATGCCCACACTCAGCTCGATGAGCTATTGACCGGCATCCGAGATCAGCAGCAGCAGGCGCTGCGGGCTCAGGCCGCACTGCAGCAGGCGTTTGCGGGGGCACAGGCCACCATTGCCACGGCCAAGGACTTCATCGCAGCCCGCCGCGGCGGCGTTGGTTCTGCCGCTAGGACCCGGCTCTCCGAAGCTGAACGTAACTTCGACTATGCCTTGAGTATCTCCGACTCGGATCCCACCAACGCACTGACCTACGCTCAACAGGCGCAGGCGTTGGCCAAACAAGCCATCCAGTACGCCCAGAACGACGTCGACAGCTTCGGCGGCGGAGGGGGTTACGGCGGCGGTGGTCGCAGTTCCATGGGTGGTGGCATGGGTGGCGCCATCCTCGGCGGCATCATTGGCGGGCTCCTCTCCGGAGGCGGAGGCGGCGGCTTCGGTGGCGGTGGAGGATTCGGCGGAGGCGGCGGGGGTGGCTTCGGCGGCGGAGGCGGCGGGGGTGGTGGCGGCTTTGGCGGAGGAGGCGGCAACTTCTAGTGCGAGAGGTGCCCATAGGGTGCCAGTCAACTCCCGGTCCGCCCGTTACAGGCAGCCCCACGGCGCACGCCCGCGGGAGGCAGCCAAGGAGGCTCCGGCGTCGTACGTCATGGCATTGCACCGGACAGGCACCTAGGACAAGAATGGAAACGGGTCCCCTAGACTCGGATGACAAGGACCGTTCCGGCAGCACAGGTGAGATTTTGTTCAACATAACCAGCAAAAATAAGGGGAAAAAAATGGCAAAGCAGTCAATTTTCGGCCGGATCGCACAGTTGGCCAAGGCCAATATCAATGCGCTGTTGGACCAAGCCGAGGACCCGCAGAAGATGCTTGATCAGATGGTGCGCGATTACAAGGCCAACATCCAAGAGGCCGAAGGCGCTGTGGCCCAGACCATCGGTAACCTGCGCATGCTCGAGGACGACTACAACGAGGATGTGAAGAACGCTCAGGATTGGGGTTCCAAGGCCCTCGCCGCGAGCCGCAAAGCCGATGAATTCCGTGCCGGTGGCAACGACGCCGATGCACAGAAGTTCGACAATCTGGCCAAGGTGGCCCTGCAGCGTCAGATGACCTCGGAAAGCGAGGCCCGCTCCGCTGAGCCGAACATCGCAGCTCAGAACGAGGTGGTTGACAAGCTCAAGACCGGCCTGCAGCAGATGAATGGCAAGCTCACCGAGCTCGGCAATAAGCGCAATGAGCTGATCGCACGCTCCAAGACGGCCGCCGCGCAGACCCAGGTGCACGATGCGCTCAAGAGCATTGACATCATGGATCCCACCAGCGAGGTCAGCCGCTTCGAAGAGAAGATCCGCCGCGAAGAAGCTAAGGTGCGTGGCCAGAATGAGCTCGCCGCCTCCAGCTTGGATGCCCAGTTCAACTCCCTCGAGGATTTGGGCGAGCAGACCGAGATTGAGGCACGCCTTGCAGCTCTGAAGGCTGGTGGCTCACCAGCACCGGCGGCCATTACCGCTTCGGATCGCGTTGACGAGGCAGATTTCGACAAGCTGTAAACCGCTGGCTGTTACGGCAGCCTCGGCTACTTCGGCAGCTGAGCTACTTCGACAGCTGAGCCGTAGTCAGTAAAGGGAAAAGCCAAAGGGGCCGTCATCGCTACTAGATGGCGGCCCCCTTTACTGTGCCGATTTACTGCCGAATTGCTGGTGGTGCTGAGGCTGGCGCTGCTGCCGCTGACGCCGGTGCTTACATCTGCGTAAACGCTGCCACGGCCGGATCGGCACCGATGCGGTGACCGTTTTCCAGTGCTGAGATGCGCTGCAGATCGTTGTCGCTGAGCTGAATTTTGGCGGCTGCGAGGTTCTCGCGCATGCGCTCGGGCGTGACGGTCTTGGGGATCACAATGTTGCCCGTGCCGAGATGCCAGGCCAGAACTACCTGCGCGGGAGTTGCGTCGTAGTTGGCCGCCAACTCGGCGATGACCTGATTGTCCAGGTCTTGGCCCTGCCCGAGGGGACTGTACGCTTGCACCGCAATCCCGTGACTGCGGCTCTTCGCCGCCAACTCGCTCTGCTGGAGGGAGGGGTGGAGTTCGATCTGGTTCACGGCAGGAACCACTGTGGAATTAGCCAATAGCTCATCCAGATGCGGCGCCAGGAAGTTGGACACGCCAATGGCACGGATCAGCCCCTCGGCGTAGAGGGATTCCATTTCCTTCCACGCCTGAGTGAACAGACCCTGCGACGGGACGGGCCAGTGGATCAAGTACAAATCAATCCAGTCCAGGCCCAGTGCTTTGCGGCTCGCTTCAAAGGCGGCGCGGGTATTGCCCTGCTCGCCGTTACGCAGTTTGGTCGTGATGAACAATTCCTCGCGGGCCAGCCCGGATTCAGCAAGGGCAGCTCCGACGCCGGCCTCGTTGCGGTACGCCGCGGCCGTATCGATGTGGCGGTAGCCCGTGGCCAGCGCCTGGGTCACAGATATACGGGTTTCTTCTGGCGGGATCTGGAAGACGCCAAACCCGAGCTGCGGGATGGTGACCCCATTGTTGAGAGTCAGCTCCGGAACGGCCGTTGCGGCGGAGTTCGAATCAGTCACGAAGAATCATTGCCTTTCATTGTGTCCGTCGCATTGGATGGCCTCCATGGACGGTTTCCTCCAGCCTAGGCGCGAACAGGAACGCGGTGAAGCATCCTGAACCGCTGAAGGTGTTTGAAACAATCCTAGGATCAGCAGTCCTACCTTCACACTAGGTTCGCCTACTGTGCCGGGGCAGAATGGGAACCATGGGTCAAAGTATTGCATTCGGCAGCTTCCTCTCCGCCATGCGTGCCCGCTTGGCACCGGATCCGGAAGCTGCACTCACTCATCGGCGGGTTCCTGGGTTACGCCGGGAAGAAGTGGCGCAGCGTGCTGGGGTCTCCACTGATTACTACACCAGGCTGGAGCAGGGACGTAACATTCACCCTTCCAGGTCGGTGCTGGCATCGGTGGCCCGCGCCCTGCAACTCAACGATTCCGAATCTGCCCATATGTACGATCTGCTCGAAAACTGTGGCGGGCAAGCAAGCAATCCACCTGAGGTTCAGCGGGTGAGGGCTTCCCTGCGCCAGCTGTTGGACGCGGTGGGTGAGGTACCCGCCGTCGTACTTGGTAGGCGCACCGATATCCTGGCCAGCAACCGCATGGCCCGGCTGCTCTTTGCCGACTTCCCGGCCATGTCCCGCGAACAACGCAATTACACGCGCTGGATCATGCTTGATCCTGGCGCTCGCGTGTTGTTCCGGGACTGGCATGGTGCTGCCTCGGATGCGGTGGCTGCCTTGCGGGCCGATATTGGCAGGCATCCCGGCGACCCCGCAGCCACGGCACTGGTGGGTGAACTCGCCGTCAATAGCGAGGAATTCCGGCAGTGGTGGGCGCGGCACAGGGTGGCCCAGCGAGCCTCCGGAACTTTGGCGCTGCACCATGGCGTGGTGGGCGATCTTTCGCTGGACTTTGAACACCTGCTTCTCCCCGATGACACCGATCAAAGCCTGCGCATCTACACGGCCAAGAACGGCTCACCCTCACAGGACGCCCTCAAACTGCTGTCGTCTTGGGCCGGCGGACCCGTCTCTGCCAGCCATCAAATTTCCACCTCTTCGGAAGGAACCACATGACCATGTTGTACACCCAATTGGGGCGCAGCGGCCTGTCCGTTTCCACACTGTGCCTGGGTACCATGAATTTTGGCCCGCACACCGATGAGGCCGTCGCTTTCAAGATCATGGATAAGGCCCACGAGGCCGGGCTGAACTTCTTTGACACGGCCAACGGCTACGGCGGCAATGACCGCCGCGGCTGGACTGAGGAGATCATTGGCCGTTGGATTGCCCAGGGCGGAGGCCGGCGCGAGCGGACAGTGCTGGCCACCAAGGTCTACGCCAACATGACCGAGTGGCCCAATGATTCGAAGCTGTCAGCACTGAACATTCGCCGCTCCTTGGATGCTTCCCTGAAGCGTCTGCAGACCGACTACATCGATCTCTACCAGTTCCATCACGTGGACAGGAATACCCCGTGGGATGAGATCTGGCAGGCCATCGACGTCGCCGTGCAGCAGGGAAAGATCCTGTACGCCGGCAGTTCCAACTTTGCCGGCTGGCACATTGCCGCCGCGCAGGAGGCCGCAGCGCGCCGACCCGTCACCGGGCTGGTCAGTGAGCAGTCCATCTACAGCCTGTTGGAGCGCAGCGTGGAACGTGAAGTCATTCCCGCCGCCGAACACTACGGATTGGGTCTGCTTCCCTGGTCGCCGCTGCATGGCGGGCTGCTCGGTGGCGTGCTGCAAAAGCAGAACGACGGCGTCCGCAGGCTTGAGGGCCGCGCCGCCGAGGCGTTGGCCACGCACCATGACGCCATTGCCGCCTTTGAATCCTTCGCCGCGGATTTGGGGCATGCCCCGGGCGATGTGGCTTTGGCTTGGCTCATGCATCAGCCGGCCGTGACGGCACCCATTATTGGACCGCGCACCGCAGCCCAGCTCGAGGCAGGCCTGCGTGCTGTGAACCTTTCGCTGGACGCGGACGCCTTGGCCACCCTCGATAAGATCTTCCCCGGTCCGAAGACTGCCCCGGAAGACTACGCCTGGTGAGCGGCTTTAACGACGGCGTTGGCCAGGGCTTGCACCTCCGTCACGACGCGACTGGGGCCCCGGCCGATTCCCCCACTGGAGCCCCGAGCCTCGGTGGTGTTGACGGACGCTGGCGGCTCCCAGCACGGCGGGTCTTGTTCATTGGCGGAACCGGCACCATCAGCACGGCGTCAGTGGCTCGGGCTGTTGCCCTGGGGCACAACGTGACGGTGCTGAACCGCGCGGCGAGTTCCGTGCGGGCGGTTCCAGCCGGCGTCGAACAGCTTGTGGCTGATGTCCGGGATAGCGCCTCCGTTGCCGCTGCCTTGGGCACGCGAACCTTTGACGTTGTGGCGGACTTCCTCTCGTTTACACCGGCGCATGCCCGGGCGGCCGTGGAACGTTTCCGTGGGCGCACGGAACAATACTTGTTTATCAGTTCGGCCTCGGCGTACCAGAAGCCGCCGGCCCGCTTGCCCATCACGGAGTCCACTCCGCTGCGGAATCCGTTCTGGCAGTATTCGCGGGACAAGATCGCCTGTGAGGACATTTTCACGCAGGCTTACCGGGCGGAGGGATTCCCTGTCAGCCTTGTTCGCCCCTCCCACACGTACGATCACACCGCACTGCCGTTGCTGTTCGGCTGGACCGATGTGCACCGCATGCGGGCGGGGCTGCCGGTGGTGGTGCATGGCGACGGGACCTCGTTGTGGACGCTGACGCACACCAATGATTTCGCCGTGGGATTTGTGGGGCTGTTCGGGCTCCCTGTGGCGGGTGAGGCCTTCACCATCACTTCCGACGACGTGCTGCCGTGGGATGCCGTGTACCGCAGCGTTGCCGCAGCGGCCGGCGTGCCGGACCCTCTGTTGGTACATGTAGCGAGCGATAAAATCGCCGCCGTCGCTCCCGCGTTTGGGCCCGGCCTGCTGGGCGATAAAGCTCACTCTGTCATTTTCGATAACACCCGGGTCAAGTCTTTGGTGCCGGCGTTCGGCACGACTATCCGTTTTGCGGATGCGGCCCACGCGATTCTGGCCTGGCATGTTGATCACCCGGAAGCACGCGTGGTGAACGCCGAGCACATGGCACTCTCGGATCGCTTGGCCGCTCTATAAGCGACGATGGTGGCGTTTGCGGTGTAATTTACCCCCCTATTCCGCATATGAGGTTATAGACTGCGAATATGACACTTATTCGCGTTTCAGAGGCGGCCCGTTTTCTGGGCGTGAGCGACGATACCGTCCGGCGGTGGCTGGATAACGGCACCCTGACCGGCCACAAGGACAAGCAGGGCAAACTTGTGGTGGACGGGCTTGAGCTGGCTGAGCTGGCCAAGTCCCAATCGATGCTCCCGATGGACCCCACCGGCGTGGGCAGTTCGGCGCGGAACCGCTTCGTTGGGCTCGTTACCAACATCACCATGGATAAGGTCATGGCCCAGGTGGAGCTTCAATGCGGCCCCTTCCGCGTGGTGTCCCTGATGAGCAGTGAAGCGGTACGGGACCTAAAACTTGAACCCGGCTCCGTGGCAACCGCCGTGGTCAAATCAACCAACGTCATCATTGAAGTACCGAGCGGTGGAAAACACTCGTGAAACTCCCCTTCAAAAGACTCTCAGCGGTGGCCGCGGCCGCAGTTCTGACCGTATCGCTGGCATCATGCGCTGCCGCCAGTGACACCTCCGCCTCTCCGACAGCCGGAACGTCAGCGGCTGCCCCTGAACTGTCGGACACCTTGACCGTGTTCGCGGCCGCATCGCTGAAGACTACCTTTACGGATCTGGCCGCCGCCTTCGAGGCTGCTCATCCGAAGGTCAAAGTGTCACTGAGTTTTGATGGCTCTTCTACGCTGGTCACGCAGATCACCCAGGGCGCCCCGGCGGATGTGTTTGCCTCCGCTGATACCAAGAACATGACCAAGCTCAGCGATGCCAAGATGGCAGCCGGGGAACCCGTTGACTTTGCCACCAACGTATTGACATTGGTAGTTCCGCCGACAAACCCAGCCAACATTGCCAGCTTTGCCGATGCCGCCAAGCCCGGCACCAAATTGGTGATCTGCGCCGCTCAGGTCCCGTGCGGTGCCGCTGCACTCTCCGATGCAACGAACGCGGGCCTGACCCTGGCACCGGTCAGCGAAGAACTGAACGTCACCAGCGTGCTTGGCAAGGTCATCTCGGGCGAGGCAGACGCCGGACTGGTTTATGTCACCGACGCAAAATCCGCAGGGAAGAAGGTCAAGGAAATTCCTCTCAAACTCGCGACTCCCACAGTCAACGACTACCCCATTGTTGCCGTGGAAGGTTCAAAGCAGCAGGAACTTGCCAAAGCATTCATCGCGTTGGTGACTGCTCCGGAAGGACAGCAGGTGCTCCAGGATGCAGGTTTTGGCACCCCGTAATAGCCCTCGCCGAGCCGGGGAGCCGTGGCAGTTCCAGGCGGTTCCCCAGTGGGTTTACCTGCTCGCGGCAGTGGGTGCGTTGTTCATTCTGCTGCCCCTTGTCGGCATGGTCGCCCAGGTGGACTGGGCTGCGTTCATCCCCCTGATTAGCTCGGAATCCTCCGTAGCCGCGCTAGGTCTCAGCCTGAAAACTGCCGCCGCCAGCACCGTTTTGTGCATCATTTTTGGCGTCCCCTTGGCCCTGGTCCTGGCCCGGGCACGCTTTCGCGGCCAGGGTGTTTTGCGTGCGCTGATCCTACTGCCACTGGTGGTACCGCCGGTGGTGGGCGGCTTGGCCTTGCTCTTTACTTTTGGTCGCGTTGGATTAATTGGCCAGACGTTGAGTACTTTCGGCATCGACATTGCGTTTTCCACAACAGCCGTGGTCATGGCTCAGGCGTTTGTGGCATTGCCGTTTCTGGTGCTCAGCCTTGAAGGTTCATTGCGGACCGCCGGGCAAAAGTACGAGGCCGTGGCCGCCACTCTGGGCGCCCGGCCTTCAACCGTTCTGCGCAGAATTACACTACCCCTGGTGCTGCCGGGTTTGGTCTCAGGAGCGGTGTTGGCGTTCGCGCGAAGCCTAGGCGAATTTGGTGCCACACTCACCTTCGCCGGTAGCCTTCAAGGCGTCACCCGCACACTGCCCCTGGAGATTTACCTGCAGCGCGAGACGGACCCCGACGCTGCCGTTGCCCTCTCCTTTCTGCTGATCGCCGTGGCCCTGATAGTGGTGATCCTGGCGTACCGCACGCCCCGTTCGCCCATCCGGGCAGCTGTTCGCGGAACCAGTACCGACCCCGTCCCTGCTCAGGAAGTGCTGCCATGACACTGGAGCTGAGTATTGCCATCGGGGCCCGTAATCTTGAACTGAGCTTGAGCGTTGGCCCCACCGAAACCGTCGCGCTCATGGGGGCCAACGGCGCTGGGAAGTCCTCCGTCATGCAGGCCCTGTCCGGGCTGGTGAAGCCCGATTCCGGTGACGCCACCTTGGGCGGGCGGACACTGTTCCGCTTGGGTTCTGCCAATACTGGCGCTCCTGCCAGTACTGGCGCTCCGGACAGTACTGGCACGTCTGGCAGTACTGGCACGTCGTGGCTGCCGCCGCATGAGCGCGGTATTGGCACACTAGCCCAGGAACCCCTTCTATTTCCGCACCTGAGCGTCTTGGACAATGTGGCGTTTGGGCCGCGAAGCCGAGGCGCCACGAAGGCTGCTGCCGCGAAAACTGCCTGGCACTGGCTGCGTGAAGTGGACGCTGCAGATTTAGCCGGACGCAAACCCTCTCAGCTCTCCGGCGGGCAGGCGCAACGCGTGGCACTAGCCCGGGCACTGGCCACCAATCCTGAACTGCTTCTGCTCGATGAGCCCATGGCGGCGCTGGATGTCAACACCACCCCGTTTCTGCGCAGCCTCCTCAAACGGGTTTTGGTCGGCAGGCGCGCCATTATCGTCACCCACGACGTCCTCGACGCGCTCATGCTCGCAGACCGGATCATCGTCATGGAGCGCGGGCGGATCGTAGAATCAGGCCCCACCGCCGCGGTGCTGGCCCACCCGCGCAGCTCCTTCGCGGCCTCCTTGGCCGGGCTCAATGTCCTTACCGGTTCCCTGTCCGGTCCCACTCTTTTAACGTCCGACGGCGTCTTGGTCACCGGACGTCCGGCCGGCGGCACAGGTTCAGATTCAACACGTATTCCTTCCCAAGCACTTCCGGCAAACCTAGTACCTCCGGCAGAGGGTGGGCCAGAGGGCCTGGCCGCGTTCCCGCCGTCGTCCGTGTCAGTATTCTTGGCACCGCCGGTAGGAAGCCCACGCAACTGCTTCAAGGTGAAGGTCAGTGAACTCGAGCCTCAGGGCGGGCATATCCGGGTCCGGGCGTCAGGACTCGCCGCCGATGTCTCCGCCGCCGCCATCGCTGAATTGGGGCTGGAGCCGGGAGCCGAGGTGTTCTTCGTGGTCAAGGCCGCCGAAGTGGTCCTGTACCCGGCCTGAACCGAGTTCCAGACTCTCCACTCATTCGAAACTGCAGCTGATGCGGTCAAAACACGATTTTGGTCGCATCAGCTGCAGTTTCGAATTCGGGATCCGGGATTCGGGATTCGGGATTCGGGATCCGCATCATCCGCAGTCCCGATTTCCACTGGGCGTACACGAAAAACCCCCGACCGTGTGGTCGAGGGTTTTCCTCATCTGTTGCGGGGACAGGATTTGAACCTGTGACCTCCGGGTTATGAGCCCGGCGAGCTACCGAACTGCTCCACCCCGCGTTGCGTCCTCAACAGTACATGTCTTTGGCCGAATCACCAACTCGAGAGGCTCCTGAGGCTCCCGAGGCTCCTTTTCGCTTATTCGCTGCTCGAGTGTTCACATCATGTACGTTTGGGCCCCGAAAAACCCAAAAAGCGTGCCCTAAGTGAACACTCGAGCGGCGCCCAGGGACCAGAAGGGTTCCTAGTGGTGCTCGTTCTTATTGATGCTTGAAGTTGGCTGCACGCTTCTCGGTGAAAGCTGCCATGCCCTCTTTTTGGTCTTCCGTGGCGAAACACGAGTAAATGCCGCGCCGCTCATGCCGCACGCCCTCAGCCAGGGTGGTCTCGAAGGCTGCATTAACCGCCTCCTTGGCTATCATGGCCACGGGCTTGGACATCGAGGCGATGGTCTCAGCCGTGGCCAGGGCGTCCTCCAACAGTGAAGCTACGGGTACTACGCGGGCCACGAGTCCGGCCTGCTCGGCTTCCACGGCGCCCATGACCCGGCCGGTGAGCACCATTTCCATGGCCTTGGCCTTGCCGATGGCGCGAGTCAGTCGCTGCGAGCCGCCCATACCGGGGATGACCCCAAGCTTGATTTCGGGCTGGCCGAATTTCGCGTTGTCGGCGGCAATGATGAAATCTGCAATCATGGCCAGCTCACAGCCACCGCCCAATGCGTGGCCCGCCACAGCAGCGATGATGGGCGTGCGAACCCGGGCCAGCTCATCCCATGCTGAGAACCAATTGCTTAGGTACATGTCCACGGAGGTCTTGTCAGCCATCTCTTTGATGTCTGCCCCGGCAGCGAAGGCACGTGAGGACCCGGTGATGACGATGGCGCCGATTCCTGCATCGGCGTCAAAAGCCTGCGCCGCTGCGAGGATCTCCCAACCCATTGCGTCGCTCAAGGCGTTGAGTGCTTCAGGGCGATTGAGCGTAATCAGGCCCACGCGGCCGCGTTGTTCGGTCAGGATAAGGGAAGGCTGTGTCATAAAAACAAGTTCCGTTCGGTTCAAGGTTGATGAAAAGTTCTAGTCGGTTACAGGGTGGTCTGAGGCTGCCCTGATGCTGTTGATGATCCCGGAGAAGTCCGTCCCTGCACCTCCGTCTAGGGTGAACTCGCGGTAGATTTCCTCGGCGGAGCGGCCCAGCACAGCATCGACACCGGTGGCATTGAGCGCTTCCACGGCCAGCCCCAGGTCCTTGGCCATCAGTGCTCCGGCGAATCCGGGAACGTAATCGCGGTTGGCCGGGCTGGTGGGTACGGGGCCGGGAACCGGACAGTTGGTGGTCAATGCCCAGCATTGTCCTGAGGCGTTGGCGGCCACATCGTACAACGCCTGATGCGTCAGTCCCAGTTTTTCACCCAGGACGAAGGCCTCGCTGACGGCGATCATGGAGACGCCCAGAATCATGTTGTTGCAGACCTTGGCAGCCTGTCCGGCGCCCGGTCCGCCGCAGTGCACGATCCTCCGCCCCATCACCTCAAAAATGGAAGCTGCCGCGACAAAGTCATCCTCGGAGCCACCCACCATGAACGTCAGAGTCCCAGCTTCGGCGCCCATCACTCCGCCGGACACGGGAGCATCCAAGCCGCGGTGGCCACCGGCAACCACCATCTCGTGGGCCGTGCGGGCATCCTCCACCGAAATGGTGGAACACTCCAAGAACAAGGCCCCCGGCTTGGCTGCAGCCAGCAAACCTCCGCCAGGTCCATCGCCCTCAAACGCGGCAAAAACATGCTTTCCGGCTGGCAGCATCGTGATGATGACATCGGCTCCCAGCGCGGCCGCAGCCGACGATTCGGCCACCACCACACCTGCCGGAGCGGCCGCTTCCAACGCAGCCGGCACCACGTCGAAGCCCGTCACGGAGTATCCGGCCGACACCAGATTCGCGGCCATGGGTCCGCCCATGTGCCCGAGGCCTATGAAGGCAATTGCAGTATCTCGAGCGTCCCTAGCATCCTGGCGGCCCGCATTGTCCTGGTTCATGGTCAGATCCCTTTCGCAGTGTTTACCGGTGATGTATTCTCAGATGCAGTGCCGTCCACAGCACTCTTGTGCGGAGCCGTCAGCCCCAACTCCAGCGCCCCCAAATCGGCAAACGCACCTGCCACCACAGCGCTCCCAACCTCGGACAGCGTTGCTGGCTGCCATGCAGGGTTCCGATCCTTATCCACCAACTGCGCCCGGATACCCTCGGCAAAATCAGGCCAGCGCAACGCCCGCAGCGAGACCCGGAATTCCTGATTCAGCGCCTCCTCCAGCGAGCCCGCCAGCCGCGCCCGCCGCAGCGCCGCCAAGGTCACTGTCACGGCCGTGGGCGACTTCCCCGCAATAGTCTCCCCCGCCGCCGAAGCCGCGGGGTCACCCATGGAAGCCAACCGCTCAAGGATGGTCCCGGCGTCGTCCGGGGCATACGCCTCATCAATCCACCACCTCTGCCGGGCCAACGCGGATTCCGGCGGAACCTGCCCATAACGTCCAACGACGGCACTTGCCTCACGCTGCGCCAGCTCGGCTACCAGCGTGGGCAGGACGGCGGAATCGACGTAGTGGCCGGCCAGTCCCATGGCGATGGCGTCGGCCCCGCTGAACATGGCGCCGGTCAGTGCCGCGTGGACGCCCAACTCCCCGGGAGCGTGTGCCAGCAGCCAGGTGCCGCCCACGTCCGGGACGAATCCAATGCCAGTTTCCGGCATGCCGATCCGGGAGCGTTCGGTCACGATCCGATGCGAGGCGTGTGCGGAAATCCCCACGCCGCCGCCCAAAACCACCCCGTCCATCAGCGTGACAATGGGTTTGGGATAGCGCTTGATCCGGGCGTTGAGATGGTATTCATCGCGCCAGAACGTCTCGCTGGAATCACCGCCGCTGCGGGCATCGTGGTAGATCGAGACAATGTCCCCGCCCGCGCATAATCCCCGCTCCCCCGCGCCGGAGATGAGAACGGTTGAGACGGCAGGGTCGTTTTCCCACTCATCCAGGGCGCCCGCCACCGCGGTGATCATCGCGTGGTTCAGTGCGTTCATAGCCGCTGGCCGGTTCAGGATCAGGTGTCCCAGCTGGCCGGTGCGCTCGACGAGAACGTCGTTGTGGTCCATGTTTGTATCCTCCACGGTTCAGCGCTCCACGGCCAGGCGGCCAATGATCAAACGCATGATTTCATTGCTGCCTTCAAGAATTTGGTGCACGCGCAGGTCCCGGACCAGTTTTTCCAGTCCGTACTCGCTGAGATAGCCGTAGCCGCCGTGCAGTTGCAGGGCCTGGTTGGCCACCTGAAATCCGGCGTCAGTGGCGACGAGTTTGGCCATGGCACACAGCTTCACGGTGTCGGGGGCGCCGGCGTCGAGCGCTTGTGCGGCACGGACCAGCATGGTCCGCGAGAGCTCCAGATCGGTGTCCATCTGAGCAATTTCAAAGAGCAGGTGCTGCTTTTCAATGAGCGGGCCCCCGAAGGCTTGACGCTCCTTCAAGTACGCGATGGACTGCTCCAAGGCGGCCCTTCCGCCGCCGAGTGAGCAGGCGCCGATGTTCACGCGTCCGCCGTTGAGGCCCTTCATGGCGATGCCAAAACCGTCTCCTTCTTCGCCGAGCCGATTCCCTACCGGGATGCGCACATCCTGGAAAACTACTTGGCGTGTGGGTTGGGCCCGCCAGCCCATTTTCTTCTCATTCGCACCGAAGCTGAGGCCCTTGACATCTGCAGGAACCACGACGGCGGTGATCCCCCTTGCGCCTTTGTCAGCTGTCCGAACCATCACCAAATACCAGGCGGAGGAGCCGGCGCCGGAGATGAATTGTTTGGTTCCGTTGAGGATGTAATGATCGCCGTCGCGCACGGCCCGGGTGGTGATGGCTGCAGCGTCGGACCCCACGCCGGGTTCGGAGAGGCAGTAGCTGGTCAGCTCTGTCATGGCCGTGATGCCCGGCAGCCAAGCGGCGCGCTGCTCTTGGTTGCCGAAGGCGTCAATCATCCAGGCCACCATGTTGTGGATGGAGATATAGGCGGCGATGGTGGGGTCTACGGCGGCCAGCTCTTCAAAGATCAATAAGGCATCCACCCGGCTCAGCCCGGATCCGCCATACTCTTCCCCCACATAGATGCCGCCCATGCCCAGAGCTCCGGCTTCGGCCAGCACATCGACGGGGAAGTGTTTTTCCTCGTCCCACGCGGCCGTATGGGGAGCCATGGCAGTGGCTGCGAAATCGCGCACCATCTCCACCACGGCCTGTTGATCGGCAGTCTGCTCGTTCATGGGGTGCCTCCTTCTACCGCGTCCTTGCGGTATGGGTGGTTAGCTGGCGGTCCCTAGGATGTGGGGCCGCCGTGGGGCCGGACACCTGAGGTGAGGTGTCCGGCGTCGTACTTTATTTGGTGACCTTGCCCATCAGGGATGCGACGGGGCGCAGGAACAGCGGCTGGGCCAGGAACCAGGCGGCGGCCATGACCACCAGGGAGCCGGCGAAGATGCCGAAGCCCCACCAGTTGACCACGTCGGAGGAGGTATACATGTGGTTCAGGTTGCGCAGGGCGCCGGTGGCCAGGACCAGGGTGACATGCACAATGATGAACAAGACGAAGTAGAGCATGACCGGGAAGTGCAGTGCGCGGGCGGCTGTGATGGGGTAGATCTTGTTCAGCGTGGCGGCGTTTTTGGGCCACGCGCCGGACATGCGCAGGCCGGTGATAATGGCCAGGGGCGCGGCGATGAAGACAGTGATGAAGTAGGTCAGCAGTTGCAGGCCGTTGTAGTTGACCCAGCCGTTGTCGGTGGGCCAATTCAGGGAGAGGTACTGCAGGCCGGCCGAGATGGCGTTGGGGAACACATCCCAGCTGGTGGGCACGATGCGCATCCACTGGCCGGTTGCGAAGAGAACGACGATGAAGATGGCGCCGTTGAGCACCCAGAGGGCGTCGAGCGTCAAGTGGAACCAGAGGTCCAGGCTGATCTTCGTGGGGGCGTTCTTGGTTTTGATGGCCCCCTTGTTGTTGCGGATCCAGTGCGCGGCCGGGCGCTTGGTGGTGCGCACCTGCCAGCCGGAGCGGATGATCAGCAGGATCAAGAACATGTTGATGAAGTGCTGCCAGCCCAGCCACGCCGGGAGACCCACGGGTGCGCTGGCGGGCAGTTCGGAGTGACCTGGGTAGCTCTCCATGAAGTCTTTGACGCCGTCAAGGCCTGTCAGCCAGCGTGCTGCTAGGACGGCAATGGCGAACAGTATGACTAATCCGGCTGCGGACACGCCGATTTTTGCCCAGAGGCCCAGGGCTTTCCAACGCTCGGAGACGCCGGCGGCCTGCTTATTCTTGGGGGTCGACATGGTCTTGAATCCTCTTTCACATGCTCCCAGTGGAAGCAGCCGGGCGGTGTCGGCACCGCTTTGCAACAGTTACTATTTGTAGCATTTATTTGTAGCAGTTTTGGGTGTGTTTCCATCCATTGTCCGTCATGGACCGCCACGCACTGCAGCGCCGCCCCTTCTGTGGAGCAGTGGCGGCTCCGCAGTGGTCCGGGGGAACTCCCGGGGTCCTTGCCCGGGTCCTCTCGAGGCGGCTAGCCTGGGAGGATCCCCGGGGCGGCTAGCCTTCGCGGGCGGCGAGGGCTTCAATCAGCTGCGGTACAACGGTGAATACATCGCCCACGATCCCGAAGTCGGCTACATCAAAGATGGGCGAATCGCCGTCCTTGTTGATGGCCACGATGGTCTTGGCGGTCTGCATGCCGGCCCGGTGCTGGATGGCCCCGGAAATGCCCAGCGCAATGTACAACTGCGGGGAGACGCTCACACCTGTCTGGCCCACCTGCGCATGCTGGTCAACGTAGCCGGCATCGACGGCTGCGCGGGAAGCACCAATGGCCGCTCCAAGCGCGTCGGCCAGTTGCTCCACCAGCACAAAGCTTTCCTTGGAGCCCAGGCCGCGTCCGCCGGAGACCACCGTTTTGGCGGTGCGCAGTTCGGGGCGGCTGGCGGTGGCCAGGGCGTCATTGACGGCCGTCACCTGTGCACCGGGAACCGTGCCGGGCAGGGCTGATGTGACCACTTCGACGGCGCCGCCCCCTTCTGTGGGGGCACCGTCGATGGCGCCCTGGCGGACAGTGATGATGGGCAGGCCGCCCTCCACTGCCGATTCCACGTCATAGGCGCCGCCAAAGATGGAGTGCCCGGCCACGATGCGGTCGCCGTCGCTACGTACTGAGACGACGTCGTTGAGCATGGCGCCGCCCACCCTGACGGCGAGGCGGGCGGCAACTTCGCGGCCGTCCACCGAGTTGGATACCAGAACGGCGGCCGGTGCGTAGGCGGCAACGGCGACTTCCAGGGCTTCCACGGCCGGTCCTGTCAGCACCGAAGCTGCCTGGTCGCTGACGCCGAGGTGGATCACGGCGGCGCCGGCCTGGCCCAGCTGCACTGTCGTTTCGGGGCTCAGTTCTTTGTCGCTGGCAACAACGGCCACGGGCGTCCCGAGGGAGGCGGCCGCTGCCAGCAGGCCCTTGGCGGAGGCGGCAACCGCACCTGCGTGGGTCAATTCAATGAGAGTCAGAATATTTGCCATGGTGGTGCCTTCCTAGACCAAGCGGTTTTCAATGAGGTAGCCGGCTAGCTGCGTGCCGGCCGTGCCGTCGTCTTCAATCTTGCGGCCAGCCTCGCGGGCGGGGCGCTCGCTATGGGAGAGCACGACCGCGTGGGCCGGGGTTGCTGCCACGTCAAGATCGGCGACGCTGAGGGTGGTGACGGGCTTGCGCTTGGCCGTCAGGATGCCCTTGAAGTTGGGGAAGCGGGCCTCGGCGGTCCGCTCGGTCACGGTAACCACGGCGGGCAGCGCTGCGGTGATTTGCAGCGATCCGCTGTCCCCCGAACGCTCGCCACTGACTTTTCCGCCGCCAAGTTCGACGGCGTTGAGCCCACCTACCAGCGGCAGGCCCAGGTGTTCGGCGATCATGGCCGGAACCACGCCGCCTCGGCCGTCCGTTGACTCATTGCCTGCCACAATCACGTCGGCGTTGGTGCTGCGGAGCGCCGCGGCGAGCACCGCGGCGGTGCGGGCCGCATCCGAGCCGGCCAATCCGCCGTCGAGCACGTGAATTCCGGAATCCGCACCCATGGACAGTGCCTTGCGGATGGCCTTGGTGGCTTCATCCGGTCCCATGGAGAGCACCACGATTTCGGTGGATTTGTCGGCGTCCTTCACACGCAGGGCCACCTCGAGGGCGCGCTCATTGATCTCGTCGACGAGGTTGTCCGCGGCATCGCGATCCAGCCATCCGGTGGCCGGCACGAGCGTGCGTTCCTCCGCCGTGTCAGGCACCTGTTTTATCAAAACTGCGATCTTCATTGATTGCCCCTTCAGCCTTTGTGTTGTCGGTCTCATTGGAAGAATACTAGGTAGTACTAGTATTTACTAGGGATCCCAAGTAAATTGTTGTTTCAGCTGCTTTCCATCCCCGTTGAGAAAGGACGTGCCGTGGCCACCCCGCTGCCCATGGATCCCATTGCCGAGGCCAAGCGCCAGTGGATTGCCCACGGCTGGGCCGATGCCGCCGACGCCATGGCCGCGTTCTCCTCCGTCATGCGAGCCCACCAGCTCATGTACAGCCGGGTCGACGCCGTTTTGAAGCCGCTGGGTTTGTCCTACGCCCGGTTGGAGTTGCTGCGGTTGCTGTCTTTCACGCGCGACGGCGCCCTGCCGATGGCCAGTGCCAGCGCGCGCCTGCAGGTGCATCCCACGTCCGTGACCAGCGTTGTTGACCGGCTGGAGCGCGATGCGCTTGTGCACCGCGAGGCCCACCCCACCGACGGACGTGCCACCCTGGTGGTGCTGACCGAGGCAGGACGGGTGCTGGTGGAGGAAGCCACCACGGTCCTGAATGCTGATGTGTTCGCATCACCTGGCATCCCCGCCGCCGATCTGCGGACTATGACGGCCATCCTGGCCCGCTTCCGCCGCGACTCCGGGGACTTCATCGACCCCCTCCCATACCCCGACCCCCTCTAGACGCCGCACCACTTTCCGGCCCTTTCCTTCCGACGCCGCACCACCTTCCGGCCCTTGGCGCCAAACGCTCCCGTAACCGGCAGCTTCGGCACCGCCACCCGGCAATGAAGGTGGTGCGGCGTCAGGGAAAACACGCCGGAAGGTGGTGCGGCGTCAGGGATCTGTCACGGGCGGGCCGGGGTGGGGGTGCCGCGGCTGACTTCGATGCCCACCTCCCGGCCCTGCTTCTGCAGATACACCAAATGACTGGCTGTTTCTGCGAGCGCTAGGCGCAGCGTGAACCCGCGCAGGGACTCGAAGCCGCGCGACCAGGTCAACTCCTTGGACACCTCCCACACGTTTGCTGCAGCACCGGAGTCCAGCACCGCGATGACCTCCCGGGAGCGTTCCAGAGTGTGCTCCGTCAGCTCTGCCACGCGGTCCATCAGCCCCAAGAATCGGTATTCATGAGCCGGCAGCACTTCCATATCGGCGCCGGCACCCATGATTTCCAATGAGTTGAAATAGTCACCCAACGGGTTCAGCTGTCCTTGAGCTTCCAAGGAAACGTGCGGGGTGATGCGTGGCAGTACGTGGTCCCCGGTGAGAATGAGCTGGTTCGCCTCATCCACCAAGCAGATATGGCCGGGTGTGTGCCCGGGCGTTGACAACACCCGCACCGTGATCCCTGCAACCGGTAGCAGCTCGCCGTCGACTAGCCGGATTTGCGGCTCCGCAACCATGGTCATCTGAGCCCACGTCTCAGTTTGGAAACTGACCTCGTCGAGGAACTCGGCAGGCACACCCCAAGCTGCAAACTGTTCTCGGTCTTCGACGACAAAGCGGGCCGGATCGCCACGCCACTGCGCAGGCAACGGCTCGTGCTCCCCCAACGCCACCGGGGCACCCGATGCTTCCCGAAGGCGTGCCGCCATACCTAAATGGTCCGGATGAAAGTGTGTGACAACGATGGCCGTAATCTGTTGGGGTGCGACGCCCGCAGCAGCCAGCCCCGCAGTGAGAGACTCCCACCCCTCAGCTGAGTCCCACCCCGGATCCACCAGAGCAGCCTCCCCATTTCCCACCAACAGATAGGACAGTGTGTAGCGCATCGGGTTACCAATGAAGGGCACTGGAATGGACCAGACGCCGGGACGAATCTCCTCGACAGGCGGCATGACTTTGGCCTGCCAGGCCTGGAACTGTGCCGGGGCCGTTACGGTGATCACGATGTCCTCCAAGAGCTCAGAATGCTTGCAAAATCAATATCGCCCACGGGCTCTCTGGCCTCAGACGCCGTCCGAGAAAAGCGGGGCGCCGGCGCGGCAGCTATCTGCCGACCCGTACCCGAGAAGGTGCCGCGAGCGCTCAAATGGGTGTTCTCGGCAGCCTCTGCGTACGTGAGCACGGGCGTCACGCAAGCGTCGACGCCGTCGAAGGTTTGCGCCCACTCATCCCGGCTCCGGACCGCAAAGGCAGCAGAGAATACATCCGCAAGAGCTGGCCACTGGCGCGGATTGTCCCGGTCCGGCAGCCCTGCGGCGGACAGGCCCAACCCCTCCAGAAGAAGGGCGTAAAACTGCGGCTCGATGGCACCGACGGCAACATGGCCGCCGTCGGCGCATTCATACGTCCGGTAGAACGGGGCGGCACCATCGAGCAGGTTCGCGGCCCGGGTATCGCTCCACATGTTCACGGAGCGTAATTCCAGGATGATCTGGGAGAGCACGCTGACGCCGTCCACCATGGCGGCATCCACCACCTGCCCGCATCCCGAACGCTCGCGTTCCCACAGGGCTGCCAAGATTCCGGTCAGCACAAACATGGAACCGCCACCAAAATCCCCCACCAAATTCAGGGGTGGCACAGGTGCTGCGGCCGGACCCATAGCGTGCAGGGCCCCGGTCAGCGCAATGTAGTTGATGTCGTGCCCGGCCTGCTGAGCCATGGGACCGTTCTGCCCCCAACCCGTCATCCGCCCATACACCAGACGCGGATTCAGAGCGAGGCATTCGCGAGGCCCCAGCCCCAGCCGTTCGGTGGCCCCGGGCCGGAAGCCCTCCAAAAACACATCAGCCTCTGCCACCAGCGCAAGTACCCCGGCGAGATCCGCAGGGTCCTTCAGGTTCGCCCGGACGGTGGTGCGGCCGCGCTGCAGGTGAGTGCCGACGTCGTACCCGCCAACGGGAGGCGCGGGCCCAACCACCCGCACCACCGCAGCACCCATGTCCGCCAACATCATGGCAGCATGCGGGGCCGGCCCCATGGCGGATAGTTCCACCACCTTCAAACCCTGCAATGGACCAGTCATGGGCTACCCCTGTTCCTGCGCCGCGGCGTAGCTCTCACGCAGATCGCGCTTGAGAATTTTGCCCGCACCGGACATGGGCAGCGCAGCGAGGAACTCGAAGCTGCGCGGCACCTTGTAGCTCGCAATGAGTTCCTTGCAGTGCACGGTCAGGTCCTCGGCGCTGGTTGTGCTCCCAGTTGCCAGAACCACGACGGCGTGCACGCGTTCGCCATACTTCTCATCCGGAACGCCGATGACAGCCGAGGACGCCACCTCAGGGTGCTTACTCAGGGCGTTCTCCACCTCAGCCGAATACACGTTCTCGCCGCCGGTGATGATCATGTCCTTGATCCTGTCCACCACATAGACAAAGCCCTCCGCGTCCATATAGGCCAGATCGCCGGTGTGCAGCCAGCCGCCGCGCAAGGCCTGCGCGCTCTGCTCCGGGTTGTTCCAATAGCCCTGCATGATGTGGGCACCCTTGGCACAAACCTCGCCGACGTCACCTCTTGGCACTTCCTTGCCGTCAATATCCAAGATGGCCACCTGAGAATGCGGGGCTGCCCGGCCACCGGATCGCATCCGATCGCCCACGTGGTCATCCGGTAGCAACATGGTAACGATGGGTGCCGCCTCGGTCTGCCCATAGGCCTGGGTCAGGCGCACGCCTGGGAAGCGCTCCTGCGTCCTGTGTAGGACCCCTTCAGAGATGGAAGACCCACCGTAGAGTATGCGTTCCAAGGAGGACAGATCGTAATTGCCGGCGTCGGGGTGGTCCACGAGGATCTGGATCATGGTGGGAACCAGCAGCACGTCGGTGGGTTTGTGCTCCTGAATCGCTTTGAATACGCTGGTCGGTTCGAAGAAGGGCACCATGACGTGGGTGCCGCCCAAAATGGTCATTCCAGACCAGGCGGCGAGGTCGGCCAGATGGAACATGGGTGCGGCATGGAGCAATGTGGCACCTGCTTTAAGGAGTTCGCCCGTGGCCACCGCACCCAACCCGGAGGTGACAAAGTTGGTGTGGCTGAGCATGACGCCCTTGGGAAAACCTGTGGTGCCGCCGGTGTAATAGACCCCGGCAAGGTCGTCGCCGCTGCGGTAGACGTCTTCCACCGGATCGCTGGCCGCCACGAGTTCCTCGTAGGAGAGCATGCCCTCCGGGGTAGGCCCGTCACCGCAGTGGATCAGGGTGGTCAAGCCCGGCGCCTTCTCCCGCAGCAACGGCGCCATGGGCACAAAAGCGTCATCAATGAGGAGCACGTGCGTGTCCGAATCCGTCATGGAGTAGGCGATCTCTGCCGGGCTCCACCGGATATTCACGGGATTCACGGCAGCCCCGGCCCACGGCACCGCCAGCAGGTATTCGGCGAAACGGTCCGAGTTCATGGACAGCATGGCGACCCTGTCCCCCGCTTGCACCCCCAGCGATTGCAGGGCGCTGGCAAAGCGGGCGATCCGGTCCGCATGCTCGGTAAAGGTTCGCACCCGGTCCTTGTAGATCGTGGCGGTGGCGTTCGGGGTTGCCTGCAGCGAACGGTGCAGTCCTTGGGTGAGGTACATGAAAAGCTCCTTGGTAAAAAATCGACGCTGACTTTTAGTACAGACTTTTAGTACAGAATTTCCACTGACTCGTGGGCATCTATTTGCCGGTAAACACGCCCGGGCGGCGATCCTGCATGGCCGCGACGGCCTCCAACAGGTCCTCGCTGTGGAGGAACGCAGAGTTCCATAGCGCTACATGCCGCAGCCCGCGGGCCACTTGCTCTTCCCGGTCCTCGTTGAGCACGGACTTGGTGCCTGCCACTGCTAGCGGAGAATTCGCGGCCATCTCCCCCGCCATTTCCAGCGCCGCCGCCATGAGCTGCTCGGTGTCGGGGTACACGTCATTGACCAGGCCGATCTTCTGCGCCCGCGCCGCCGAAATGTCCTTGCCGGTCAGGGCCAGTTCGCGCAGCTGGCCCTCACCGATGATGCCGCGCAGGCGCTGGAGACTTCCGACGTCGGCCACGATCGCCAGCCGTGCCTCCCGGACACTGAACTTGGCATCCGCTGAGGCCAGCCGGACATCGGCTGCTGCAATCAGGTCCACCCCGCCGCCAATACACCAGCCTTGTACGGCGGCAATGACGGGTTTGCGGCACGCTGCCACGGCGGTGATGCCCGCCTGCAGCCGTCCCACCGTGGCCAAGAATTCGGTGCGCGGTGCTGCTTGTGCCGGGGAGTCGGCGGTGAAACTGTCCAGCCAGCCGCCCAACACCTCCTGCACATCCAGACCGGTGCTGAAATGGTTTCCGGCACCGGCGAGCACCACAGACCGCACGCTGTCATCAACATCCAGTGCCGCGAACACCTGAGGCAATTCGGCCCAAAAGGCCAGCCCCATCATGTTGCCGCGGCTGGGCCCCACCAAATGTACGACGGCGACCTCCGGGGTGGGTGCCTGCGCAACAGTGAATGCCGTCCAAGCGTGGGTGAAGGCGGGCCCGGCCGCAGTAACAGCGCTCATTTAGTACGTTTCGCCCTTCTCGACCTTAGCCACCAGTGAGGCAGGCGGCAGGAAGTGATCGCCATACTTGGCCGCAAGCTCACGGGAGCGGGCCACGAAAGCTGCCGGTCCGCCGTCGTACCCGTTGATGTACTGGAGCACGCCGCCGGTCCACGCCGGGAAGCCGATCCCCATGATTGAACCGATGTTGGCATCCTCCACACTGCGCAGCACGCCCTCGTCCAAGCATTTGACGGTCTCGAGGGATTCGGCGAAGAGCATGCGCTCCACCATGTCCTCGAACGGGATCTCCGCGGTGCCGCCGTAGTTCTCCTTCAAGCCTTCCCAGAGCCCTGTGCGGTGGCCGTCGGCGTAGTTGTAGAAGCCGGCGCCAGCGAGTTTGCCCTTGCGGGAGAACGCCTCGATCATCCGGTCCACAATGGGGTAGGCAGCGTGGTCCTGGTACTTTTGGGCACCGCCGTCGTGCTCCAGACCGGCCTGGGTCTCTTTCTGGATTTTGGACATGAGGGTCAGGCTCAGCTCGTCCGCCAACTGCAGCGGGGCCGCGGGATAGCCGGCCTGCAGCCCGGCCTGCTCGATGGACGGGGCCGCAATGCCCTCGCCGAGCATGGCAATCGCCTCGTTCATGAACGTGCCGATCACGCGGGAGGTGAAGAAGCCGCGGGAATCGTTGACAACAATGGGTGTCTTGCGGATCTGCTGGGCGATGTCGAAGGCCTTGGCCAGCGTGGCATCGGAGGTGTTTTTTCCGACGATGATTTCCAGCAACGGCATCTTGTCCACGGGCGAGAAGAAGTGCAGGCCGATGAAGTTCTCCTGGCTCCGCACGCCCTCGGCCAGGGTGGTGATGGGCAGTGTGGAGGTGTTGGAGCCGAGCACGGCATCCGGGCCGAGGAGGTCCTGGATTTCGGCGAACGCCGCCTGCTTCACCTCCACGTTTTCAAAGACGGCCTCAATGACCAGGTCGGAGCCGGCCACATCCGCCGCGTCTGCGGTGGGGGTGATCTTGGCCAGCAGCGCGTCTGCCTCCTCCTGCGTTTGCTGCCCGCGCGCCACAGCCTTGTCGGTCAGTGCCTTGGAGTAGCTCTTGCCGTGTTCGGCCGCCTCGAGTGAGACGTCCTTCAGGACCACGTCCATGCCACCGCGGGCGCACACATAGGCGATGCCCGCGCCCATCATGCCGGCGCCGAGCACGGCAACCTTCTTGGCCGTGTACTTCTCAAACCCGGCCGGGCGGCTGCCTCCGGCGCTGATGTGGCCCATGTCGAAGAAGAAGGCCTTGATCATGTTCGTCGAGACCGGGCCGGTCACGAGTTCCACGAAGTAGCGCGACTCAATCTCCAGCGCCGTGTCGAAGTCGACCTGGGTGCTTTCGACGGCGGCGGCCAGGATGGCGCGCGGGGCCGGGTAGTTGGCGCCCTTGAGCTGCTTGCGCAGATTCGCGGGGAACGCCGGCAGGTTTGCTGCCAATGCGGGGGTGCTGGGGGTGCCGCCGGGGATCCGGTATTTGGGCACATCCCAAGGCTGGATGGCCTCCGGGTTCGCTGCAATCCACGCTTTGGCGGCCGGGAGCAGTTCCTCCACTGTGTCCACAACCTCGTGCACCAGGCCCATTTCAAGGGCCTTGCGGGGCTTGTACTTTTGGCCCTGCAGCAGCACCTTCATGGTGGCGTCGGCGATGCCCATCAGCCGCACGGTGCGGACAATGCCGCCGCCTCCGGGCAGCAGGCCCAGGGTGACCTCGGGCAGTCCGATGACCGAGCCACGGGTATCCGCCGCAATGCGGTGGTGGGTGGCGAGCGCAATTTCCAGCCCGCCGCCCAGTGCGGCGCCGTTGATTGCGGCGACCACGGGCTTGCCGAGCGTTTCCAGGATGCGCAGCTGGGCCTTGATCTGCTGTCCCAGCTCAAAAATCTTTTGTGCATCGGCCGGGGTGGAGGTGATGAGGTCCTTGAGGTCACCGCCGGCAAAGAAGGTCTTCTTCGCAGACGTCAGTACGACGCCGGAGATTCTCTCCTTCTCTGCCGCGAGACGCTCCACCACGGCCTGCATGGAGGCAATGTAATCGCTATTCATGGTGTTGGCCGACTGGTTCGGGTCATCCATGGTCAGGATGACGACGCCGTCTCCGTCCTGGTCCCAGCGGATGGTGTTGTTGCTTTCCTGCACTGTTGCCTCACTCATCGTTACTAGACCCTCTCGATCAAAGTTGCCACGCCCATGCCGCCGCCGATGCACAGGGTCACTACGGCCCTGCGCTTGTCGGTGCGTTCCAGCTCGTCCAGCACGGTGCCCAGGATCATGGCGCCGGTGGCGCCGAGCGGGTGGCCCATGGCGATGGCGCCGCCGTTGACGTTGAGCTTTTCGTCCGGAATACCGAGGTCCTTTTGGTATTTCAGGACCACGGAGGCGAAGGCCTCGTTGATTTCAAAGAGATCAATGTCTGCAACGCTCAGCCCCGCGGTCTTGAGCAGCTTTTCGGTGGCTGGGGTGGGGCCGGTGAGCATGATGGTGGGGTCGGCGCCCGAGGTGGCCGTGGCCACGATCCTGGCTCGCGGTTTCAGTCCCAGCTGTTCGCCCACGGCGGCGCTGCCCACCAAAACCAGAGCGGCGCCGTCGACAATTCCCGAGGAGTTGGCGGCGGTGTGGACATGGTCAATCTTTTCCACGGCATGGAATTTTTGCAGCGCGACGGCATCAAAGCCGCCAGCCTCGCCCATGACGGCGAAGGCGGGACGCAACCCGGCCTGCGACTCGGGCGTGGATTCGGGGCGCATGTGCTCGTCATGGTCCAGGACGACGAGCCCGTTCTGATCCTTCACAGGGATGACGGACTTGGCGAAGCGGCCCTCCTTCCAGGCCTGTGCGGCGAGGCGCTGCGAGCGCACAGCGTAGGCGTCGACGTCCACGCGGCTGAAGCCCTCCATCGTGGCGATGAGGTCGGCACCGACGCCCTGCGGCACAAAGTAGGAATCATAGTTGGTGGCCGGGTCCATGGCCCAGGCGCCGCCGTCGGACCCAATGGGCACACGCGACATGGACTCCACGCCGCCGGCGATGATGAGCTGGTCCCAGCCAGAGCGCACCTTCTGGGCGGCGACGTTGACGGCTTCCAGGCCCGAGGCGCAGAAGCGGTTGAGTTGCACGCCGCCCACCGTGTCCGGAAGGCCGGCGGCGATGACGGCGGTACGGGCGATCACGGCGCCCTGGTCGCCCACCGGCGAGACGACGCCGAGGATCAAGTCGTCGATGAGCGTTTCGTCAAGGCCCGGGTTGCGCTCGCGCAGGGCCTGGATCAGGCCCACCACCAGATCAATCGGCTTGGTGCCGTGCAGCGACCCCTTCTTGCCGCGCCCGCGCGGGGTGCGGATGGCGTCATAGACAAATGCTTCCGGTATTGCTTGTTCGCTCACGTGATTCCTTCCATTGTCATCCCGGGCCGCAGCGGTGCGGGCGGGACGGTTAAGAGCTGTCTGTAGTTGGTGGAGGGGCCTGTAGTTGGTGCAGCGGTGCGCTCAAAGCGAGCGGGCGATGAGTTCCTTCATGACCTCATTGGCCCCGGCCAGCACGCGCAGCACCCGGTTGTCGGCGTACATGCCGGCAATGGGGTACTCCATCATGTAGCCGTAGCCGCCGAAGAGCTGCTGGCAGCGGTCGATGACCTCCGCCGTCCGGTCGGTGATCCAGTATTTGGCCATGGAGGCTGTTGCCGCATCGAGATCGCCGTTGACGTGCCGGGTGATGCAGTCGTCCAGGAACACCCGGTTGACCCGGGCGATCGTGGCGCACTCGGCCAGTTCGAAGCGGGTGTTCTGCAGTTCGAACAGCGGCTTGCCGAAGGCTTCCCGGGTCTTGGTGTACTCCAGCGTTGCCTCCAGGGCGGCCTCACTCATGGCCTGGGCGAGGATGGCGGTGATGAGCCGTTCCTGCGGCAGCTGGTTCATGAGCTGGTAGAAGCCCTTACCCTCCTCCCCGCCGAGGATGTTTGCAGCGGGGACGCGCATGTTGTCAAAGAACAGTTCCGAGGTGTCCTGGCCCTTCAGGCCAATCTTGTCCAGGTTGCGGCCGCGCTGGAAGCCGGGGATCCCGCCGTCGATCTCCGCCACGAGCAGCGAGATGCCCTTGGCGCCCTTGGCGGTGTCGGTCTTGACGGCGATGACCACCAGCTCGGCGAGCTGGCCGTTGGAGATGAAGATTTTGGAACCGCTGACCAAGTAGTCGTCGCCGTCGCGCACGGCACGGGTGGTGATGGCTTGCAGGTCGGATCCGGTGCCGGGCTCGGTCATGGCGATGGCGCCCACCCATTCACCGCTGCACAGCTTGGGCAGCCAGCGCAGCTTTTGCTCCTCGGAGGCGTAGGCCAGCAGGTAGTGGGCCACGATGCCCTCGCTGACGGCAAAGCCCAAGCTGTCAGCCCCGGCACTGGTCTGCTCCTGCAGCAACAGGGCCAGGTTGGCAAAGGTGCCGCCCCCGCCCCCATACTCCTCCGGAATGGACATGCCGCACAGGCCAAGTTCACCGGCGCGGGCATACAGTTCCTTGTCCGGGAAGCCCTGCTCCTTGAATTTCTTCTCGAGCGGGGCAACCTCCTTGACAAAAAAATCGTGCAACAGGGACTTTACGTCGAGCAGATCTTCATCGATCCATGCCGAAGTTAACTGAGTTGTTGACATACCGCCAATAGTGCAGGACTATTGACACCGTGTCAATAGCTGACGCAAGTCTTTACTTTCCAGTCCTGAAAGCGATGACCATGACCGCTGAAATCTCCACACCGTACACCGCCATCAGCTACACGGTGGCCGAGCGCATCGCGACGGTTTCCCTCAATCGCCCCGAAGCCCGCAACGGCTACACGCTCACCATGGCGCACGAGCTCGAGCACGCTTTCCTGGCCGCCGACGCCGATCCTGCCGTCCAGGTTGTGGTGTTCACCTGCGCTGGCAAGGACTTCTCCGTGGGTGCGGACCTCAGCGGCGGCGGCTTCGACATGACCATGACCGATGCCGCCAGTGATTGGCAGGAACCGGCCGGGCGCTGCTCCAAAACCATCTTCGGCATGAACAAGCCCGTCATCGCGGCCCTGCGAGGGGTCTCGGTGGGCGGCGGCATGACCATCACGCTTTCCTGTGACTTCCGACTGGCGTCCACCGACTCCCGCATTTCCTTCCCCTTCAGCCGCCGCGGGATCTTCCCCGAGGGCGCCTCGGTCTGGTACCTGCCGCGTCTTGTGGGCGCGTCCAGGGCCGCCGACTGGATGCTGACCGGCAGGCTTTTTGGTGCGCAGGAAGCGCTCGACGCCGGACTCGTCACCTCGGTGCACGAGCCCGAGAACGTGCTGGAGGCCGCCTACGAGCTGGCACAGGACATCATCGCCAACACCTCGGAGGTGTCCACCGCTGTCATTAAGCAAATGTTGAACCGGCTCAGCGGGCTCGACTCCCCCATCCCGGTCCATGCCTTGGATTCGCAGCTGATCGCCGGGTTGTCGGGCCACGCCGACACGGTGGAAGGCGTGAAATCGTTCCTGGAAAAACGCCCGCCGAACTTCCCTCTCACGGTGCCTGACGGCATTCCGCAGTGGCTCCCCTGGCTCAGTCCTGACCCCATAGAAACAGACTCAACACCGTGACACCCGACAACCCAACCCCCATCCGGCAGCGGCTCAACCCTGACGAACGGCGCCAACAGATCTTTAAATGTGCCCAGCGCTTGTTCAATGAGCGGGCATACGAAGAGGTGTCCGCGACCGACATTGCGGCCGCCGCAGGGGTGGCGCGCGGGCTGATCAACCACTACTTCGGCAACAAACGCGAGCTGTACCTGGAGGTGGTCAAGGTCAGTTCCACGGTGTCGGCAGTGGCGGTGGCGGCGCTGCCCGAGGGGACCTTGCAGGAGCGGATCGGTATGGCCGTTGACTGGTTTCTGGATTCATTGGAGAAATCCGGGGCCACCTGGCTGAGTTTTGGCGGCAGCATCGGGCGCGATCCCGACCTGGAACAGATTCTGATCGCTGCCGAAAATGATTCCATTGAGCTGTTGATTGAGGCGTGCGGCCTGTCCGGGCGAAGCGACGGGCGCGAGCAAATCCGGGCCATGTTCCGTGTCTATGCGCAGCTGGCCCGCAGTGGCGCCCGCGAATGGCTGCTGCGCAAGACGCTGACGCGGCCGCAGGTGCACGCCCTGCTGGCCAGTACACTGACGGTCGTGGTGGAAGAAGCCATCCCCGCCATCTAACTTCCCACCCCCAACGCTCGCTCACATACGGGGCATTATTGCCCGACGCTCGCTCACATACGCATACGGGGCATTATTGCCCAACGCTCGCTCACCTCAGCCCAATTCCATTCCTTGGCCGGCTTGGCCCAGTTCATCCGCAGCGTCGCGTCGCGCCAATGAGTCCGCCTGAAGGAATGCATCCAGCGACTCCGACATGATCCGGAGATTGCTCCCCACATTCCGGTATTCGATGGCGCCGTTTCCAGAAGCTGATCAAGTACGGTCGGGCACATTCCATTGCTCGGCAGTCGGTTGTGAGGTGCGGTCTACTGGGATTGGAGCCGCCGGTTCCGCTTGGTCGGCCGCTGCTCTCGCACTTCCCGAGGGGCAGTGCGAGAGCGCCAGCCGCAACTCCCCCGCTGCTGAGCGAGCGTCCCGGGAAACACCCCCGTATGTGAGCGAGCGATTGGAAGCTACGGGTCCACGTAGAGGTCGATCATCAGCTCCGCGGACGGATCCACGGCGTAGCCGCTGAAGTCCTGCATGCCGCGGGACCGGAGCAGGTCCTCGTCGATGATGGCCTGGCCCGTCAGCTCCCGACTGGATGTGGTGAGGATGGCGTGGGCTGCGTCGGCCATGATGGCGGGGGTGCGGGAGCGCCGGATCATCTCGTCCCCGCCCAGGATGTTCGCCACCGCGGCCGTGGCGATCGTGGTTCGCGGCCACAGCGCATTGGAGGCCACCCCCTGCTTCGCAAACTCCGCCGCAAACCCCAACGCGTTCAGCGTCATGCCGTACTTCGCCAGGGTGTATGCCGGGTTGGCACCGAGCCACTTGGGGCCGAAATTCAGCGGCGGGCTGAGCGTGAGGATGTGCGGATTCTCCGCCTCCAACAGATGAGGCAGCGCAGCCTTAGACAACATGAAGGTGCCGCGCACGTTGACGTCCTGCATCAGGTCGTAACGTTTCTGGGACACCTTCAAAGTGCCGTCCAAGGAGATGACGGACGCGTTGTTCACCACGATGTCGATTCCGCCAAAGGTGGCCACAGCCTGGGCCACGGCGGAGGCGATCGTTTCGTCGTCGCGGACGTCACCCACCACGGCAAGGACCTTCCCGCCGGCAGCCTCGATCGCGGCGGCCGCGGTGTGGATGGTGCCCTCAAGTCGAGGATCCGGCGCGTCGGTCTTGGCAATGATCACCACATTGGCGCCGTCTCGCGCCGCCCGCTCGGCGATGGCCAAGCCGATACCGCGCGAACCACCCGACATCAGGATCGTCTTGCCCGCCAGCGATCCCGGCTCCGCGCCCCGCTGACCGGTCGTCTCCCCAGCCGGGGACGGCACCGAGGTGCCGGTGGCACCCAAGCCGCCGTCCGCCGTCGTGCTTCCCAAGCCGGCGCTTCCCAAGTCCTTAGATGTTTCGCTCATGACCCCTCCAATACGGTTCGCGCAGCTCGCGCTTCAAGATTTTCCCTGTCGCATTGCGCGGCAGTTCCGCCACAAAATCCACCGAGGTGGGGCACTGGTAGTGAGCCAGTCGCTCGCGGCAGAAGGCGATGATGGCCGCTTCCTCCACCGTACTGCCCTCCTCCCGGACCACAACAGCCTTGACCGTCTCCACCCATTTGGGGTCCGGGACGCCGATGACGATCCCCTCCGCCACGCCGGGAACGGCCATGAGCACGTTCTCCACCTCGGGGCTGTAAATGTTCTCGCCGCCGGAGATGATCATGTCCTTGAGCCGGTCCACCATAAACAGGTAACCGTCCTCATCGAGGTGCCCAATGTCGCCCGAACACAGGAAACCGTCGGCCGTGAACGCCGCCGCCGTGGCCTCCGCCTTGTTCAGGTAGCCCTTCATGTTTTGCGCCCCGCGAACCTGGATCTCGCCGTTGGTTCCGGTGGGGAGCACCTCATGGGTGACGGGGTCCACGATCCGAATTTCCAGTCCTGGCAGCGCACGCCCCACGGATTGGAGCACCTCTGGCCGCGGTGGATGCCGGTGGTCGGAGTCCTGGAGCATGGTGCCGATCCCAGACATCTCCGTCATGCCAAAGACGTGCGCCAGCTCGGTGTTGGGCCACGCGTTGAGGGTCTTCTCCAGCAGCGGTAGCGGCATGGGCGAGGCGCCGTAGGCAATCTTCTTCAGCGGTGCCACGGCGGCTGCGGCCGCAGGTCCCGCCGCGAGCACGGCTTGGATGACGGCGGGCACCAGGAAGGCGTGCGTGGCACCGTCGGCAATGGCTTTCATCATGGACGGCCCGGCCGGATCGCGCAGGTAAATGGTCTTGGCGCCCGCGTATATCCCAACCTGAAAGTAGCACGAGCCGCCCACATGGAACATCGGCATGCCCACCATGCTCACGTCGCCGGGCCCCATCTGGAACCCCTTGTTGGACACTTCGCTGTGCACGTTGATACTGCGGTGGGTCAGCTCCACACCCTTCGGCCGACCCGTGGTGCCCGAGGTATACATGACGAGAACGGTGTCATCCGGGTCCGGCGTTTCACGTACGACGGCGGCCCCTCCTGCCGCTGACTCGGCGGCTTGTGCTTGGCCTGTGTTGAGGAACGGTTCGTATTCGTCGTGGTCCCCGCCAATTTCCACCGTGCGCGGGAGCGGGCTTTCTGCGCCGGCTGCCTTCACGACTGCTTTAAGGTCGGCGCCGTAGAAGACGATCTTGGGGGCGGAATCCTCGAGGATGTAGGCGAGCTGGTTCGGTGCCAGGCGGAAGTTGCCCACCACGGTGCCGGCGCCCAGTGCGGCCGCGCCGAAGGTCAACTCCACAATGGCCAGGTGGTTCAGCTCGAAAGTGAGGATCCGGTCCCCGCGCGTGATGCCGGCTCGGTGCAGGGCGTCGGTGAGTTGGTGGATCCGCTGCTGCCATTGGGACCAGGTGAAACTTCTGTCTCCGAATGTCACTGCTATTTCATCCGGATTGTGTCTGGCCCAATGGTCGAGCCTGTCTTGCAAGAAGACCGGGGCTTCAAGAATTTCCAGCGTCATAGTAAACCTTTCGTGGTGCCGGCGTCGCTGCCGGCTGCTTATGAAGGAGTTGTGAATCTGACTGCGGTGTGGATGTGAGCGAGGGTTGGCGAAAAGCAACCCGTATGTGAGCGAGGGTCGGTGGAAAACGCCCCGTATGTGAGCGAGGGTTTAGGGGGCGGGGAGGTGCCAGGAGGGCCTTCTTCGTTCTAGGAACGCAGCCATGCCCTCCTTCACCTCCTCGGTAGTGAACAGTTTCGAAGACAGGGCGACCATCTCGGCCGCGCCCGCCTCGAGCGTTGCCAGTATGGGTGCGGCGGCCAGCTTCTTGCTTTCGGCAAGGCCCTGCGGTGAGCCGAGCCGGATGCCGGCCAGAATGGGTTCCAACACGGCGTCCACATCGTTGGAGGAAGCTGTGATGAGCCCGTTGGCCTGCGCCTCCGCTGCGTCGAACGTCTCCCCGGTCAGGTAGTAGCGGGACACGGAGCGGCTGTTCATCCGCGGCATGGTGGTCAGCGAAATGATGGCCGGGCCCAGCCCGATCCGCACCTCGGAGAAGGCGAACGTAGCAGACGAGTCAGCCACGACAATGTCGCACGCGCCCAGTATGCCCAGCCCGCCGGCCCGGGCCACGCCTCGCACTAACGCTATGACCGGAACGGGCACGCTCAGGATGGTGCGCAGGATCCGCACCAGGTCCCGGGCGCCCTCCTCAACACCGTGGGTGCCGGCCTCCTTCAAGTCCGCACCCGCACAGAACACGCTGCCGGTGTGAGTGAGCAGAATCCCGCGGACGCTCCCGGATGCGGCTGCGAGCGCAGCCTGTTCCAGCCGGTCCACAAGCTCGCCCACTAGTTGCCGGGATAGCGCGTTGCGGTTGCCGGGCGAGTCCAGGGTGATGGTGGCAACGCCGGCGTCCACCGCGTAGTGGACGAGTTCGGTGGCAGCCATTGCTCAGTAGCTCTTCGGCAGGCCGAGCGAATGCTGGGCAATGAAGTTCAACACCATCTCGCGGCTGACGGGGGCAACCCGGCCAATGCGGGCCAGCCCCAGCATCTGGGCCAGGCCATACTCGCGGCTCAGCCCGTTCCCGCCCATGGATTGAATGGCGACGTCGAGGGCGTTGATGCTGGCCTCGGCACCTGAATACTTGGCCATGTTGGCGGCCTCCCCGGCTGCCAAGTCCAGCCCGGCGTCGTAGAGAGAGGCAGCGCGGAGCATCATGAGCCGACTCAGTTCCACCTCGATGTGGGCCTTGGCCAGCGGGTGGGCGATGCCTTGGTGCGCACCGATGGGCTGGCCCCACACCGCACGCTCCTTGACGTACTCAACAGCCTTGTTGATGGCGTAACGACCGGTGCCCACGGCGAGCGCCGAGGCCATGATGCGTTCCGGATTGAGCCCGGCAAACAGGGCTTCCAGTGGTGCGTCGGCCCCGCCCACCAAGGCACTGGCGGGGAGGCGGACGTCGTCCAGGAACAGCAGGTACTGCTTCTCCGACTCGATGATGTCCATCTCCACCTCCCGGTATTCAAAGCCGGGGGTCTCTCGCGGCAGCACGAACATGGCGGGGCGCAGGCGGCCGCTGCGCTCGTCCACGGTTCGAGCGACGATCAGTACGTAGTCGGCGTTGTTGACGCCGGTGACGAAGACCTTGCGGCCGTTGAGCACCCAGTCGTCGCCGTCGCGGCGGGCCACGGTGGAGATGTTGTGCGAGTTGGAGCCGGCGTCGGGTTCGGTGATGCCGAACGCCATGACGGTTGAGCCGTCGGCAAAGCCGGGCAGCCAGGCCTGCTTCTGTTCTTCCGTGCCATACCTGGCGATGATGGTGCCGCAGATGGCCGGGGAGACCACCATCATGATCATGGACGCGCCCAGGGCCGAAGATTCCTCCAGCACCGCGGCGAGCTCGTAGATGCCTGCCCCGCCGCCACCGTATTCCTGCGGCACCGACACGCCCATGAAGCCGGCCTCACCGAGTTCCTGCCATAACTCGGTCATGGACTCGCCGGCCCGCGCGTGCTTCGTGGCGTATTCGGGACCGTAGCGGCCCACAATGTCGCGCACCGCCTCGCGCAGCGCCTGCTGTTCGTCCGTTTCAACAATGCTTGATTGAATGCCGCTCATTCTTCTCTCCTCTGTGAGTTCCTCTGCCATGTCAATCCCGTCTTTCACCAGCGTCAACCACCGCGAGCACCATGCCGACGTCCACGTTCTGCCCCACCGTGACCGGCAGTTCGGCCACCGTTCCATCGGTGGGCGCCCCAATGGTGTGCAACATCTTCATGGCTTCCAGGACCAGCAGCGGCTGGCCCGCGGTGACAGTGTCGCCGGCCTGCACGTGCACGCTGACCACGGCGCCGGGCATGGGCGCAGTGAGCGAGCCCTCCGCAACGGCCATGCTGGGATCCGGGAAGCGATCCACCTCGGTGAAGGTGACAGATCCGCCGTCGCCGTCCACCTCAAGCACGGTGCCTGCGACCGATGCGTAGTGAGCCACCTGCCAGGAACGCACCAGCCCGCCGACCTCCAGGCTCACCTTTTCGGCACTGAGATGGACGACGGCGGCCCCGCCAAATCCTTCCGCCTCCAGTCCCACTCGGCCCAGGACATACCGGATCCGGTGTTCCCCCGCCGGGCCGGCGAGGCTGGTGCTGGCCGGCTGCGAGCGCAGGTTCCGCCAGCCGCTGGGCAGCCCTCCCAGCACGCCACCGTCTGTGCGGGCCTGGTCCCGGCGCAGCGCGGACGCGGCCAGGGCGGCTGCGAGCGCCGCCAGCTTTTCCTCCTCCGGCCCGGCCACAGGGGCGGCCAAGGTTGCCAACCCGTGCACAGTGAGGAAGGCGGTGTCCGTCTCCCCCGCTGCGAAGGCTGGATGGCGCAGGATGTTCACCAGCAGGTCCCGGTTGGTGCGGACGCCGTGGATGCGGGCCCGGGACAGGGCCTTGGCCAGCGAGCGGGCGGCCTCGGCGCGGGTGGGCGCCCAGGCGATGAGCTTGGCCAGCATGGGGTCGTAGTGGATGGAGACGGCGGAGCCTGCCCCCACGGAGGAGTCCAGGCGTAGTCCGCGCTCGCGGACGGGCAGGGCAAAGTCCGCGGCCAGCCCGTCAACCTCGAAGCGCTGCACGGTTCCGGTCTGCGGCGCCCAGCCGGCGGCCGGATCCTCGGCGTAGAGACGCACCTCAATGGCGGCCCCTCCCACCAATCCGGCAGGTGGGGACGGCTGGGTGTCAGGAAGTTTCCCGCCCGCGGCCACTTCAAGCTGCAGGGCCACCAGGTCAAGGCCCGTGGTGCATTCGGTGACGGGGTGTTCCACCTGCAGACGCGTGTTCATCTCCAGGAAATAAAAGTGGCCCTGCTCATCGGCCAAGAACTCAACAGTTCCAGCACCCACGTAGTCAACGGCCTTCGCGGCAGCAACCGCGGCCTCGAACAATTTTTCCCGCATGCCGGGCGTGCGTTCCACCAGGGGCGAGGGTGCCTCCTCCACCACCTTTTGGTGGCGGCGCTGGATGGAGCATTCGCGCTCCCCCACGGCCCATACCGTTCCGTGCGCATCGGCCATTATCTGGACTTCTACGTGGTGGCCGGTTTCCAGATACGGCTCGCAGAACACGGTCCCGTCGCCGAAGGCGCTCGCAGCCTCCGTGCGGGCGGCCTCCAATTCGGTGAGAAGGTCGGCCACGGCGCGCACGATCCGCATGCCGCGCCCGCCGCCACCGGCCGAAGCCTTGATGAGCACGGGCAACTGAGCTTCGGTCACGGTGGCCGGGTCCAGCTCCGTCAGGACTGGCACGCCTCCCGCGGCAACCAGCAGCTTGGACTCAATCTTGGATCCCATGGAGTCGATCGCGGCAGGAGACGGCCCGATCCACACGAGCCCGGCGGCCTGCACGGCCCGGGCGAAGCTGGCGTTCTCCGAAAGGAAACCGTAGCCCGGGTGGATGGCGTCGGCCCCGGCCCGCAACGCGGCGGCAATGATCAGCTCCCCGCGCAGGTAGGTTTCGGACGCGGCCGTCCCAGGCAGGTGCACCGCGGTGTCCGCGTCAAGGACAAAGGGGGCTCCGGCGTCGGGCGTGGAAAAAACCGCAACGGTGGAGATGCCGCGCTCCCGGCAGGAGCGGAACACGCGGCGGGCGATCTCGCCGCGGTTGGCGACGAGAACGCTGGTAATCGACTGGTTCATGGTGGTCATCCTTGGCTCACATCCGGAAGACGCCGAAGCCCTCGGCGCCCTTGATTTCGGTGGTGGCGATGGCGGAAAGTGCCAGGCCCAACACGGTGCGGGTGTCGCGGGGGTCGATGATGCCGTCGTCGTACAGCTTGCCGGAGAGGAAGGTGGGCAGTGATTCGGCCTCGATCTGCGCCTCCACGGCGGCGCGCATAAGTGCGTCCGCGTCCTCGTCGAAGTCGCGCCCGGCTGAGGCCGCGGCGGCCCGGCCGACGATCGACATGACGCCGGCCAGCTGCGCGGCCCCCATGACAGAGGAGCGGGCGGAAGGCCAGGAGAACAGGAAGCGGGGGTCGAAGGCGCGCCCGCACATGCCGTAGTGGCCCGCGCCGAAGGAGGCGCCCATGAGTACGGACAGGTGCGGGACGGTGGAGTTGGCGACGGCGTTGATCATCATGGAGCCGTGTTTGATGATGCCGGCCTGCTCGTATTCCTTGCCCACCATGTAGCCGGTGGTGTTGTGCAGGAACAACAGGGGCGTGTTGGCGGAGTTGGCGAGCTGGATGAACTGGGCCGCCTTTTGCGCCTCTGCGGAGAACAGCACGCCGCGGGCGTTGGCCAGGATGCCCACGGGGTGGCCGTGGATGCGGGCCCAGCCGGTGACCAGGGAGGTCCCGTAGAGCGCCTTGAACTCGTCAAAGTCACTGCCGTCCACCACCCGGGCGATGACCTCGCGGGGGTCGAACGGGACCTTCAAGTCGCTCGGGACAATGCCGAGGAGTTCCTCGTCATCCATCAGGGGATCCTGCGCGGGCGCAGGCGCGGCACCCTTTTTAACCCAGTTGAGCCGCGCCACAATCCGCCGGCCGATCCGCAGCGCGTCCATCTCATCGAGTGCGTAATAGTCGGCGAGCCCGGAGATGCGGGCGTGCATGTCGGCGCCGCCCAGGGACTCGTCGTCGGACTCCTCCCCCGTGGCCATCTTGACCAGCGGGGGGCCTGCCAAAAATACCTTGGAGCGTTCCTTGATCATCACTATGTGATCGCTCATGCCGGGGACGTACGCGCCGCCGGCGGTGGAGTTGCCAAACACGAGCGCGATGGTGGGGATGCCTGCGGCGGAGAGTCGGGTGAGGTCGCGAAACAGTTTGCCGCCGGGGATGAAGATTTCGCTCTGCGTGGGCAGGTCGGCGCCGCCGGATTCCACCAATGAGATGACGGGCAGCCGGTTTTCCCGGGCGATGTCCAGGGCGCGGAAGATCTTCTTGGTGCTGTACGGGTTGGACGTGCCGCCCTTGACAGTGGGTTCGTGCGCGATGATCATGCACTCCACGCCCTCCACCACGCCAATGCCGCTGACAACGCTGGCGCCCACATGGAACTTGGTGCCCCAGGCGGCCAATGCAGACAGTTCCAGAAACGGCGCGTCCCGATCCAGGAGCATCTCCACCCGCTCCCGAGCCAACATTTTTCCGCGCTTGCGGTGCCTTTCGACCGCGTTGTCGCCGCCCGATGCCAGGACCTTGGCGTATTCGCCGTCCAGCTCGGCCAGCTTCGCCTCCATGGCCACCTTGTTGGCGTTGAAGTCCGCGCTGCGCGGATCAACGGTGGTACGCAAAGCTGTCACAGAAATTCCTCCGGAATCGGTAGGTGGCGGGCACGAAGCCATTCGCCCAGGGCCTTGGCCTGCGCGTCAAAGCGGGCGTTCGACGCCACACCTTCGCCCAGCAGGCCGCGGATGACAAAGTTCACGGCGTGCAGTTTCGGCAGCACGTGCCGCTCAATCTCCAACGTTCTTGTTTCGGGAAGCAGCTCCCTGAGGGCGTCCACCGTCAGGGTGTGCACGAGCCAGGGCCAGGCGTCGTTGCGCTCAACCCACACACCCACATTTGCGTCGCCGCCCTTGTCACCGCTGCGTGCCGCCGCGACCCGCCCAAGCGGGGCACGCGCCGTCGTGCTTGTCATGGGAAATAGCGGAAGGATTGGTTCCTCCACAGGGGAAAGTGCGACGGCGGCTGGCACAGTTCCGCTGTTTGGCGAGACTTCTGTGGTGGTTCCGTCGGGCAACGTGACGAGGTGCGGGACCGCTGTGGCTCGGACCCAGCCTGGTGTGTAGACGCCGTAGGGTGCGGCGTCGCCGGGCGGGGCGGTGAGGTGGAAGCCCGGGTAGCTGGCCAGGCCGATCTGGACGGCGGCGTTGGAGAAGGCGCGGCCCACGATTTTCGGGTCCTGGCCGCGGGCCACGCAGTGCAGCATGGCGCTGGCTTCCTCTTCCGTGGCGGCGTCGTCGCTGTCGGTGCGGGCCAGGGTCCAGGTGGTGCCCTCCGGGACTGTGCGCCCGATCTGGCGTTGGATCAGCGCCGCTTTCTTCTCGATGTCCAGGCCGGTCAGGACGAAAGTGACCTCGTTGCGGAAGCCGCCAAGTGCGTTAATGGAGACCTTCAGCGTGTCCGGCGGTGCCTCCCCGCGCATGCCTGAGAGGCGAACCCGGTCAGGGCCGTCGTCGTCGAGCGCGATGGAGTCCAGGCGCAGGATGGCGTCGGGTCCGGCATAGCGGGCGCCGGTGATTTCGTAGACGAGCTGAGCCGTGACCGTGCCCTTGGTGACGGCACCGCCGGTGCCCGGGTGCTTCGTGATCACGCTGGAGCCGTCCGCCGCGATTTCTGCGATGGGGAACCCGGGTCGGTGCATGTCCTTGATCGAGTCGAAAAAGGCGTAGTTGCCGCCGGTGGCCTGGGTGCCGCATTCGATGATGTGTCCGGCGGCCATGGCTCCGGCGATTTCGTCGTAGTCCGTGGTTTTCCAGTTAAAGTGGTGCGCGGCGGCGCCCACCACGAGCGAGGCGTCCGTGACACGGCCCGTGACGACGATGTCGGCGCCTTGTTTCAGCGCGGCGGCGATGCCCCAGCCGCCCAGGTAGGCGTTGGCGGACAGTGGCTTGCCGGCGCTTGTGGTGAGGCCCAGTTCTTCAACGCGGTCGATCAGGTCATCCCCGTGGACGTGGGCAATCTTCGCCTCCACTCCCAGGGTCGCAGCAAGCTCCTGCAACTTGGCGGCGAGCCCGGCCGGGTTGAGGCCGCCGGCGTTGACCACAATCTTCACACCCTTGTCCATGGCGAGGGCCAGGCTCTGTCGCATCTCGGTGAGGAAGGTCTTGGCGTAGCCGGCGTTCGGGTCCTTGGCGCGGTCCCGGGCCAGAATGAGCATGGTCAGTTCGGCCAGGTAGTCGCCCGTGATGACATCGACGGGGCCACCCTCCAACATCTCCTGGAACGCGCCGGCCCGGTCGCCGTAGAAACCGGAGGCGTTGGCAACGCGGAGAACGCTCATGCTTGGGCCTCCGGCGAGACGGCGGCCCGCCGCCCTTCCCCGGGGGGCCCGGCGAACGCCTGCACAATGTCCAGCCACTTCTCCGCGTTTTCTCCCACAGCGGTGAGGGCGAGGTCGTCGCGGTGCCTTCGCTGGGTGGCCAGCAGGCAAAAGTCTTCCGCTGTTCCGGAGACGCATTCGACGGCGTCCTCCGGGCCCCAAGCCCATATCTCGCCCGCGGGTCCGGACAGTTCGACTCGGAATTCCGCGTCAGGGGGCGATAATTTGTGCAAGGTGAAGGCAAAGTTTCGGGTGCGCACGGCTAGGTGGGCAATGTGCCGCAACCGCCCGCTGGGCTCGCGGGTTGCCCCGAGTGCGTCGGCAATATCCTGTCCGTGCGCCCACGTCTCCATGATCCGCGCCGTAGCCATGGACGCGGGGCTCATGGGCGGGCCAAACCAAGGCAACTTGGCACCCGGGGCGACCTCGCGCAGGGAAGCTGCCATCCGGCGTCGTCCATCCCTCCACAGCTCCAACAGTTCAGCCGGCGGCAGGGTGGCCAGCTCGGCGGCGCCGGAATCGATCGTGACGGTGCCGGCCTGGAGCCCGGCGCTCAGTGCGGCGAAGGCGGCGGCGTCACCGTTGGCGGCGGCCGCTGCATCAATCACGACGGCGTCCGTCCAAGCCAGATGGCCGATCTGGTGGGCGATGGACCAACCCGGCGCCGGCGTTTCCCGCGCCCAGTCCCCGGCGGGCAGCTCGGCCACCAGCCGGTCAAGTACCCGCGCCTCCGCCTCGTAATCGGCCAGCACGTCCGCCACATCAACCACAGTCCAACTCCTTCGTCGTCCCTACGCTGCTCACTCGTACTGCAAGTATGTGACTTGACTCATAATAAAGCAAGCATGCTTGATTGTTTCTATTTTGTGCTACCGTCCTCGTGTGAGCAGAACAGTCATGGCACCCCAGCAGGACCGCAGCCGCGCCACGCGGGAACGGCTGCTGGAGAGCGCGCTCACTCTGCTGGCCGAGGTGGGCTGGACCAATACCACCGTCGCCACGGTGGCCGCCCACGCAGGGGTCTCGCGCGGCGCCACACAGCACCACTTCCCCACCAGGGACGACCTCTTCACGGCGGCCATTGAGCACATGACCGTGGCGCGCGTGGACGAGCTCAAGGCCACCCTCGCGGCACATTCCGACGGCCCGGTCCCGGTGCGCGATGTCCTGGAATCGATCGTGGGCCTGTACACCGGCCCCCTGTTCAAGGCTGCGCTGCAGGTGTGGACGGCGGCCGCCGTGGACCCCGTTGTGCGCGAGCATGTCATCCCACTGGAACAAACGGTGGCTCGCGAGGCCTTCAAGCTGACGTCAACACTGCTGAACATCGACCGGGAGAACCCGCGGCTGCGTGCCATCGTGGCCGCCACCCTGGACCTGGGGCGCGGGCTTGGCCTGGCCAACATTTTGACGGACGACGCCGACCGCCGCACCTGGGTGCTCGACGCCTGGTGCGTTGAGCTCGAAGCGATCATCGCCGCCGAATCCCCCTCCCCTTGAACGCTCCCTCAGCTTCCGGGGTATTTTTCCGAACGCTCCCGCAGCAAACGGGCACTTTTCACAAACGCTCCTGCACTTCCGCTTTAACTGACGCCCGATAGGATCATTCCAATGCCATTGGGGCATCGGAAACGGCAGAACTGAAACGGACACCACATGGGCACAACGGGCGGCACAAAAGCTTCAGGGACTGAGACTTCAGGGACTGGTTCCTCCGGGACTAGGGTCCTGATCAGCCTGGCCGCCGCGGTCATCGTCCTTTGGGGGCTGGGCAGGATTTCCTCCATTGTGGGACCGGTCTTTTTGGCACTGATCCTGACGATTTGCGTCTATCCACTCAAACAGCGCCTCATGGCCCGCGGCGTCCCGCCCGTGTTGGCGGGCTTTACCACCATCTTGTCTGTCTACGCCATGATCGGGGCCCTAATCGCCTCTTTATGGGTGTCCGCAGTCCAGCTGACCAAGCTGCTGCCGCAATTCGCCCCCCAAATTTCCGAGCTCCGTGACGACCTCCGGATGTTCCTGCACGACACCCTGGGCATTGGCGACGACCAGGTCCGCGCCATTGTTGATTCCATTGATTTGCGGGTTCTGTTCGACACCGCCTACAACCTGCTCGGCAGCGCCATGAACGTCGGCTCCGGCACCGTCTTCCTGCTGTTGCTGATCATGTTCATGAGCATTGACGCCACCTACTTCCCCACGATCCTTGCCGTCGTGAAGGAAAAGCGCGCACCCGTCGTTGATGCGCTGTCCAACTTTGCGAAGCTGTCCCGTTCCTTCATGGTCATGACCACCATCTTCGGCGCCATCGTCGCGGTGCTCAACCTAATCCTGCTGCTGGCCTTGGGGGTGCCGGGCGCCGGGCTCTGGGCGCTGCTCGCCTTCGTCTGCGGATTCATCCCCTTTATCGGCTTCTGGATCTCCCTGGTGCCGGCAGCGATCATGGCCCTGCTTGCCGGCGGACTGCCGTCCTTCATCGCCGTCGTGGCTTTCTACGGCGTCATCAACTCCCTGATCCAGTCGATCATCCAGCCCAAGTTCGTCTCCGGGACGGTGAACCTGAACATGACGTTGACGTTCCTGTCGGTCATCTTCTGGTCCGCCCTGCTGGGCCCGCTCGGAGCTCTCATGGCGGTTCCGCTCTCACTGTTTGCCCGGGCGATCCTGGTCGATTCGCATCCGCAGTCGGTCTGGCTGAAACCCTTCATTGGCGATATCAACGAGTCCAAGGCGACGCTGGCTGCCCGAAGGGCGGAAGCCAAAGCGGCCAAGGCGGGGAATGCGGCAGCAGGCAAGGGCACCAAGGCCTGACCCCGTCCCGGTTTCACGAGCAACAAGGCACCAGGCACGATGGCGGGACGTCACCGCGGGCGCGCGGCAGTCAGGTCCCCCGCTGGGGAGTCAGCTCCCGCCGCTTGCCATGGAAAACTCGACAAGGTCGCTGGCCAGCGCGGCCGGCACGTCCCAGGCTACGAGGTGCCCGGCCGCTGGGTACTCGCGCTGCCGGGCACCGGGGATCGACTCGGCGAGCACCCGCGGCTCCGCTGCATCGAGCAGTTCGTCGTCAGCACCCCACGCGACGAGGGTCGGTGCGTAGATGCGGTTCGGCGGCGGCGCGCCTGCCTCCGTCAGCCCGGCCAGCGTCTGCTGCCAGGCCCGGGCCGGCATCCGGAGGGCATCGTTGATCACGGCGTCCTGCACGGCGGGATCAACGTCCGCGTAGTGGGCGAATCCCGCGGCAAAGGCGCGCACCGTCGCAGGATCCACCGGGTCCTGCATGGACTCCACCAGTGCGGAAAACGGGGCACGGCGACCATGCAGGCTCAGCGGGGATCCGACGAGTACCAGTGCCTGAACCCGGTCTGGATGGTCCACAGCAAACTGCCTGGCCACGTACCCGCCGCTGGAGTGGCCGACGACGATTGCCTTGGTGATGTGGACAGCGTCGAGGAAGCGGGCGAGGTCGTCGGCATTGTCCGCGACGGTGTAGCCGGTGGCGGGCGCGTCGGAGGTACCGTGACCACGTGGGCTCAAGGCGAAAACGCGCAGCGAGTCAGGAAGGTAGGGAAAAATCGGGAGCCAAAACCGCCATGAATCACCGTATCCGGGAACGAGCAGGACAGGCACCCGGCCGTCGGGGTGCAGCCCTCCCCACGACAACCGCAACCCCGGCATGACCGTCGCAGAGTTTTCGCGTGTGTCCACCATTGCAGCGCCTTCCCGTGGGCGTCTATTCTACATCTCGGAGCCGCCAAACACGCTGGCATGAGGGCGCCGCTGGCGGGCGCCCTGAAACCAAAGCACCCCCTTATCTGAGCGAGCGTCCTTCGAAATAGCCCCGTATCTGCAGGAGCGTCCGTAAAAATAGCCCCGTAAGTGAAGGAGCGTTTGGGGTGGGGAGGGGAGGCTACTGGAGGTTGGAGGTGAGTCTGGCTGCGCTGTCCCAGAATTTCTCCCACGCCGGGCGCTTGACCCAGTCGGTAAGTTCCAGCTCGCGACTGTTGGCCCGGTAGCCGTCCTCGATCAGTCGCAGTTGCTGCACAAAGTACTCGCTGTGGATCAGCACCGAGATCTCCATGTTCAGCGAGAATGAGCGCACGTCCATATTGGAGGACCCAATCACAGCCACGTCCGAGTCAATGCTGAAGTGCTTGGAGTGCAGGACCTCCGGCGCCTTGTAAAGGTAGATCTTCACACCGGCCCGCAGCAGCGCCTCATAATAGGAACGCTGGGCGTGGTAGACCATGGCCTGATCCCCAATCTCGGAGACAAACAGCTCCACCGAAAGCCCGCGACCTGCAGCGGTGATGATGGCCATCAAAACCGAATCTTCCGGCACAAAGTAGGGGCTTGTGATGCTGACCCGCTCCGTGGCCTGGTGGATCATGGCCACAAAAAGTTTCAGATTGTTGTCATTTTCAAAGCTTGGACCACTGGGAACCACCTGCGCATCCACCAGGTGCTGGGCCGGATCCACCACCACCGGTGAGGTATCCAGTTCCAGCAGTACGTCGGTTTCGCTGAACCAGTCGGTGACGAATACGGCGTCGAGCTCCCTGACGGCCGGCCCGTGAATACGCATCATCAGCTCGTGCCAGCGCAGCCCGCGCGCAATGTTTTTCTTCTTGTTGTAACTCTCGTGCACCAGGTTTTGTGAGCCGGTGAATCCCACGGCCCCGTCAATCACCACCAATTTTCGGTGATTGCGCAGATCAATCCGCTGCCAGTGCCCCTTCCACGGCCGCAACGGCAACATGGCATGGTATTCGGCGCCCATGTCCGCCAGCTTGGCCAGCGTCTCCTTCCGCCCCGGGTTCATGAGCGAGGCCAGATGATCACTGAGCACCCGCACGCTCACTCCCCTAGCCACCGCCCGGGCCAGCGCATCGAAGAAGACCTTGGTGACGTCGTCGTGCACCAAAATGTAAAACTCCACGTGAACGTACCTCTGGGCCCGATCAATTTCTGCCGCCATCGCTGCAATGGAGCCGTGGTAATCCGGGAGAAGTTCGACGCCGTTGCCTCCCACCATGGGCAGCGCACCGAGCGCGCTGTTGAGGGTTACGAGCCCGGGCAGGCCTTGGGGCCAGTCGTCCCGGTGGCTGAGCTGATCAAAGCCTTCGGTGCGTTCCAAGATGAGCTCGTTGACATACTTTTGTTTGTCACGGCGGGCTTTGGGCAAGCGCGAAAAGCCCACCAGCATGAATGCTACAAACCCTATATAAGGGATGAAGATGATGGTCAGCATCCAGGCGATGGCCGTGGCAGGGCGGCGCCGGGCAGAAATATAGGCCACGGAGATGGCGCCGAGAATGATGTGGCCGGCGAGCAACAGCCAAGGGAGCACTTCCGGATGGATCATCGTGGTGGGGTTCCGCTCTCTAGCCGATGAAAAGGCACAGGCGGTGGAGGGCTCGTTGGGAGTCCTCCACCGCCTGTAACTGATCTTACCTAGCAGACCCTCTATGAGCGTCTAGGGCTTGGCGTAGTTGACAATGAATTCGCTCAACAGGCGTGTGCCGAACCCGGTGGCACCGATGGGACGTCAGGAGTCGTTGGAATCGCTCTTCATGGTCCCGGAAATGTCCAGATGCGCCCAGGGTGTGCCCTTGACGAACTCGGACAGGAAGAGCGCGGCCGTGATGGCGCCGGCGGTGGGCCCGCCCATGTTGGAAATATCGGCAATGTCCGAGTCCAGCTGCTTGCGGTAACGAGTTTCCAAGGGGAGTTGCCAGATGGATTCGCCCGATGCGGCACCGGCCGTCTTGATCTGCTCCACGAGTGGCTGATCGTTGCCGATCACGGCACCGACGAGGGTGCCCAGAGCGGCCATGGCGGCACCGGTCAGCGTGGCGGCGTCCACAATAGCGTCAGGAGATTCCTCCATGGCCAGGCTGAGCGCATCCATCATGACCAAACATCCCTCGGCGTCGGTGTTCTTTACCTCAACGGTGGTGCCGTTGCGAGCCGTGAGCACATCGCCGAGCTTGGTGGCTGTCCCGGATGGCATGTTGTCGGTGCAGACCAACCACGCGCTGACCGCTGCTGTGACGCCAAGATCCCGCAAGCCGGTCATGGCAGCCATAATCGCTGCGGAGCCGGCTATATCCATCTTCATGGCCAAATGCATGGGGTCCGGGGGCTTAAGACTGATACCGCCGGAGTCGTACATGATGCCCTTGCCCACCAGCGCGAGATGAGCCGTAGGTTCACCCTCAGGAACGTAGCGCAGGATGATCAGCCGCGGCTCCTCGAAGCTGCCAGCATTGACGCCCAGTAGGCCGCCACAACCCATGTCAATGAGCTCAGCCAAACCAAACGTTTCCACGCTGAGCCCGAAGGATGGGCCCTGCTCAGCAGTGAAATCCGCATACTCGGCAGCCATCAAATGGCCAGGAGGGTTGTTCGCGAGGTCGCGGGCCAGCGCTGCCGAACGGGCCAGCACCTTGCCACGGTCAGCGCCAGCCTCGGCGCTTTCGGCTCCAGCGCCTTCGGTTCCGGCACTTTCGCCTGCCCCAACGCCTGCCCCAACAATTTCCAGCCGCGCCACCGCAACCGTCGTGGGATCACTCTTCAACGCGTTGAAACGGTACCGGGCCATCCGGCGCCAGACCGTGCCGCTCGGCCCAGGAGCCATCCCGGCACTCGCCATCCTGGCCGCAATGGTGGTCATGATGACCACCAACATCGCTCCGGCCGCTGTGGCGGCTCTCCTAGCAGCCATGGCCATGGTCCTGACCCGGGTTGTCACCATTGGCCAAGCGCACCGATCGATGGCTTGGCAAACTTTGATCCTGGTAGCAGGGATGATCCCGCTCTCGGCGGCCATCACCAAGACCGGCACCGCGAAGTTGCTGGCCGATGGCATCGTCACCCTCACCGGTGGCGGCAGCCCCTATCTGCTGCTCATTGGCATCTTCATTGTCACTGCCGTATTGGGACAACTGATCAGCAACACGGCAACTGCCCTGATCATCATCCCCATTGCACTGTCCGTTGCCACCGAGGCTGAGCTCTCGCCCTTCACTGTGTTGATGTGCGTGAGCGTGGCGTCGGCCGCTGCACTCCTGCCCCCCATTGCCACTCCCGCGAACATGATGATCATGCGCCCCGCGGGCTACAAGTTTGGCGATTACTGGAAGTTCGGCGTGGTCATCCTGGCCCTCTATCTGGCTGTGGCAGTGTTCCTTGTTCCGGTCTTTTGGCCGTGCTAGCGATCCCCACCCATTCCAAACTCCCGCCGATTCCAATCTCCCGCCGATTCCAAACTCTCCCCTCCCATTCCAAACTGCAGCTGATGCGGTAATTCCGCTATATTCTCCGCATCAGCCGCAGTTCCGACTGACATGCTTGGGACCTATTGTGAATGGGGTCGCGGAGAGCTTGGCCGTGCTCGAGACCCCAGATATGGCCCCATAAATCGCACATTCGGGGCCTTATGTGTCGACTCGAAGAGCCCGATCGCGTCATCTCGGGTTCGAAAAACCCGGAAACCCGACCGCTTCGACCTGAGGACACAGAAAACCCCCGGCCTGTGTGGCCGGGGGTTTTCTTGTGGAGTTGCGGGGACAGGATTTGAACCTGTGACCTCCGGGTTATGAGCCCGGCGAGCTACCGAACTGCTCCACCCCGCGATGTGTTTATTACTTTACCGGCCATTCACCAGCAGGCCAAACTGAGAGCACGTGACGTTCATCTCCTGCACTCATTAGCGTCTACCCGATGTTCAAGAAGGTACGAATAAGGCCCGGTTGCCGTGAGGTGACCGGGCCTTATCAGGTACCGCTGATGGTGCTCTATCTAGCTAACGACGCCGGAACTAGGGTGCCGCACTCGGGCTAGGTGTCGCTGTGGGTGCCGGGGTAGACGGGGTTGCCACCGCGCCCTCAGCAGCGATGGCGGCGGCGATGGCCGTTTCCAGCTTCTTCTGGGCCGTACCGTAGGCGGTGAAATCACCCTTGGCGAGAGCTGCTTGGCCTTCAGTAATGGCCGCGCTGGCTTCCTGAAGCGCCGTGGCCAGTGCCGGATTGGTACTGGTTTCGGATGGCGTCGTGCCCCCGGTACCGGGTCCGGCAGCGTCCGGGACCTTCTCGACGTTGGCATCACCGGCGGCGGCACCAGAGTCACCGCCGAAGAGGTCATCCAGAGCCTCATCCAAGGTGGCTGCGAAGCCAATCTTGTTACCGAAAGCCACCAACACACGCTGCAATGTCGGGAAGGACGTTGCGCCCTTCGACTGCAGGTAGACGGGCTGGACATACAACAGACCGCCACCCATGGGCAGTGTGAGCAGGTTTCCGTTCTTCAACTCGGACTGGCCGAGTGTCAGAATGTTCAACTGGTCAGAGACCCGAGGATCGGTCCGGAAGGTGTTTTGCACCTGTCCGGGACCAGGGACTTGGGTTTCCACCGGCAACTCAAGCAACTGCAGCTTCCCGTAGTCAGGGCTCTTGACACCCTTGACGTTTCCAGCATCGCCATTGGCTGCCATGAATCCGTACAGCACGTTGCGGGAATCAGTTCCGGCTACTTCCTGTGGAATGAAGTTGGTGGTCAACGAGAAGGCTGTCTTCTCGGCGCCTGGCATCTTCAAGGACAGGTAGTAGGGCGGCTGCTTGTCTGTCGCCGTGGTTGTGGGGTCATCCGGAACGGACCATGCTTCGGTGTTCTGGAAGAACTTGTCTGGATCAGTCACGTGGTACTGGCCCAACAGCTCACGCTGGACCTTGAAGATATCTTCCGGGTAGCGCACATGCGACATGACATCCGCTGACATTTCCGTGTACGGCTTGATGGTACTCGGGAAGATCTTCTGCCAAGACTTCAGGATGGGGTCCTCGGTGTCCCACGCAAATAGATCAACAGATCCGTCGTAAGCATCCACTGTGGCCTTGACCGAGTTGCGGATGTAGTTCACGGAAGCATTGGGCAGCGTAGCCATACCATTGGTGGCCGTCAGAGAATCCGTGGTGGCTTCTTGCAACTGCTGCTGCTGCGAGTAGGGGTAGTAGGAGCTGGTGGTGTAACCATCAACAATCCACTTGACCTTGCCATCAACAATGGCCGGGTAAGGGTTGCCATCGATCGTGAGGTAAGGAGCTACCTTGGCAACGCGCTCTTCGGGCGTCCGGTCGTAGAGGATCTGCGACTCGCTGTTGACACCGTTAGTCAGCAACAGGTCAGTTGACTGGAACTTCAGCGCGTACATGGCACGGTTAAACCAGTTGCCCACATTGGGCCCACCGTTGCCGGTGAAGGTTGTCAGAGACTCCGAGCCAGAAGCCTCATCAGCCGTCGCGTCGGCAGCTCCAGCGGTGGTGCCCTGCGGGCGATCCAACTCGATGGGAGCGGTTCCCTCTTCAGCACCCACCAGAGAGTATTCGGTCATGGACTGGCCGAAATAAATGCGCGGCTGGTAGCTAGTGTCTGTCCCCAGCACACCCGTGGAAGGTACACCGGACTGCATGAATTTGGGCTTGCCATCAGCTGTCACGGTGTTGCCATAGGCAGCCACCATGCCATAACCGTGGGTGTACACCAGGTGTTGGTTGTACCAGTTCTGCTGAGCTGGGTTCAATCCGTTGGGATTCAACTCACGCACAGCAATCACGGCGTCGCGAACCTCGCCGTCAATGGTGTATCGGTCAACGTTCAACGTCTTAGGAAACTCGTAGTACGGACGGTACTGCTCCAGCTCGCGGAAGGTTGCCGAGAGTAGGTTGGGGTCCAACAAACGAATGTTGGCTGCAGTGTCGGCGTCCTGACGCAGGGCGCCAGCTTCCGCCGTCGTCGTTGCTTTGTAAGGAGTGACTTCAATGTCAGAGAGGCCGTACGCCTCACGTGTCATCTCAATGTTGCGCTGAATGAACTCAGCTTCCATGTTTCCCTGTGAGGGCTTGACCTGCCACGCCTGGATGGCCATGGGGTACAGGCCGCCAGCAACAATTGCGGTGACTACCAGCATGCCAGCACCGATCAGGGGCAGCTTCCACTTGCCAATAAATGCTGCAACGATGAACAGAATTGCCACGATGATGGCTGCCGCAGCCAAAATAGCTTTGGTGGGAATCACGGCATTGACGTCGGTGAACATGGCACCAGCGCGGAATCCGCCGTTGTCTTGCAGCGTGGCGTAGCGGCCGAGCCAGAAGTTGCCGGCCAGCAGCAGCAAGAAGACGCCCGCGAGAATAGCGATGTGAATCTGCGCGCCGCGTGTGGTGAAGATGCCGCGCTCGGTCAAGCGGATGGCGCCGTACAGGTAATGGGTCAGCATTCCGGCGATGAACGCTATTACCGTGGCGCTGATGAGCATGCCCACCAAGAAACCTAGGAACGGCAGGGTGTTGGTGTAGAAGCTGATATCCAGCCCGAATTCGGGGTCAGTTGAGCCGAAAGGAACGCGGTAGAGGAATAACATGACCTTTTCCCACTGGGCCATGGCTGCTGTACCGGCAAATAGACCGAAAACAATCGGCACACCAATCATCACCACGCGGCGAATCGGCTCCAGCTGCATCTGATAGCGGTTGAGGTTATCCTCGTGTGCGCTATCGGGGGCGTAGATGGGGCGCGCCTTGTAAGCGGCCCGGATGGAGAAAAACACCCCCGCAGCCATGATGAGGAAGCCAGCGATGAATATCAGGATCTTCGCAATGCGTTCGGTCCAGAAAACTTCAGAAAAACCTATCTGGTTGAACCACAGCAGATCGGTGTAAATCCCTGAAAAGATCAGCACTGCGACCACAAGCACCGCCACCACAATGATGGTGGGCATCAATGCGCTACGTCGCTTGGGCCGGATGGTGTTGCTCGGCGGCGGGGCTGGGCGGGATGTCACTCTCTACCTCTTACTCAACTGTTGGACAAGAAAAATTCTGGGTACTTCCATAAGGGTGCCACGAACGGGTCGCGGGCCAAGTTCCGTATGATGCGCAATCGTTACGCATCGGGGCTCAAATGTTATTTGCATGTGGGCAGCCCTGAGCCGTCTTTGCCGGAGCCAATCAGGGCCACGGCGTCGTGGGCTTCTGTGAGCGTACTCACCTTGATGACCTGAAGGCCATCGGGAATGTTCCCCACTACATCGCCGCAGTTTGCGGCGGGAGCCAGAAAATAATCAGCACCGGTGCTGCGAGCGCCCACCAGTTTCTGGGCAATACCCCCAATGGCTCCAACTTTGCCCTCTGGATCGATGGTTCCCGTGCCGGCAAACTTTTTCCCGCCAGTGAGATCTCCCGGTGTCAGGCTGTCCATGATGCCTAGAGCAAAGATCATGCCCGCACTGGGCCCACCAATGTTGCTCAATGTGATCTCGACATCGAAGGGGAACTTAAACACATTCTGGATCTGAACACCCAGCAAATATTTGCCTTCGTCACCCAGCTTCGGTGTGAGACTCAGTTTCTGTTCGGCATCGTTTCTGCGGATCTCAAGCTCCACGGGCGCGCCCTTGCCATCAGTCAACGCGGTCTGGATGACGCCCAGATCCGTGATCTTCTTACCGTCAATGGTGAGGAGAACGTCGTCGGGCTTCAAGATGCCTGACGCGGCGCCGTCGGCAGGGACCATGGCCACCGCTAGGTTGCTCTCAAAGTCAATGCCCATGGCGGTCATGGCCGCGGCTGTGGCATTTTCCTGTGAACCGGTCATGGCCGCAGAGTTCTCACTGTTAATGGCATCCTGGCTGGTCCCAGGTGCGTACATGAGTTCGGCCGGGTAGACAGTGTGGGAGGGCGTCAACCACGAGGTCAGTACGTTGAAAAAATTGACCTGACTCTCCGGCAAGCCGCCTGTGAGATGAACCGTGGTCAGATCAAGGCTGCCGGACGTTGGCGGAAAGCTTTCGTGGCCGGTAACAGCGATGATGGGCTCGCCGTTGAGCTCGCCAATAGTGTTGATCGCCGGCCCCGGGGATTCAATGACATACGGCACCGGCAACGTCACCGCGGCCACACCCAAAACTACCGCCAGTACGCCGGAGACCGCCATGAGGGAGATTCTTTTGTCGCGAAAAGTGCGTGGCGTCGCTGCCATTTCGGGTGTCTCCTGGCTCAAAGCAGTGACCTTTCCACATTCTATCGAGTCCGGCAGACATCCGCGGACTAAAACTCTAAAACAAAACGGGGTACCAACCCTCAAGCCTACTGTGTCTGGATGTGCTGTGCTTGTGCACCGGCTGGGAGCATCCAATGAATGCGACAGTGCCACGCGTCCCAAGGTCTGACACCCTTTGCCTAGAGCGAACAGTGGGCCGCTGCAGGGCGACAACGCTGCGCGGCGGCGGTAACGTGAAGATATTCAGCGTCCACGCCAACGAACGGGCCATCATGTCTTCCACACCAGCCAACAACGACGACGAAACCCCGAAGGATCCGCTTCAGGAAATGCTCGCCAACCTTATGGGCGGACAGGGCATGGAGGGTTTTGACCCGGCAGAACTGGCCAAGGCTGCGGGTTTGCCGTCAGATCCGAATGCGCTCGCGCAAATGTTCTCTCAGGTGCAGGCCATGATGAGCGGCTCCTCAGATACACCTGTCAATTGGGAGCTGGCCCACGATGCTGCCCGCAAGGCTGCCGCAGGCGATGACCCGTCAGTGACGCCAGCTCAGCAGCGAGAAGTTGATGATGCCCTTCGTCTGGCGGAAATGTGGCTGGATCCGTTCACGGACCTTGCCGCCACCGCTATCGTGGGCCACGCCTGGTCCCGCGCCGAATGGGTAGAGGAAACTCTGGGAACGTGGAAGCGTCTGACCGAGCCGGTGGCTAACAGTATTGCCTTCGCCATTTCCACGGCCATGAACGAACAACTGCCCGAAGAGATGAAGTCCATGATGGGCGGCGCAGCCTCGATGATGCAGAACATGGGCGGCGCCCTGTTCGGCATGCAGCTTGGTGCTGCCGTGGGTGCACTAGCCAAGGAAGTTGTCGGCTCCACCGACATCGGTATCCCGCTGGCCGACCTTCAGATGGCTCTCCTCCCGGCCAACGTCAAGGCCTTCGGTGAAGGCTTGGAAGTTCCCGAACAAGAAGTCCTGCTGTACTTGGCCCTGCGAGAAGCTGCTCACGCAAGGCTCTTCGTGCAGGTTCCGTGGCTACGCGGCCATCTGCTGGGCGCCATCGAATCCTACGCACGCGGCATCCATATTGACATGTCTCGTATTGAAGATTTGGCCCAGAATTTGGACCCCTCCAACCCCGAGGCCATGCAGGCAGCCCTGTCCGAGGGTGTCTTCATGCCGGCCCGCACACCGGAGCAGGACGCCGCATTGGCAAAGTTGGAAACAGCCCTCGCCCTCGTGGAAGGCTGGGTTGACGAGCTCAGTTTCGAGGCAGCAGCGAATCTGCCTGCGGCTGCGGCCATCCGTGAAACGATCCGCCGGCGCCGTGCCACGGGCGGTCCCGCCGAGCATGCTTTCGGCTCTCTAGTGGGACTGGAGTTGCGTCCACGCAGGCTCCGCGAAGCTGCCGCCTTGTGGGCTTCATTGAAGGATCAACGCGGCATTGCCGGTCGTGACGCGATCTGGGCCCACCCGGATCTGCTGCCCACCTCCGCCGACTTGGACGATGCGGCTGGTTTCAGTGCCCGTCGCAGCGCTGAAGACGCTTCTGAATCAGACGTTGATGCGGCATTGGCCAAGCTCTTGGACGGCGGCTTTGACGACTTCCAGACCGAGGATGCAGCGGAGACCCCAGCCGAGCAATCCGGGGGCGAGGAATCCGGGGACAGTGCCGGCGAGACAGATTCGGGCACAGACTCAGAGACCGACCCGGATTCGGGCACGGATTCAGGGACCGGAGACAAGAGCTAAGGAGCTCACGGCTCCATCACATCCCGGCGGCGGGAATCGCAGATCCACTGCTACGGCAGTGAACTGAGGTTCCCGCCGCCCTCTTTGTATAATTGCTGAGACGGACTATTCCGAGGTTTCACTTCCGTCGTCAGTACCGTCATCACGTCCGTCATCCATACCTTCTCCCATACCCATGATGTTTCGCGCCGAAGCAAACGAGGCCCCTTGCAAGAATGCCTTCGCCTCTTCAAGCTTCGAGTACCCGGCCAGTTCCGCCCAGAATGCGGGGCTGTGGTTTGGGTGGATCAAGTGGGCCAGTTCGTGCAACAACACATAGTCCACAACCCAGTCAGGCATACCCTGCACGTGGTGGGAAATGCGGATGGTCTTCCGGGCCGGGGTGGCCGAGCCCCAACGACCGTTCTGGTTGCTAACCCAGCGCACCGAATCCGGCACAGCCCGGGCACCCAAGAACTGAGCCGAAAGAGAGTGGCTGCGCTGCAACAGGGCAGCGTCACTGGCTGGGACGTTCCGACGGCCAGCCAGGCCTGCTTCGCGTTGTTTGCTGTGTTCCAGTTTGGCGGCCATGTGCGGCACCCAATACGCCTCATCGTCAAGACTTAGCCGCGCTGGAACGGCTATGACTGCCTGTCCGTTCTCCCAGAATGCAGCCAGCCCGGTTTTCCGCCGCGCCGTCCGCCGGACCACGATGGGATCGCCTGTGCTGAGCCGGTGGAGTGAAATTGAATCGCCCAGCGGACCTTTGGTTCCCGTGCCGATGGGCCTGCGGCGCGCAGCAGCTGCCAGCGCCGGTACCGGTGCCGATGCCGGTGCCGGTGACTGTGACCGTGCAGGGGTGGGTGTCTGTGCCGGAGTTCTAGGAGCTGGTGCTGGTGCAGGTGCCATATATCGACCGTACCGCCACCGTGCCACCCAGAGCACGCCGCTGGCCCTGTGCGGGGACAAGTTGTGGAGAACACCTAGCTGTGGATAACTCACAGCAGCCCAGCACTTCAAGTGCAATGATCTTAACTACGGCATCTACTCGCCGGAATCCTTAGGGAGGTCATCATGACGGCTGTCAATCCGGCGCTTCGCATGGTCAGCCGAGGCGCCCACAGCGTGCAAATTGGGTTGGGGCCCGGCGGCCTGATCTTGGAGGGACTACAGGCCTCAGACGTGGCGTTCATCAACGCGTTGCGCCGCGGAATCGCCGACAAGAAAGTGGTGAGTTCCGCCGTTGAACTTGGTGTTCCTGCCGCGCGTGCCCAGGAGATTTGCACTATGCTCGACACCGTTTTGTGTCCCGACGCCGAACTGTCCACCCAAGGGTACCGGGCGGAACGGCTGCGCCCTGACAGGACTGCGCTCTTGGGCTTGTATCGGGATTCGGCACAAAAGCGCCTGGCCCAGCGCCAGCAGAATGTGGTTCATGTGGCGGGGTTGGGACGCACCGGCGCCACCTTAGCCGGGGCACTTGCCAACGCCGGAGTGGGCACGCTCCTGCTCGAGGATGACTCCCCCGTCGCCGCGTCCGACGTGTCACCGAGCGCCTACACCAAGGCCGACATTGGCATCCCCCGCTCCCTGGCCCTGCGGCGCCATCTCACAGCTCTGGATCCGCTGACGCACATTCACATGGTGCACGACGGCGGGGCAGGAGGTCCCAGCCTTCAGAGCCTTGATCTTGCCGTTCTGGTGGGTTTCGACTGCGCGGCAGTTGGGCTGACGTCTCGTTTTCTGGGTACCGAAAGGCCCCATCTGCTGGTGTTGCACAGGGAGCAAGACGGCACGGTGGGTCCACTCGTGGTGCCTGGGGAGACCGCCTGCGCGGGCTGTGTGGAACGGCAGCGCAACGGCCCTGAATCTCCGTGGTTGCAGGGCGACGGTGACGGGCCGTTAGCGGGACCGACAGCTGGGCCTTCAGCTGGTCGTTTGGAAGCTAGCGCTACCTCGCTGGCTTTAGCTGGTACCGCAGCCACCCAGGCACTGCTATTTCTGGACGGCGTCAATCAGCCCAGCGCGTGGTCCGCCGTCCTGAGTTTCCATTCTGGGAGCGGACGCTGGACAGAGCAGGAATTCAGCGCCCACCCTGAGTGCGGCTGCCAATGGCAGAATCAGCCAGCCACAATTTCCAGAACAGCTTCTCCGTAGCGTTCCAGTTTAGAGGGCCCCACTCCAGGCAGGGCAGCTAGTTCATCCAGGTCCTGCGGAGCAGCCTCGGCAATGGCCATCAGTGTGGCATCGGTAAACACCACGAAGGCTGGCACTGACGCGGATACCGATTCCTTCAGACGCCACTCTCGCAACTGTTCAAACACTGCTTCGTCGTACCCAGGCGGGCAGTCGGAACAACGCCCCACCTTGCGTTCGGCGCCGGTATTGAGGATCTTCCCGCATACCCGGCACACTGAGGGACCCGCCAGCTTGCGCGATTTACGGGTGGTGGCCATGCGCGGGCCGGTGGGAGCCCCACCCACCGAATTGGGCCGCAAGCCGTCCAAAAACCGGGAGGGCTTGCGGTTCGCCCGGCCACCCGGGGTGCGTGCTGTGGACCAGGAAAAGTTCAGGTATTCCCGAGCACGAGTGATGCCCACGTACAAAAGCCGGCGTTCCTCATCCACGGTTTCGGGTGTATCCGCGAAGGAGATGGGCATCAACCCTTCACTGAGGCCCACCAGGAACACGGCGTCCCATTCCAATCCCTTGGCCGAGTGCAAGGAAGCCAGCGTGACACCTTGGACGGTGGGGGCATGCTGGGCCGTGGCCCGTTCCTGTAGTTCGGCGACAAAGTCCAGGATGGAGAAAGTGTGCTCGGGGGTGCTGCGGGAGACCACGAGCTCATCGGCCAGGGCAACGATGGCGCTGAGTGATTCCCAGCGTTCCCGCACGGCACCGCCCGTTTTGGGGGCCTCTGCCTGGTAGCCGAGGTTGCCCAACACATCACGGACTAGCTGGCCCAGGGCTTCATCTTCGGCAGCACGGGAGGAAGCGCGCAGCTGCAGCATAGCGTCGCGGACTTCCTTGCGGGCGAAGAACCGCTCGCCACCGCGCAACTGGTAGCCGAGTCCGGCCGCGGTCAGCGCCTGCTCATAAGCTTCGGATTGACCGTTAGTCCTGAACAGCACGGCAATTTCGCTGGCGGGTGTGCCATTCTCAACCAGTACCTTGATTCTGGCGGCGACGGCTGCGGCTTCGGCCTCGTCATCGCTGCACTCCATGAATTCAGGCGCCGGACCGCCTGGGCGCTGCGCCACAAGTTCTAGCGGCTTAGACCAGAGCGCATCGGCAGTCATGCCTCCACTGCGCCGATTGGCCAGCAAGCCGTTGGCCAAGCCCACCACCTGCGGGGTGGAACGGTAGTCACGGACCAGCTTGACCACGTTTGCTTCGGGGAAGCGCTGGGGAAATTCCAGCAGGTGCCGCGGTGTGGCACCTGTGAAGGAGTAAATGGTCTGGCTGGCATCGCCCACCACGCACAGTTCGTCGCGGCCACCTAGCCACAGATCGAGCATCCGCTGCTGGAGCGGGGAAACATCCTGGTATTCATCCACCACAAAGTGCCGGTACTGATCGCGTACCGTAGCTGCGACCCGCGGATCTTCCTGCAGAATGCCCACGGTGATCAGCAGGACATCCTCAAAATCAATAAGGTTTCGATCCGCCTTCACGTCTTCGTACCCTTGGAAGAGCCTGCCCACCGTGACCTTGTCCAGCCCGCCTGGTTCGCCGCGATCTTCTGCCTTGATGAGGTACGTTTCCGGGGTCATCATGGACACCTTGGCCCACTCAATTTCGGCGGCCAAATCCCGGATGGCAGCTCTGTCGGTGGGCAGCCGGAGCCTGCGCGCGGCCTCGGCGATGATCTGAGCCTTGTGTTCGAGCAGGCCCGGCAATTGACCGCCGACGGCGTGCGGCCAGAAATACTGCAGCTGCCGTAACGCTGCGGCATGGAAGGTGCGGGCTTGGACAGTGCCCACGCCCAGATCGCGCAGCCGGGTACGCATTTCGGCTGCCGCTCTGGCTGTAAAGGTCACGGCGAGCAGACGGTTGGGATTGTAGACACCGGTGTGTACGCCATAGGCGATGCGGTGCGTGATGGCGCGTGTCTTTCCGGTGCCGGCGCCTGCCAGCACGCACAAAGGCCCGTTCAGAGTGGTGGCAACGGTGCGTTGTTCCTCATCCAAACCGGAGAGAATCTTTTCCTCCGCCGTGCGTTCATCCATTACGGGCAGACCCAGCTGGCTGGGGTCAAAACTCATAGCTGTTCACCGGCTTCTACAATTCTTCCGCCAAACCAGTGCTCAATCAGTTCCCGCGCAATGGACAACCGGGGCGAGATCACTGCCTCACCCTTCAACACCGCGTCCTGCAACTCTTCTCGCCCGAACCAACGGGCCGCCCGGACTTCCGTCAGATCTGGGGTGGCGTTCGTGTCATCCGTGTAGCCCATGAAACCCAACATCAAGGACCGGGGAAACGGCCAGGCTTGGGAAGATCGGTACTGGAGAGAATGCAGACGGACACCCACCTCTTCAAAAATCTCACGCACCGCAGCTGCTTCGGCGCTCTCTCCTGCTTCTACGAAACCCGCCACGGTGGAGTACCTGTTCTCATCCCATGCGAAGTTGTTGGCCAGCAAGATTTTCTCATCGGCACCCACAATCGCCACGATCACGGCCGGATCGGTGCGGGGAAAATGTTCGGAACCGTCTTGGCTGCAACGGCGCATCCAGCCTGCCGCCTGAATTTCTGTGGGATTGCCGCACCGCGGGCAGAACGCGTGAGTGGCATGCCAGTTGGCTGCCGCCTGAGCCTGGATGAAAACCTCCGCATCGGCCCTACTCATCTGCTCTGCGGCAGCTCGGTAACCGGCGAAGGAGCTGCCCTCCGGCACCCAAGCCGGCTCTCCGGCGTCGTCCGGTAATGCGATCAGCACCAGCTCCGTACCCGCGAGTAGGGTATGTCCGTTGCCCTCAAGCACCTTTCCCAAATAGACCGGCAGGGTCCCGGCCGGTAGATGTTGGGGCAGTTGTGAGGGGTGTAGATAGGCCAACGAACTGAGACTGGCACCGGCCACCAGGGCCTTACCGCGGTGGAAGAGCACTACCTTGTGGGCTGCCGTCGCCAACACCGTCTCCAAAAACCCGGGTTCATTGCGCTGTTCGCATTCCCGGTCCAGCACAACGTCGGGGGAAAGGTTGGGTTTGCTCATGTTTCTACCGTACGCATCCACTGCACTTTTTTACATTCCGCAGCACGTGATTGTGGACAAGGTGGCGCTGGGCTGCGATTCGCGCAGGAGGATTTGTGCACGACTTCTTACGACTCGCCGCCCCGAGGAAGCAAGGTTTGGAGCCTTCGCGTTCTACGGTGGAGGGGTGAGAAGAATGACTGCAATCGAACTGGCCGCTATTGCCAGCGCCGCCGTGCCCGGACTCAACGTGACAGCGTTTGGTCCGGAGCCCGACCATGCAGCCGATTTTTGCTCCGCGTTGTTGGTGGATTCGGAAAATCGGCGCTGGAGGGTACGTTCGCCGCGCCATGCCGAGGCCAGTACTCGTCTGGAAACCGAGCGTCAGGTCCTGCGCGCCTTCACCCCTGCGATTCGAGCCGAGCTACCCTTCTTGCTGCCCACCGTGGCCGGAACTGTACGGCAGGGCGAACTCATCACCTTTGTGTACTCCCACATCCGGGGGAAGGCATACACAGTGGAGCAGCTCTCAGCGGGAAACGCTACCTTGGCCATGGAAATCGGTGCCGCCATTGCAGCCATTCACGATCTTCCTCAGGAACTCGTCACCAATTACGATCTCCCCAGTTACACCGCCAATGAATTCCGTCAACGCAAGCTCAACGAACTGGATCAGTCGGCCACCACGGGCAAGATCCCGCCGGCACTGCTGCGCCGCTGGGAACACGCCATGGAAGATGTAGCCCTGTGGCGCTTCAACGCGTGTGTGGTCCATGGTGATTTGCACGAGGACAATATATTGCTCGACGGCGATCAGGTCACCGCCGTCAATGGCTGGACCGAGCTGCGTGTGGGCGATCCCGCTGATGATTTCGCATGGCTAGTTGCCGTGGATGATCCCGACTTTGTTGACACAGTGCTGCAGGCTTACGCTGGCGCCCGCCATGAAACCCCGGACCCGCACCTGCTTCGCAGGGCCGCCCTCAGCGCCGAGTTTGCGTTGGCGCAGTGGCTCGTCAAGGGGTACGCCGCCGACAGTGCACGCATGGTGGAAGATGCAGAATCCATGCTGCGCACCCTCGAAGCGGACATTGCCGAGCACGGCGGCCAGCCCATCAGCGTTGAGCCGACTGTTGTTGTTGCTCCCACCGCAGTTAGCCCAGCTAGCCCAGTGAGCAAGGCCACCGAGCCGCAGCCCAGCGAATCCCCAACTAAAGTAGCTGCCGAACCGGCTCCTGATACAGCATCGATCTCGATCGCTGACCCCCAGATCAACGAGCAGCCGGCCACCGATGTCACCGCTGGGCCATCCGGTGAATCCGGCAAGAACGACGCCGACAATCCTCAGGATGTCGCCGGTGATACGACTTCAGACGCAGACTCAGACGCAGACGCAGACGCAACCAACTCTGACAGTGACACTGACGGCGACGACGCAAACGCCAATACTCAGGACTCTGCCCCCGATGCTTCATCATCTGGCGAAGACGTCGACACCACCGCGATGAAGGTCATTACCATCGAAAAGTAGCCAGCGCACTAGTGGCCACCCCTAGCATTAGGCGGAGTAGGCGTTGGTGACGATGGCCTCTAGCTCGTCCTGTCCAGCCAGATCCACGGGCCTGATGAGCTTGTCCTGGCCCACGTAGTAAAACGCTGCCCGCACCTGATCCAAGGGCACTTCCTTGAGGCGCGACCAAGCAAGCCGGTACACGGCCAGCTGCACCCCACGGACCGCCAACTGTTGCTTTCCGGGAACCTTTCCGGTCTTCCAATCGATCAGGTCCCAGCTGCCGTCCGCATCCCTGAAGACTGCATCAATACGCCCACGAACCACTACGTCGGCCACCCTGGTTTCAATGGGCACCTCTAGCTCGGCAGGAACTCGGGTAGCCCACTGGGATTTCTTGAAAGTTTCTTGCATGCTGGCCAATCCATAGGCCTCATCCACATAGGAGTCAGCTCCGGGAGACTCATCAAAGTCCAACTGCCCGGTGGTGCCGAAGAAGTCCTCAATCCAGGTGTGGAACGCCGTTCCCTTCCGAGCCGCCATGCCAGGCTTGGTGGGCACGGGTCGGCGCATGGCGCGGGTGACCTTCTCCGGGTCTTCGCTCAGAGCCACTAGCCGGGAGGCGGAAATGTGCGGTGGCAGTTCCACCCTGAGCTGGTCCGACTCCACTTGTTCCTGTGCCAATAGCACGCTGGTCTCGAGCCCCCAGCGCGGGTGGCTCGCCAAAAATTCGCTGCCACCCACGAGTGCCGAAAGTTGTTCCGGCGTGAGCCCGCTGGCGCGAATTGCTTCCTGTTCACTGTCCACGGCAGCAGCTGACCGGCTAACGTTCCCACGCCGACCCACCCGCTTCACAGCTCCGGGGCGGCCTTGGATCTCAGGGCCGTTGAGCGGGTCATAAGGCCACTGCGCACTTTCGGCACCGGCGCTGGTGGGGTTCTGGGCATCCTCTTCAGGATCCGGGGACCACAGCGAAATTCGGGCACTTTGCTGCGCCCCTTCGGCCAGCATCAGCAGCTCGGAGATGAAGGGGGAAGGTTGCAGTGGCTTCTTCCCGCTACCCCACACCGTGCTGGAACACATGAGAAAATCGCGGGCTCGGGTGAAGGCAACATAGGCTAGCCGCCGTTCCTCTTCCTCGCCGTGCAGGCTGACATCGGCAGCGAACAGCTTTTCATTGTCCAACAGGGTCTTCAGGTCCGGGACGTTCAAATCCCATTCCGGCAGATCGTCCCGGTCACCACGCAGCGGCCAGGGGAGGGATTTTGCCCCGGTGCTCCAACGGTCAGCCCGAGTGCTCGGAAACGCCCCCATATTCATCCCAGGAACAAACACCACATCCCATTCCAGCCCCTTGGAGGCATGTACTGTCAGCAGCGCCACCGCATCGGGGTTGCTCTCCAATGGCGTCATTTCCAGTCCGCCTTCTTCGGACTCTGCTGTTTCCAGCCACCCGAGGAAAGCATCCAAGTCAACCCGCTGCGCCGCCTGCATAAAGGTTGCGGCGGCGTCCGCAAAGGCATCGAGGTTGCGCCGGGCATGGTGAATGCTGGCGCCGGGCTTGGCTGCCAATTCAATGTCCAGCAGCATGGTGCGTTCCACCACACCGAGCAGGTTGCTCAGATCCTCACCCACAAAAGTACGCAGCATGCGCAACTCATCACGCAGCGTCAGCAACCTGGCCCGCGCCACCTGGGACAGCGGGCGTATTGACTCCGGCCAGTAGTCGGCACTGAGATAGTCCAAGGCTTCGATCAGCGATGAGGCGTCCACGAGATCTGCCGTCACCACAGTTTCCGGCGCTCCCTCACCGGCTTCGTGCGCGGCCCCGTCCGGGCCGCCATGGCCGGAATCTAGCTCCAGCTCACCGCGCAAGGCTGCAGCGTTGAAGTCCACCCGATTTTCGGCGGCCCACTTTCGGCGCCGGGCCAGGTGCCGGGCCCAGTCCGAAAATGCCATGAGGTCCAACGGCCCAATTCGCCACCGAGCACCGGTCAGCAGCCGCATCAGGGCATCCGAACGTCCGGGATCGGCCACCACGCGCAAAGTGGCGACCAAATCCACAATCTCCGGGGTACTCAGCAACCCGCTCAGTCCTACGGTCTCGTACGGGATGCCGCGGGCCTCAAAGACGCTCTGCAGCCCAGCAAACTGCGCACGACGACGGCACAGCACTGCCACTGTCATGGCACCTTGGGTGCCGCTGCGGTGCGTGAAATCCCCCTTTCGGTCCAGAATTTCATCGGCGATGGCTTCTGCCTCAGCTATTTCTGTCTCAAAGCGGGCCAGCACCACTTCCCCGTCGGGTGCGTTGGGCTTCTCGCGCAGGGGTGAAACCACCACCCGCGGGCCGGCTGCTGCCCGTTCTTCCTCGGTTAGCCCGGCCGCCAGTTTGGCGTGGGCCTTGCGTGTCTGCGCTTGGGCAAGTTCTGCTGACATGACGTTGGCGGTATCTAGAATGTGGGCTGAGTTCCGCCACGCGATGGTGAGTTCGGCAGTTGGTGCGTACCCGCCGTCGGACTTGAGGAAAATCTCCGGGAAGCGGAACAGCTGCCCGGCGGAGGCGCCTCGAAAACCATAGATCGACTGGTGGGGATCGCCCACGGCTGTGACGGGGTGACCGGAGCCGAAGAGCTCGGCGAAGAGCTGCAGCTGAGCGTGCGATGTGTCTTGGAATTCATCCAGCAACACCACCTTGTACCGCTGGCGCTCCACCTCGCCGGCGTGGGGGACTTCCTGGGCGATCTTGGCCGCCAACGCCACCAAATCGCCGTAGTCCAAAACATTGCGGCGCCGCTTGGCCTCGGCATATTTTTGGACCAGCTCCACCACCGAGCCGCGGGTCCGCAAGACATCCAGCTGCTTGTTGACCACGGCAGTGCGCGGCTTGGCGGTCTCGGCGATGTAGGGCAGGGCATCGAGCCGTGCCAAGTAGGACGCAATGGTTTCCCGGACTTGCTCGGGCTCTTGCAGGTGTTCGGCGCATTCCCCGGCCAGATCCATGACGGACTGGATCAAGGTCGATTTGGCGGCCGTGAAGTGTTCGTGAGCGCCGTTGTGGGCTTCCACCACCTCGCTGGCCAATTGCCATGCCTCGGCGGCGCCAAGAACCACGGCATCACGCTCAATCCCCAAGCGCAGTCCGTAATCGGTAACAATGCCGCTGGCGTAGGAATGGTAGGTGGAAACCTTGGCTTCCAGAGCATCCTTGGCCGCTGCGGCGGGCGCCAACTCCACCTCACCGGAGCGTGCCAACGTACCCAGCTTGGCCAGCTGTCCGCGGATCCGGGTGGCCAACTCCCCTGCCGCCTTGCGAGTGAAGGTGACGCCCAGGATCTCTTCCGGCAGCACCAGACCGTTGGCCACCAGCCACACCACGCGGTCCGCCATGGTGGTGGTCTTACCCGAGCCAGCTCCGGCAATGACGAGCAGCGGTTCCAGGGGCGAACATATGATGGCGGCCTGTTCCGGTGTGGGCGGGAACTGCCCCAACAGTTCGGCCAATTCATACGGGCTCAGGGGCTGTGAAAGTGTCATTCGGTGATTTGTTTCCCTTCCGGGCACAGCGGGCAAATAGTTGGCAGCGGGCAACCGTTACGTTCGGACCAATCCGTACCGTGGCGGGCAGGAAATACTGCTTGGGCCATCAGGAGTGCAGCTTCCATAACTTTGGCAGTGGGATCGTTCTCGCTTCCGGGCACCATGGCAGGCTGATCCTGAGTCTTGACACTCTTGGTGCCGTCGCCCAGCGGCAACAGGGCTGCTCCCCCGGAGACCGAACCGGAAAAACCGGCGGCTTCGGCCAGCTCGGTAAAGCCTCCCGCTGTCACGGCCACTTGATAAGCCCCCAGCTGTGGATGGGCCAGAACTTGGTTCTTGGTGGGTTTGGTGCGCCCGGTCTTGATATCGACCACCACCAGGTTCCCGTTGGAGTCGGCTTCGAGCCGGTCCACCTGGCCACGCAACCGCACCACGTGGCCTTGAATCCCCGATTGTGTTTCTGAAGGCGTATCCCCGGGCACTGCATCCGGTTGGTGACCGGCTGCACCGCCCGTCGATCCACCCAACATGGCAGGGATTTCGCCAATTTCAACGCTGAAGTCCTCTTCCACACCGATCAGCGTGCGGCCCTCTTGGCGGGCCTCCACCACGTACTGGGCCAGCTTCCCCAGCATCTCTTGGGCGCGCTTGTAGTCCACCTGGGTTTCCCAAGAATCGGGCAGGCCCAGAGTGGGCCAGCGCTTGTCCAGTTCAGCCAAGTACTCGTGCCCGGCCCCGTTCGGAACGTCCTGGGCGATGGCATGAATGAGGGTTCCCAAGCTCCGCGCGAAATCGGTGGTCGCTTCCCCACCGGCGGCTCGGATAAACCAGTTCAGTGGCGATTTGAGTACTTCTTCCACCTTGGACGGGGAGACGTTGACCGGTTCACCGGCAGGGACAATGGGCGCGTCGCTGCTCAGCGGCAGCAAACCCCACCACTGCTCCGGATGGGCCCCGGGAACGTTTTCGTGAGCTAGCACGGCCAGCATTCTGGCGGCTTCGGGATCGGCATACATCTCCGATTCCTGCCGTAGCTCAGAGACCAATGACCGCAACGTCATGGGCCGCGGGACCTGTTCCACCGGACGCACCGGATACTGCGATTCGCCACCTGAATCAGTGACTGGAATGTACGGGGCGGCAAGGTCAATAAATTGTGAGGGCTGCAGATCGTGACCGGCGGCGGCCGTCAGAATCAACTTTTGCCCTGCCCGTGAAACGGCAGCAGAAAAACTGCGCAACTCGTCATACCGGATATCTCGAATGCGCGCGGCGGGCTCGATCTGCCGAGCCATCTCGGCCCCATTTTCCAGCACATCCACCAATAGTTGACTACCCAGAAGCTCCCCACGCAGCCGGGTATTGGGCCACACGCCTTCCTGCAACCCCGAGACAATAACCACCTGCCATTCCCGGCCGGCCGCACTAGCCGGAGTGAGGATCTCCACGGCGTCGGTGCGCTGAGCACGCGCCGCCAAGGTATCCATGGGCAGTTCCTGGCTCAATAAATAATCAAGGAACTGCTGCGGACTCGATCCGGGCAGTTGGTCTACGTACCGTTCAGCCGTCTGGAACAGCGCCATGACCGCATCCAGATCCCTGTCGGCACGGATACCGGTTGGCCCGCCGCGCAACGCTTGTGTTTCCCACGTTCCGGAGCTATCGCAGGCCTCCCATAGCGCCCATAGGACAGTTTCGGCATTAGCGCCGGGCTGGGCCACCGCGTCATTTCCGGCAGCCAACATGGCGGCAATACGGGTGGCGTTGCCTGCTTCCCAGCCCAATGGCGCCAACTTTTCCGGGTGCAGCAACGCCTCAACGAGCAGCTCGTCGCTGGCCCGACCACCACCAGACTGCAACTCCTGTTGCCGCAGCGCTTGGCGCAGCCGACGCAATTGCAGCGCCGTTGACCGCCCCAAACGCGAGGTCAACAACGCCACGCAAGCCTCGGCGTCGAGCTTGCCGGGATCAAGCGCCACCCCGAAGGCCTCTAAGAGGGGGCGAACCGCGGGCTCGTCGCGGACCGGGTTCTCTGCCACTGGCACCTTCACGGCGATCCCCAACCCGCTCAAATATCGTTGCAGGGCAGCCAGTGCCGAACCCGTCCGCACGATCACGGCGATCTGATCAAGGCTGTGCTTTTCAATGTGTTGCAGGTGCAGGATTCGCTCCGCCACCAGGCGCAATTCATGGACTTCAGAGGCCACTACATGAGCCCTGACGTACGACGCCGGGTCCCCGGCTGCTGCTTCCAAGCCACCTTGGGTGGCCGGTTCCAGCCACGCAAGTTCGCGGGCTTTCTGTCCGCCCCGGATCTGGAAAATCCGCTCGGCCACCCCGGACCAGGCGCCCGCAACGGCGGGGCTCATCCGATGCGAGGTGGACAACACAAATTGCTGCAAGGGCAATTCTTCGGTGCCCAGCGACTGTACCAGGGACGCCACCATGTCCGGGCGGGCACCGCGGAAACCCTGAACCACAACGTCCGGGGCTGCCGCCACCAGCAGGTCCTTGCCCCGGCCCACCAATTTCAGGAGTTCATGGACGGACCTGTTGGCCTCTTGAATATCGTCAACCACAATGAGTTCCAACCGGCTACGCTCTGCGGCCAGGAATTCCGCATCGAGTTGCAAGAGTGTGGTGGCTGCTGTGATGATGCCGGCCGGGTCAAAGGAGCCCGACTTGCCCCAATCCACCACATCCCGGTACTCGGAGTACAGCGATGCTGCGGCCACCCAGTCGGGTCGACGGTTGGCGACACCTAGCTGTGCCAATTCCTCGGGCAGGAGTCCGTATTCAATGACACGGTCAAAAAGTTGCCGGATTTCCTGACGGAAGCCGCGGGTTTCCAGTGCCTCTTTGAGCTCGTCGGGCCACTGCGGGTCCGTGCCCAGTCCCATCTTGTGCCCGGCCAGCAGATCCTTAATGATCAGGTCCTGTTCGGGCCCACTCATGAGCCGTGGCGGGCCGTCCAGGTGCGGCATCCGGCCTGCCACGGTGGCCCGGCGCAGCAGGTCAAAGGCATAGGAGGACCAGGTCCTAGCCGGGGAGGTACTGATACTCCTAGTGAGCCGAGCGCTGAAACCGTCACGAAGCTTAGCGGCAGCCAACCGGGAAGGTGCCAGCAGGAGGGCACCAGCTGGATCTACGCCGTCGTGCTCCATCCGTTTGACGGCCGCCTCGATCAGCACGGTGGACTTGCCGGTACCGGGGGCACCCCACAGCAGAACGGGACCGGTGCCGGGCGCCAGATCGACCACGGTTTGTTGGTCGGTACTTAGCTGCAACTCGGTCTTGATGCTTTGCGAGGGCTTCACCAACACCAGTCGGGGCAAGGGCTGGAAGTCCTTGCTCACTGTCGCGGTCCGCGCCGGTGGTGCGGCAGGCTGTCCGTCAGCCTGAGGGTCAGCGGGGAGCTGTTGCTGCGATTGCTCTGCTTGCGTGCTCATATTCCCAGTTCACCACGAGGCTCTGACATTCTGATATCTGGATCCACAGTGGCATCGGTGTCAAGCCCAGCGGCGGCGTGCAGGGCCGCTGAGATGGCGTCGATGAGCTCAAACTCGGCCTCGTGCGGATTCCAGCGGGCACTTTTCATCTCCACGCGCCACGGCGGGTTCTTGCCCGGCACGGCCGCGGCCGCGGTGTCGCCACGCAACGCCGTCGACTCTTGTCGATAATGCTCCAACGCCCCGCGCTCGTGGCACAGCGGAGCAGCACCACTGGCGCGGATGACCCGCCACCACGCCACAGCGCTGCCATGGGCGGACATGACCGCACCCACTTGGCGCGGCCCACCACTTTCCAAGAGGGCAGCGATGTCCCCATACGACAAAACCTTGGACTCAGGGATCAGCTCGGCCACCGCCAGAACCGCCTCAACATACTCCTCACGCATGCCTCCAGCGTAGTTTGCAACACAGCTGAGCGGATGCACAGGCCGCGGCGGACTTAAATGTCGGTGCCAACAGGTACCGTAAGTGTCATGACTAGCTGGAATATGCATCCCCGTGCCGCCTTTGACTTAGAAACCACTGGCAAGGATCCCCGCACGGCCCGGATCGTCACGGCCTCGATCGTGGTGGTGGATGAGGGCGGCACCGTGGTGGATACGCACGAGTGGTTGGCGGATCCCGGGATAGAAATTCCTGAGGAGGCCGCCGCCATCCACGGCATCAGCACCGAGCATGCCCGCGAAAATGGTCGGCCCTCAGATATGGTCACCGCCGAGGTAGGGGCTGTTCTCGATACGCTCTTTGCCAACAACATTCCCGTGATCGCCTTCAACGCCAGTTACGACTTCACCGTCCTGGCCCATGAAGCGCGCCGCCACAGCCTGGCTCAAATTACCGCGGCCCCGGTCATTGACCCCTTCATCTGCAATAAGAACGTGGACCGGTTCCGCAAGGGCAGCCGGACCCTGGTGGCCCTCTGTGAGGAATACGGAATCAGTCTCAAGGACGCCCATACCTCGGCTGCCGACGCCGAAGCCACCCTGCGGCTGGCAGATGCGCTGGCGGCAAAATACAGCGCGCTGCGCATTGATGTGATGGATCTGCACAATGCTCAGATTGGGTGGGCTCGGGACCAGGCCGCCGATTTCCAGGCATATTTGCGCCGTGTCAAGGACCCGGCCGCCGTCATTGAGGGCGATTGGCCCGTTCTGCCCTGATTCTAGGCTCCACAAAACCCCTGCTATGAGCTAAATCACAAATAAAATCTGAGGGCTGGCGAGTTTCCTGCGCGTCAGTCGTGCGCCTGCGCTAGCTAGAGCGTGATCGCTGCCGTGGTGAACGCCCTAATTTTCGCCGATTATTTCTTCGAACGCGCTTTTTGCCTCGCATAAGTTCGCATCCGCCATAATTTAGGGCGGGGTGACATAATTTAGTTCCGTTGGTTGAGTTCTGCTAAGAAACTCCTGTGAGTATCCAGCCCGACTCCCATGCCACGCTTATCCCTCCCGAGCAGTCCTTCGGGCTGGGCACCTGCAATGAAAGTGAATGTTTGATGAAGAAATCTGCCCTGAAGTGGCTCACGGCCGCCCCGGTTGCCGTTGCTCTGGCCTTCTCCCTCGCAGCATGCGGCGGCGGCACGGATGCCGGCACCCCCACCGAGTCCTCAAATGCCCTCGCCGGTAGTGATCAGGTCTCGCTGGATAAGTACACCACTGACGATGTAGTGGCTCTTGACTCGATCGACAAGGACGCTCTGGGCCTGATCGTGCCCGGCACCATCACGGTCGGAACCCTTTCTGACGCCCCGCCGAACATCTTCATCGACAAGGACGGCAAGTTCACCGGTTTCGACAACGAACTGCTGCGTGCCGTTGCAAAGAAGTTAGACCTAAAGGTTGAGTTCAAGTCCACCGACTTCTCGGCCCTGTTGGCTCAGGTTGAAAACAAGACGTTCGACGTCGGTTCCTCCTCGATCTCCACCACGGACGCCCGCCGTAAGAACGTTGGCTTCACCAACGGTTACGACTTTGGCTACATGGCTGTCGTGACCAAGACCGACTCTCCCATCAAGTCCTTCGCAGACCTGAACAAGGACACCCGCCTCGGAGTCATCCAGGGCACCGTTCAGGACGACTACGCCACCAACACCTTGCTGCTGGAAGCCTCCACGGTTCGTTTCCCGGACTACAACACCGCATATGCGAACCTGAAGAACGGTCAGATTGACGCTTGGGTGGCCCCCTCACAGCAGGCCTCGGGTCAGATCAAAGAAGGCGACAACACTCACATCGCCGAGTCGATCATCAACACTCAGAACTTCACCGCTTACGCTGTAAACTCTGGCAACAAGGCCCTGACCGACGCCATCAACGCTGGCCTGGATGCCGTCGTGGCCGATGGCACCTGGGGCAAGTTGGCTAAAGAATGGTACCCGGACCGCGAAACCCCGACCACCTGGTCACCGGGTTCCAAGGCTGTCAAGCTCCCTTAAGGCTGGCGCATGAATGCATTTGAGCAGTTCCTAAAAACCTTCTTTGACTGGCAGGCAATGGCGGAGGTCATTCCAAACCTCCTCACTGTCGGCTTACCCAACACCCTGATCCTTGCCGTAACCTCGGCTATTTTGGGCTGCTTCTTTGGCTTGATTCTGGCCATCATGGGCATCTCGCGCAATCCTGTTGCCCGGTGGATCGCCAGGATCTACACAGATGCCCTGCGCGGTCTGCCCGCCATCTTGGTCATCTTGGTCATCGGCATCGGTATGGGGCCCACGGTACGTGCGCTGACTGGAAGCACCAACCCGTATCCCATGGCTGTTTTGGCGTTGTCCATGATGGCGACGGCGTACATTGGTGAAATCTTCCGTTCGGGAATTCAAAGTGTGGAGAAAGGACAGCTCGAAGCTTCCCGCGCTCTGGGCTTCAGCTACGGATCATCGATGCTGCTGGTGGTGGTGCCTCAGGGTATCCGCCGGGTTCTGCCGGCACTGGTAAACCAGCTGATTTCCTTGATCAAGGATTCCTCATTGATCTACATGTTGGGTTTGCTGGGCAGCCAGCGCGAGATCTTCCGCATCAGTAATGATGCAGCGGCGAACTCCGGAAACCTCTCCCCCCTAGTGGCCGCCGGCGTCCTATACCTGTGCCTGACTGTGCCGTTGACGCATCTGGTCAACTTCATTGACAAGCGCATGCGCGAAGGCAAGGCCCAGAAAATTGAGCCCGACGACGCCGCTGCTGTAATCGGAAAGGGCGCCTAACCATGAGCGACTTTAATTCAGGTTCCCTGACCGCCACGAACATCCATCTTGCCTTCGGGGCTAACAAGGTGCTGCGCGGCATTGACCTGCACGTTCCGCAGGGCACCACGGCCTCGGTCATCGGTCCTTCGGGATCAGGCAAGTCAACGCTGTTGCGCGTCATGAACCGACTGATTGAACCTGATCAAGGCGATATCCTCCTCGACGGTAAGTCCGTCCTGAAGGAGAACCCGGACGAGCTCCGCCGTCGTATCGGCATGGTGTTCCAGCAGTTCAACTTGTTCCCGCACAAGACCGTTGTGCAGAACGTTTCTTTGGCGCTCATCAAGATCCGCAAGATGCCCAAGGATCAGGCGCACGTCAAGGCCCTTGAACAGCTCGAGCTGGTGGGCCTGAAGCACAAGGCCGATGCCCGCCCCGGGAACCTCTCCGGAGGCCAGCAGCAGCGTGTGGCGATTGCCCGCGCGTTGGCCATGGAGCCCGAGGTCATGTTCTTCGACGAGGCCACTTCTGCACTGGACCCCGAGCTGGTCAAGGGCGTTCTGTCGCTCATGACCGATCTTTCCAAGGGCGGCATGACCATGGTTGTGGTGACCCATGAGATGGGCTTCTCACGCAATGTCTCCGACACCGTCACCTTCATGGATGGCGGCGTGGTGGTTGAAACCGGTTCCCCGGATCAGCTGTTCACCGAGCCGAAGACGGAGCGCTTGAAAGGCTTCCTCTCGGACGTCTTGTAGTCCCCACCGGCTCCCACGGCTCGTTTCTCGTTGGCGTGGGCCCAACACAACTGCCCCCGGATTCCTAGACTCCGGGGGCAGTTATGTTTAGATGCGTTCTAGGGCCTCGTGCGCTCCGTCAGGAAGTTCGACGACGATCGGCTCACCTGGGCGGATGGCGCCGCCGGTGATGACCACTCCCATGACACCGGCCCGGCGAACCACACTGCCGCCGTCGTCGTAGCCCACGAGTTCCTTGAGTAATCCGGGGCGGAAATTCTCGATCTGAGAACAGGGATTACGCAGTCCCGTCAGCTCCACCACTGCGTGCCCGCCAAGGTGCAGCAGGGTCCCGCGCGGAAGTTTCAATAAGTCGACGCCTCCGGTGGTGATGTTCTCCCCTAGTTCCCCGGGAGCAACATTGAACCCTCTGGGTTCCAACCATTCGAAGAGTTCCGTCTGTATCAGGTGCAGCTGGCGCAGATTGGGAGCCGAAGGATCTGCCCTGACGCGCGAGAGGTGTTGGACCGTGACGCCGTGGTGGGCATCGCCAACCACGCCCAGCCCCGTCCAGGTGGCAAAAGTAGCCTTACGCAGGCCCGAACCGTTAGACCACGGTGGCGGCTGCTGCAGCCTTCGCCGCGGCCGGCAGTGCCGTAAAGATGCGGTTCATGGCAGCGTCATCGTGCGCCGCGGACAAGAACCAAGCCTCGAAGACGCTCGGCGGCAGGTACACACCCGAGTCCAGCATGGAGTGGAAGAACGGGGCGTAACGGAACACTTCCTGGCCCTGTGCGTCATCGTAGTTGTGCACGCCAGCCGCCGAGGTGCCGAACGCAACAGAGAACAGGCTGCCGGCACGCTGGATCGAGTGATCCACACCCTCGGCAGTCAAGGCGGAGGACAGCGCCGCGGACAGTTCCAGTGAACGCGCATCCACCGTGGCGTACACCGAGGATGTCGCGGCCGTCAGCGTGGCAACGCCGGCGGCCATGGCCACGGGGTTTCCGGACAGCGTGCCGGCCTGGTAGACCGGTCCCAGGGGGGCTAGATAGTCCATGACCTCGGCGCGGCCGCCGAGTGCGGCCGTCGGCAGTCCGCCGCCGATGACCTTGCCGAAGGTGAACAGGTCAGGTGTCCAGCGCTCGGCGGAGTCAGCCGCGCCGCCGGTCAAGCCCCAATAACCTGCCGCACCAACACGGAATCCGGTGAGAACCTCATCCAGAATCAACAGCGCGCCATGAGCGGTGGTGATGCGTGACAGTCCGGCGTTGAAGCCCTCCCCCGGTGTTACAACACCCATGTTGGCCGGAGCAGCCTCCGTGATGACGGCAGCAATCCGGTCACCATGCGCGGCAAACGCAGCCTCGACGGCCGCCAGATCGTTGTACGGCAGCACCAATGTTTCGGCAGCGGTCGCGGCCGTGACACCGGCTGAACCTGGCAGCGCCAAGGTGGCCAGCCCCGAACCTGCTGCGGCCAGCAGCGAGTCCAGGTGGCCGTGGTAGCAACCGGCAAACTTGATGATCAGGTCCCGGCCGGTGAAGCCGCGGGCCAGACGCACAGCCGTCATGGTTGCTTCGGTGCCGGTGGAGACCATGCGCAGACGTTCGACGCCGGACACGCGCCCCTGGACCAAAGCGGCCAGTTCGCTTTCGGTCGGGGTGGAGGCGCCGAAGCTCAGTCCGTGATCAACGGCGGCATGGACGGCTGCCAGCACATCCGGGTGCGAGTGGCCCAACAGGGCCGGGCCCCAAGAGCACACAAGGTCCACATAGTCACGGCCGTCGGCGTCGGTGAGGTAGGCGCCCTTGGCGTTGACCATGAAGCGCGGTGTGCCGCCCACGGAGCCGAAGGCACGCACGGGCGAGTTCACCCCACCGGGCATGAGGGTCTTGGCGCGGTCAAAAAGTTCCTGCGAGGAGGTCATGAAATTTCCTTGACTAAAGGCTGATTGCTAAGGGCTAAACACTAAAGGACGAGGTAAAGAGGAAGCGCTAGTTTTCGCCCAGCCAGACGGCCAGTTCTGCCGCCCAGTACGTGAGGATCATGGACGCGCCAGCGCGTTTGATGCTCAGCACCGATTCCTCGATGGCGGCACGGCGGTTGATCCAGCCATTTGCTGCGGCTGCCTCGATCATGGCGTACTCACCGGAGATTTGGTACGCGGCCACGGGCACGGGGCTCATCGCTGCCACGTCGGCGAGAATGTCGAGGTAGCTCATGGCCGGCTTGACCATGATGATGTCGGCGCCCTCGGCCAGGTCCAGTTCAACCTCGTGGAGGGCTTCGGTACGGTTACCCGGATCCATTTGGTAGGTGCGGCGGTCCCCGTCGAGCTGGGAATCAACGGCTTCGCGGAACGGGCCGTAGAACGCGGAGGCGTACTTGGCGGCGTAGGCCAGCACGGACACGTTGGTGAATCCAGCAGAATCCAGAGCCTCACGAATCACAGCCACCTGGCCATCCATCATGCCGGACGGCGCCACAACATGGGCGCCCGCGGCGGCCTGAGCAACAGCCATCTTGGCGTAAATCTCTAAGGTGGCGTCATTGTCCACCTGTCCGGCGGAATCCAGCACTCCACAGTGGCCGTGATCGGTGAATTCATCCAGGCAAAGATCGCTCATGATCACGAGGTCATCACCGACGGCGGCGCGCACGTCCCGAATGGCCTTGTTCAGCACGCCAAAGGGATCCACGCCGGCAGACCCGGTAGCATCGCGCTGCGCCGGAATGCCGAACAGCATTATGCCGCCCAGCCCCAGCTGCACGGCCTCGCGCGCAGCGTTCACCAGCGACGCCGTTGTATGTTGCACCACGCCCGGCATCGAGGTGATGGGCTTCGGCTCGCTCAGATCCTCACGAATGAACACCGGCAGAATCAAATCCGCCGGCGCCACCGAGTATTCGCTGACCAGCCGACGCATGGCGGTGGTGGTGCGCAGGCGGCGGGGGCGGTGCTGGGGGAAACTCATGACGACTCCGTAACTTGCTGGTTTAGAAAATTAGTGTGGGCCCGGGCCAGTGCGGCCACGATGCCCTGCGGCGTAGGGTGATCGGCGGTCGCGACAACCACCATGCCCAAGCGCTGGGCTTCAGCCTGCGTGGGTTGGCCGATCGCGATGACCAGGCAGTTCTCCGGCAGTGGCGCCATGGTGGCAGCCACCCTGCGCGCCGCACTTCCCGAGGCAAGTACGACGGCGTTAATCGCCCGCGCACGGATCTCCCCTGCCGCTTCTGCCGGAGTGAGTAGGGGGTAAGCGCGGGAGCTGCCGGCGCCTCCCTGGCGGTCGGCTCCCCTCGCGGGCAGTAAGATTTCCTCGGTCGCTGAGCGACCTTCGTAAATCCATCCCCGCTCCGGGGAGCGGCCCGCCAACGTAGCCGTCAGGCGGCGAGCCGGATCGGCTGGATAGTCGACTGTTTTATACGCCGTGACGATCTCGGGGTGCCAGCCCTTGGCGGTCAGACCCTCCACCAGCGTGGGCTCGGCTAGGTTCGACTGCGGCAACAGAACTCGAGGGGATCCGCCGTCGGCCGAATCAAAGTCGGACCACAGTGCTACCAGGCCCGCGGCCGATTGCAGATCAACAGGTGCCAGCTCCGCATGAATGCCCTCTGCCGCCAAAACAGCGACAGAGGTGGGGCCGATGGTTGCGACGGAGGTCGACGCCGGAATCAACGCTTGCAGTGATGTTCCAGCCGCCTCGCACCATTGCTTCAGAGCGCGCACAGTGGTGATGGAGCTGATGACCAGCCAGCGGTACTCCCCTGCAGCGAGCCGCTGTAGCGAATCCCCGAGAACCTTTTGCTCGCCCACCTCAAAATCGATGACAGGAACCAAAACCGGCTGCGCACCAGCCGCGGCAAGCGCATCAGCCATGGCCCCGGCCCTGTCAGCACTGCGGGTCACGGCCACGCGCAGGCCGGCCAGCGGGACGTTGCCGCTTTCGGTCATTTCGCGGAGCCGGCCAATTCCGCCAGGTCGGCTGCGCCGCCGGCGAGCAGTTCTTCGGCCAGTTCAATGCCGAGGAGGGTGGCTCCAACAGAGGTGAGACCGTCGGTGGCTTTCTTCAGGCGTAGTGAGCGGGTGCCATCGAGCGAGACCACAACGGTTTCCAGGTAAAGCATGGAGCCCTTGCGGTGAGCGAGAGCACCGACCGGTGCGCTGCAGCCGGCTTCAAGGCGGGCCAGGAGAGCACGTTCGGCGGTGACGGCAAGACGAGTATCATGATCGTCCACCGCGTTGAGCGACTGCCCCAAAACCCCGTTCAGATCGGCGTCGGCCGTGCGGCATTCCAGCGCAAGTGCGCCTTGCCCGGGGGCCGGCAGCATGATGAACGAATCAAGGAATTCGGTGACGGTATCGAGCCGGCCGATCCGGCCCAGACCAGCGGCGGCAAGCACCACGGCATCCAGATCAGCCACTTTTCCGTCCACGCGTTCTACGTCGGGGTTACCGGGCAAGCCGGGGACCCGAGCTAGACGGGTATCTACGTTGCCGCGGATATCCACGATGAGCAGATCCGGACGGGCCGCCAGAAGCTGAGCCGCTCGGCGCGGGGACCCCGTGCCAACCGTTGAGCCAACTGGCAGCTCAGCAAGCTTGAGTCCGTCGCGGGAACACAGCGCGTCTCTGGCATCGGCACGCACAGGAATGGCACCCAGAGTCAGGCCAGGCACCGCTGCCGTGGGCAGATCCTTGAGCGAGTGGACAGCCACGTCGACCCCACCGTTGAGGAGCGTGTCACGCAGGGCAGCGGCGAAGACGCCCGTGCCACCCATTTGAGACAGCGGACCGGTGAGGACGTCGCCGTCGGTCTTAACAGGGATGATCTCGGCAACAAAGCCGCCGACAGCGCTGAGCTGATCGGTGATTTGCTGAGTCTGGCTCAGGGCCAACTTGCTTCCGCGGGTTCCAATTTTCACACTTGTCATTGTTTCAGCCATGGCGATCAGGAGCCAGCCGGCGCGGATACCAGCCCTATGGTGCTGCCCACTTCTGAGATGACAGGCTTCTCGCCGCGGAAGTTAGCGCAGCAGCCCGGGTTGCACACATCGAACCACGGTCCCAGCTTTGTCATGGCCGGGCGTTCTTCGATGTGGTTTTCAATGGTGCGTTCGCAGATCAAGTCCACGAGGCCACTGACAAACTTCTGGTGCGTGCCAGGGGTGGGTGAGCGGTCAAAGGCCAGGCCAAGTTCGGCGCACGTTTCTGCGGCTTCGGTATCGAGGTCCCAGCGGACCTCCATGTGGTCGCTGACAAAGCCCAAGGGGACTACAACAACACCCTTGGTGCCAGCCGCGGCCTTCTCGGCAAGGGCATCGTTGATGTCCGGCTCCAGCCACGGCACATGCGGAGCACCTGAACGGGACTGGTAGACCAGCGACCATTCCTGGGCCGGATCAACCGCGGCCATGATGGCTTCGGCCGCGGCAAGGTGCTGCGCCACATAGGCTGAATTCTCGGCGAATTCGCGCAGTTCCAGCTCGGAGTTACCCGAGGCTTCGGCATCCCTGGTGGGAATTGAGTGGGTGGCGAACATGACGTGCACCGGCGCCTCCGGAGTGCCAGCGGCGGCCAACTGGGCGCGAACCTTCCTCAAGGATGCGGCAGTGCCTTCAATGAAGGGCTCAACAAAACCGGGGTGGTCAAAGTACTGGCGTACCTTGTCCACGGCCAGCTTGCCGTCCAAGCCTGTCTCGGTCAGGGCCATGCCAATGTCTTCGCGGTACTGGCGGCAGCTCGAGTATGAGGAGTAGGCGCTGGTGGTGACCATCAAGAGTCGGCGATGACCGGCGTCGTACGCATCCTGCAAAACGGCGGGGATGTAGGGATCCCAGTTGCGGTTACCCCAGAGGACGGGCAGCGCAATGTTGCGGGCTGCCAGTTCGGCTTCCAGAGCCGCCTTCAACGCACGGTTCTGTGCGTTGATGGGGCTGATGCCACCATTCTTACGGTAGTGGTGGCTGACCTCTTCGAGGCGCTCGTCGGGGATGCCGCGGCCGCGGGTGACGTTGCGCAGGAACGGGATGACATCATCTTGGCCCTCGGGACCGCCAAAGGAGGCCAGCAAAATGGCGTCGTATTCGGCGGGCGCTACCTTGCGGTTGTTCATCGGAGAACCTCGGCAACCTCGGCTGCGTCGATGTGGCGGCCGGTGTAGAACGGCACTTCTTCGCGCACGTGCAGGCGGGCATCGGAGTAGCGCAGGCTGCGCATCATGTCGACCAAATCTGTGAGGTTGTCAGCTTCCAGACCCAGCAGCCATTCCCAGTCGCCCAAGGCGAAGGCGGAGACGGTGTTGGCCTGAACCTGTGGGTATTCGCGGCCCAGCATGCCGTGTTCGCGCAGCATCCGGGAGCGATCCTCGGCCGGAATGATGTACCAGTCGTAGGAGCGCACAAAGGGGTAAACGCAAACCCAGCCCTTGGCGCCGTTCGGGCCCATGTAGCTCGGAGCGTGGGACTTGGCGAACTCAGCTTCGCGGTGCACGCCCATCGCGGACCAGGCGATTTCCGTAGCTGCGAACAGCTCAGTGCGGCGGATGCTGCGGATGGCCCGCTGCAGACCCTCAGCCTCAGCGCCCACCAACCACACCATGACGTCTGCGTCGTTGCGCATCGCGGAAACGTCGTAGGCTCCGCGAAGGGTGATGCTTTCGGCGGCCAGCGAGGCAACGAGCGTCTCGAATTCGCTCACCGCGGCTTCCCCGCCTGTGAAGGATCCGGTCCGCTTGAACACGGTCCACAAAGTGAACGGAGTCTCGGCAGGAGTTTTAGTGACAGTTTGTGCAGAAGTGTGGCTCATGGCTTCAAGTTTGCACCCATTGGCGCGAAAGCTTAAATCGTAGTTCTCTACATGGCGTAGAAAGTGGCCAAGCTCACACTCTTCCGGCGGCGTCCACCACAGCACGTACCTGCCGGCGAGTCCCGCTGACCACCGCTGCCAAGCCGTTGCCACTCATCCAGGCACCCGTCAGCACCAGCCCCGGAACTTCGTTGGCGAGAGCGTGAACCTTGGCGATCTTGCTCTGATGTCCGACGGCGGTGAACGGCAATGCGCCTTGCCAGCGGACAATGTCCGAACCGAGGAGATCGGATTCGGTGACGGGAATCCCCAACAGTGTTGTGGCGTCGCGCAGAGCCGTGGTGACCAAGTCCTCATCGCTGGGTGTGCGGGCGGTGAGGCGGACGGCGTCGGCTGGTTTCGTGCCAGCACGGCCGTACGACAGGCGCAAGATATGAGTTCCGGGACCGGTGGCATCAGCCAGCCATTCCCACTTTGCGGTGGCGTGTGTGAGGGCCTTGGCTCTCACACCATCCACTCCGGGCGCCACGAGGATGCCCGTGCCGCGGGGAGCAGAATCCAATTCAGGGACATCCACCACAAGGGTGACAAGCCTGATGTCAGGCCCAGGCGCCGGGGCAAAAGCGCTCAAGTTGGGGACTTCCTGCCCTAGGAGCTTGACCGCGGTGGGACCATCGGTGGCTACCACCAACAGGTTGGCGGCCTCGAATCCACGCTCTGTACCGTGCTCCCAGTCCACAATCCAGCGCAGGGGCTCATCGCCGTCGTACGCGGTTCCAGTCTTCTGCGGCTCCTCGGTGTCGCCACGGTAAATAGCCCTGATGCGATGCCCGGAATGCATGGCGACGCCAGTTTTTTGCAGCGCCGTCACGAGCGCGCTGATGAGCGTGTGCATGCCACCTTCCAGCCCACCCACGGCAGAACCGGGCTTGCTGCCACCCGCACGCTGAGCGGCCACGGCAGCGGCGAGGGAACCGTGTTCGCGAATACCGGCGCGCAGCCCTGGCGCCACCATGTCCACATCCAGCAGCTCCGGATCGGCCGAATGTACGCCCGCAACAACGGGTGCCACGAGGCGGTCGAGCACCCGCTTTCCCATGCGGGAACGGACCAGATCAGCCACGCTACTCACGGACTCTGTGGTGCCGATATTGACGGGCATTTTGGCGTCCAAGGCGGCCCGCAGCACGCCGGAAGCACCTAAAGCAGCTTTGACCTCGGGGGCTGTGAAGTCTGAGGGGATGCCCAGGATTCCCGTGCGCGGCAGCGGCACGGGGCCATCGGGCAGCCATACCCAGGCGCCGGCAGGATCCGGGGTCACAATCTTGGACCCCAGACCCAGCTCGGCCGCCAGATCCGCCACGGCCGTGTTCCGGGTAGCAAATGATTCGGCACCACTATCGAGCTTCACACCCGCCAGTTCATGAACACCAACGCAGCCACCCCACGCGGAGCCGGCCTCGTAAATGCTCACCTGGAACCCGGCCGTCTGCAGGTCCAGTGCTGCCACCAACCCGGAAATTCCGCCGCCCACCACCACTGCCTGGTTGGGAGCGGGGTGGCTCTGTGGCTTTTGGGCCTTAGCTGCGAGTCTGCGGTTTTCCATGGTCTCCCCTTTGCGACTGGGACGGGTTACGGGTGTGGGCCGGTCTGGCGTGTGCCGGTGGCCCGGGTGCTAGATGGAGTGGATTAATTCAACGAGACGAGTCAGGACGGCCGGATCCGTTTCCGGCGGCACTCCATGCCCCAAGTTCACCACATGTGAGGGTGCACTGGAGCCAGCGGCGAGCACTTCGCGAACGTGTTTCTCCAGCACCTCCCAGGGCGCGTTGAGCAGGGCCGGATCAATGTTGCCCTGCAGCGGCACCGCGCCACCGAGGCGGCGGTTAGCCTCATCCAACGGCAACCGGTAATCCACGCCCATGACGTCGCCGCCGGCAGCGTGCATGGCGCCCAAAAGTTCGCTGGTGCCGGTGCCAAAGTGGACCAGTGGAACACCCAGGTCACGGACATGATCAAAGGCCCTGCTCGACGCCGGGGCCACATGCGCGGTGTAATCGGCCAGCCCCAGCGAACCCGCCCAGGAATCGAAGAGCTGGCCTGCACTGGCGCCAGCTTCGAGTTGGGCGCGCAAGAACTTTCCTGAGGCGTCAGCAGCCCAGTTCATCAGTTCTGCCCAGAGTTCGGGCTGCGCGTGCATCATGGTGCGCGGGCCCAGGTGGTCGCGGGACGGCTTGCCTTCCACCATGTAGGCGGCCACCGTGAACGGTGCACCGGCAAAACCGATCAGTGGCGTGTTGCCCAGTTCGGCAACCGTCAGCGCGACAGCTTCACGGATCGGGTCCAGGGATTCATCCGTCAGCTCGGGCAAGGCAGCAATGTCTGCGGCGGTGCGGATGGGCTTATCCAAGACCGGGCCAACGCCGGGGACGATGTCTACGCCCACACCGGCCAGCTTGAGCGGAATGACGATGTCAGAGAAGAAAATTGCTGCGTCCACACCGTGGCGGCGCACGGGCTGGAGTGTGATTTCAGCGGCCATCGCTGGCTTCAGGCACGATTCCAGCATGGTGGTGCCTACCCGCAGTTCGCGGTACTCGGGCAGCGACCGGCCGGCCTGGCGCATGAACCAGACGGGATTGCGGCTGGGCTTTTCACCCCTATAGGCGGTGATCAGCGGGGAATGGGCGGTGCGGCCATCCATCAGGGGGTGGCTTGGGCTCAGTGTCATGGCACCACCCTACAGAGCCAAACTGGGCGACTTTTGTGCACAAGTTGTCACCGTAGGAGGGTGCACCTTCTGCGGCGCGGGTAATCAGAATCACACTTTTTAGTGACGGTCTGTGAGTTCTTGTGCATAAAATCCCAGCTTGGGGGGCTACCATATTGAAATTGTGGTTCTCTTTTCGCTCGTCGCCTCTCACACTTCCCTTGACCTGGAAACCGTTGCCCGCCTCAGTGCTGGCGCAGCGGCAGTCAGTGCTGAGCTCTGCGCGGGCAACAACCCCGTAGCCGGGCTGGTCTCGCTAACCACGTGCAACCGCTACGAGTTGTATGTCCAAGCCGTTAGCGGCGAGGACGTTGAAGCTGCTCGCAGCACGGCCATTGAAGCCATCAGCCGGCATTCCGGACTTGCCGAAACCCAAGTTTCCCAAGCCTTGGCAACACTGCAGGGCGACGCCGTGGTCCGTCACCTATTCGCCGTGAGCACGGGCTTGGACTCCGCAGTGGTCGGTGAACGCGAAATTGCCGGTCAGGTCCGCCGCGCGCTCGGCTCCGCTCAGGAATTGGGCGTCACCACCCCGTCTCTGGTGCGGTTATTCCAATCCGCCGCCAAGACCGCCAAAGAGGTGGGAGCTCAGACAGCACTGGGCCGACGTGGCATGTCGATCGTCTCCGTGGCACTAGACCTCGCCGCCGACCTTCAAGACGCTATCGCACCATCGGCCGGCGTGTCGCCAAACGCTATCGCACCAGCCAGCTCCCTCGCCGGAAAATCAGCAGTGCTTTTTGGTACCGGCGCCTACGCCGGGGCCGCCATGGCCCAGCTCATGCAGCGCGGCTGCACGGATATTTCCGTCTACTCTTCCTCGGGGCGGGCCGAAGCCTTCGTCGCCTCGCGCGGCGGCACCGCCCTTGATGAGCACTCGCTCCCCTCTGCGCTGGCACAGGCCTCCTTGTTGGTGGGCTGCAGCGGCTCCGGGCAGCAAATCACGCACGCTGATTTGGCACAGCTGCGCCACGCCGATTCACAGCAGCTGACAGTGATTGATCTTGCCCTGACCCACGATTTTGACTCCGATGTGGCTGCTCTTCCCGGCGTCGACCTGCTGACGCTGGAGACCGTGCGACAAGCGGCCCCGGCCGAACAGGAATCAACGTTGGCACAAGCCTCAGCCATGGTGGCCGAAGCTACCAGAAACTTTGAGCAGGCCCGCAACGCACGGTCTTTGGATCACGCCATCGTGGCTCTGCGCCGGCACACCATGAGTGTCTTGGACGATGAACTGGCCAAGGTCCGAAAACAGCACGGTTGTAACGCTGCCACCGCCGAGGTGGAATTTGCCATGCGCCGGATGGTCAAGCAGCTGCTGCATGTGCCCACGGTTCGCGCCAAGGAATTGGCAGCTGCGGGTGATTCCGAAAGCTATCTGGCAGCATTGGATGTCCTCTACGGGCTCAAGCTCTCGCCAGAAATTATTGGTTCTGCCCTGAATTCAAAGGCAGAGAACGACGGCGGCCCCGTCACCTCGGACGACTCCCTCACCGAAACGGCCACAGACACAAACTCCGGCACGGGCACAGCCACCGCCACCGAAGCAATCGCCTGACCCGCGGACTGCAGCCCACGGGCAGGTCGCCACACACATTACCGCTTGCCGCACCCCATTATCCGAACTACCCGAACGCGTTGACGCCGGTCAGTTCCGCCGACAGTTCCCAGAGACGCCGGGCACCCTCGGGGTCAATGGCGTGGGCGTCGACACCGGAAATACGGGCCAGCTCCGAGGCGGGGTCAGTGGGTGCGGCAATGTCACAGTCTTCGCAGTAGACCCCGCCGTGGCCATCAAGCAAAGGTGAGGTCGCAGCCCAGACAGAGGTGGCGGCACCCTGCTCGGCGTTTTTGAATCCCTCACGCAGCGTGCCCTCGGCATCCATCCAGCCGGCTGCCACCATTTCCTCCTGTGTCAGGTGCCGCTGCAAACCTGTCATGATGCCGCCCGGGTTGACGGCAAAGGCGCGTACTCCATGTTCGGCCCCGAGCGCATCCAGTTCAACGGCAAAGAGGGCGTTGGCAGTTTTTGCCTGACCGTAGGCCTCCCATTTGTCGTACCCCTGAGTGAACTGGGGATCGTCAAAGTGGATGCCGGAACGTTTGTGGCCCGTGGAGGATAGCGCCACCACACGCGCACCTTCTACGGAAAGTACCGGCCACAACTCATTGACCAGCGTGAAATGACCTAGGTGGTTGGTGGCGAACTGCGCCTCCCAGCCAGGCCCCACACGCGTCTCCGGACACGCCATGATCGCGGCGTTATTGATCATGATGTCGAGGCGCCGCCCCGAGCCAAGATACTGCGCAGCGAACCGTTTCACGCTCTCCTGCGAGCCAAGATCCATCTCAAACACGGCCACACCGCCCAGATCTGCCGCGGCAAGTACTCCTCGGGCGTGATCAGCGCGGCGTGCGGGAACACTCACCTCCACCCCGGCACCGGCGAGTGCACGCACGGTTTCCAAGCCCAACCCCGAGTAGCCGCCTGTCACAATCGCCGCGCAGCCCGATAAATCCACACCCTCCACCACCAAGGCAGCCGTGCTGTCGTGGCCAAAGGGAGAATTCAGGGGTATTTGCGGAGTTTTTTGAAGGTCACTGCGATTCATGATGCGCCTCTTCGCTGGCTGCCGGCCCCTCCATGCATGAAGAAGCTCTTAGCCCGCAATGTACTCCGTTGCGCTCTATTTGTCGCTAGCAGCCCAAGCGTCAATGCCCCCATCAAGATGTACGACGTCGACAAAACCGGCTGCGCGCAGACTCGCCAAAGCTTGGGCCGAGCGGGTTCCCGCCTTGCAATGCAGAATGATGGGAACTCCTTGCGGCAGGCCTCCCAGCGCGGACCCGTCGCGGATTCCGGCCAAGGGAATCAGTACCGATCCGGGTATCCGGGAGATTTCGAATTCCACCGGTTCGCGCACGTCCACGAGCACAAAGTCATCCTCACCGTGCTCCCGGCGAGTCAAACGTGAGGCGAGCTGATCCACAGAGATGAGATCGGCGTCGTTCTTCTGGGCAGGGAGCAGACCGCAGAAAATCTCATAGTCGATGAGCTCAGTGATGGGCGGCGCTGCAGGGTCCTTGGAGATGCGGATTTCGCGCCAGCGGGAGGTGAGAGCATCGAAAATCAGGAGCCGGCCCAGCAGTGTCTGGCCAATCCCGGTGATGAGCTTGACGGCTTCGGTGACCATCATGGCCCCGATCGAGGCGCACAACATGCCGAAAACGCCCCCCTCAGCACACGAGGGGACGGTGCCAGGCGCCGGCGGTTCGGGGTAGAGATCGCGGTAGTTGGGGCCGAATTTGTCCCAAAAGACACTCACTTGACCGTCGAAGCGCAGGATCGATCCCCACACATAGGGCTTGCCGAGGATCGCGGCGGCGTCATTGACCAGGTAGCGGGTGGCGAAGTTGTCGGTGCCGTCGAGGATGATGTCGTAGTCGGCGAAGAGTTCTAGCGCGTTGGAGGAATCGAGGCGGAGCTGGTGCAGGACCACGTTGATCCCCGGGTTCAGTTCCAAGATGGAATCGCGCGCGGATTCGAGCTTGGTGCGGCCGATGTCGTGCACGCCGTGGATCACCTGGCGCTGCAGGTTGCTGAGCTCCACGGAATCGTCATCGATGATACCCAGGGTACCCACACCGGCCGCAGCCAAATACAGTAACGCCGGGGAACCCAAACCGCCGGCGCCGATGACGAGCACGCGGGCGTTGCGCAGCCGGCGCTGGCCCTCCAAACCAATTTCCGGGATCAGCGCGTGGCGCGAATACCGCTCCAGTTCCTCGGGGGCCAGGGGCGGGCCGGGCTCAACGAGCGGCGGCAAAGTTGCAGGCTTGGTGGTGGAAAGGGGCTGGATCAAGGAAACCATAGCTACAAATCTAGTCCGGCTTGCGCAGTCCGCGTCACTACCGGCCGGTAGAATGACACAAACCGCCCTATGCATCACCCTCGGGGCACGGAGAAAGAGGCAACCGCCATGACTTTGGACCCAGCCGCGAAGGAACGCCCCACGCCGCGCACGCAACCGAGCCGCATGCCGCGTGATGAACGCCGTGCCCAATTGCTCGCCTCGGCACTCGAGGTGTTTGTGAACCACGGCTACCACGGGGCCGCCATGGATGAGATTGCCGAGACCGCCAAGGTCAGCAAGCCCGTGCTCTACCAGCACTTCCCCAGCAAGCGGGAGCTGTACCTAGCACTACTGGACAGCCACCTCGAGGCGCTGACCACCATGCTGCTGGCCGCCCTGAATTCCACCACTGACAATGACTTGCGCGTGCAGGCCGCCATCAAGGCTTACTTTGAATTCATGGCCAACGACGACCAGGCCCACCGGCTGGTCTTCGAATCCGATCTGGTCAATGACCCAGAGGTGGCCGCACGCCTAGAGAAGTTCAACGCCAACTACGCTGACGCGATCGGCGCCGTCATCGCCGAGGACACCAAACTACCGCCCGTTGAGGCCACCTTGCTGGGCCGCGCATTGGCCGGAATGGCCCAGGTCAGCGCCCGTTACTGGCTGGAGGCAAGCAGCGACCTTGACCTCGATGTGGCCAGTGATCTGGTCTACCGTTTAGCTTGGCGCGGAATTAGCCGCTTCCCCAAGGAATCCTGAAGCGACTGCCCCTAGAGTGGTTGTTATATCTTTTCTATTAGTACGTGTGCATCAAGGAGACAGCTGTGGAAATTAAGATCGGCATCCAGAACATCAACCGTGAAATCATCCTTGAATCCGAGCAGAGCGCGGACGACGTCGCCAATCAGGTCTCCGAGGCACTGGCCAAGGGCACCGAGCTGCGTCTGAAAGACGAAAAGGGCCGTGTGATCATTGTTCCCGGCAACGCGCTAGGTTACGTTGAACTCGGTGGCGAGAAGGCTCGTGGCGTAGGTTTCGGCGCCCTCTAAGCGAGACTTCCAAGTTCTAGATTCAGACTCATAGAGACGGAAATATTCATGGTTGCCCTGGTCATTATTGCCCTCACAGCCGGCGCTTTTGGCGCTATCGCTTGGGCTGTAAGCAAGCATCGTTCCACCTTTGGCGCGGTACTTCCTGCAGGTGCTGCCGTGGCCGCCTCATTGCTGGTCTGGATCCTCACCATGGCACTGGGCCTGAACAATGACAGCGCCACTGCATGGATTCCGTGGATCGCATCCATGGTGGTGGGCGGCGCCGTTGCTTGGGCCACCGCCGCGTTTGTGGGCCGTTCCCGCCATGCCCACCAAGTACAGCGCAGCACTCAGATCCTGCAAATGCACTAACTGTTTCGGTTTTCGCACCACTGTGACGTTTTCGCCTTGGTTTGATCCAAGGCGAAAACGTCACAGTGTAGCGAACCCATCATCAGGCCCTGGCGATCAGTTCCGGTCTGGCCACGGCCCCTGCTTCCGCCGCCGCGTTCGAGATGGCGCGCGCCAAGGCGATGTCACGGGCGGTAATTTGCCCACCAGCATCATGTGAACTGGTGGCGATGAACAAGGTGTCATAGCGCCAATCCACATCTGGGTGGTGGTTCGCTTCTTGGGCGAGTTCCCCAATGGTGGCGAAGAGTTCCAAGGCCACGGCCGACGTCGGACATTTCAGTACCGTGCGCAGGTCACCGCTGTAACGCCACTGGGGCAGCGATTCCAATTCTGTATGGATCCGGGCCCAAGTCAGCACATCATCAGGGGCAGCCATCAGCGTATCCTTTCAGCGATTCCACGCGCCTTGGCCCCCATACCAGGGTCTTATAAGTCGGGGCGGCCAGCCATCGCCGAAGAGGCCAAAGCGTGTGCCCGCTTAGGAATGCGGCCACCCTGTGATGCCAGTCTGCCACCGATGACCGCGTGTTTAAAGGCCTCAGCCATGACTAAAGGATTCTGCGCACGGGTGACCGCAGTGGCCAACAAGACGGCGTCGCAACCCAGCTCCATCGCTAGGGCCGCGTCGGAGGCTGTGCCGATGCCGGCGTCGAGTACTACGGGCACTCCGGCTCGGGAAACGATGAGCTCAATGTTGTGCGGATTGAGGATGCCCAGGCCGGTGCCAATGGGGGCTCCTAACGGCATGACGGCAACCGCACCGAGCTGTTCCAGGCGCAGCGCCAGGACGGGATCGTCGTTGGTGTAGGCGAAAACCTTGAAGCCGCGGTTGACCAGCTGCTCGGTGGCTTCGGCCAGTTCCAGGGCATCGGGCAAAAGAGTGTGTTCATCGGCCACCACCTCCAGCTTCACCCAGTCCGTCTCAAGTGCCTCGCGTGCCAGCTCGGCCGTCATGACGGCCTCGCGGGCCGTGAAACAGCCAGCGGTGTTGGGCAGGACGCGAATGTTGTTTTCCAGCAGCAGCTTGAACAAGTTGGTGCCGCCGCCTGCTGACTCATCTACCGAGTAGCGGCGCATCGCCACGGTGGTCAGTTCGGTGCCGGAAGCAACCAGGGCAGCGCCCAGACCACTCAGGCTGGGGGCGCCGCCGGTGCCCATGATGAGGCGGGAGTTCAGAGCCACCCCGTCGATCACCAAGGCATCATTGCGGGTCAGGATTTCAGTCATGGCGTTCACTTTCAGTCTGGTTCAGGCTGGATTTCAAAGATGGCGTAGCGCGTGAAGGCATCTCAACCACCTTGGACTGCGGCGACGATTTCGAACTCGTCGTGGTGCTCCACGGCGGTGGCGGCCCATTGGCTACGGGGCACAATCTCCTGGTTGCGGGCAACAGCAACACCGAGCCGACCGCCGTCGGCCGCTTGACCGGTGGGCAGCAGTTCCCGTCCTGTCATGGCTGTCACAAGATGGGCCACGGTGGTTCCGTCCGGGTGAGACTCGGTGGCACCGTTGAGGTTGATCGTGTTCATGGCTTGCTCCTAGGTGGTGTGGCCGGCAGTGTGTGCCGGGTGAAGCGTGGGTGAAAAGCGGTCTGGGCGGAAGTCTTCCCACGCCAGATCCGTGATGTTGCCCAGCAATTGGCGCACAATGTTCGCGGCGATGGCGGTGAGGAGGACGCCGTGACGGAAGAACCCGGTAGCGATGATGAGCCCTGGAATGTCCTTACCGTCAGCTCCGGCAACCCGGCCCAGCAGCGGCGCGTTGTCGGGGGTACCCGGGCGGGCCCGGGCCGTGCATTCAAGGAGTTCCAGTTCCGCGACGGCGGGCAGCAGCACTTGGGCATCGCGCAAGAGTTGATGCACTCCCCCGGCGCTGACCCCAGCGTTGTGATCCTCGCGGCTGGTGGCTCCAATCACCACTGTGCCATCCTCGCGCGGCACAATATAGACCGGCAGTCCACGCACCATGCCACGAATGGTGGCCGTGGTGAGCGGGCGAAGCTGTTCCGGAACGCGGAGTCGAAGGATGTCGCCGTACACAGGACGGATGGGTAAGTTCAGCCCGTCCGGCAGGCCAGCCAATGCCGGCGTTCCCAGCGCATTCGCCACAATCACTTCCCGTGCGTGGACCTCACGACCATCGGCCAGCAGCACGCCGGTCACCCGTGAGTGAGTGTCGTTGGGATCCTCGTGCAACAGCGAGGTGGCGGATTGTTCAATGAAGCTCGCCGCCGAGGTGCCGCGCACACGGGCAGACGCCACCAGCGCCGCCCGCAGTGCCGCCGCCATGGCTCGCGGATCAACTTGATGATCTGCCTCCACCTTGTAGGCACAAGAAATCTGCGGGCCAATCATCGGCTCCAGTGCCCGCGCTTCGCGAATACTTAGCTGCGACACGTCCAAGCCATGGAGCAGTTGGACATCGCGTAAATCGGACAGTGCTTGGCGATCTGCAGGATCGCCTCCCAGCACCAAGGTCGGGGAGGTGTTGAATCCGGTGGGCAACCCGTCAGGGAGGGAGCCTACGAACTCCGGCCAGCGCGCCGCCGATGCCAGTGTCAGCTGCAGCAAGGCGTCTTCTTGGTAGTGCAACTCGCTCACCGGGGCCAGCATTCCGGCCGCAGCAAAGGTGGCCCCTGTGGCAGGAGCGGGGTCAATGACAGTGACAGTATGGCCGGCTCGTTGGGCTTCCCATGCGATGCCGAGGCCAATGATGCCGCCGCCAATGACGGCCACCTCGGTGGTCAAAATTTCGGGCACAACAGCGCTCACAGTTCTTCCTTCCCTACGCCGGCATGATCCGGATCAGGTTCTTGCGCCCTTGCAGGGGGCGTCATTCGGTCGGCGCAGTCGGCGCCCTCTCAGCCAGCTTCACTGGCTCCCGCGGTACTGCATTAGTCTATGAGATATGAGCCAAACTTCTGCCATCCCCGCTGCCACCACCACTTTTCCTACCCCTTCGTTACAAAGTGCCCGGCTCTATCTGTGCACGGATGCGCGCATCGAACAGGGTGATTTTGCCGATTTTTTGCGGGCTTCCTATGCCGGTGGAGTGGACATCATCCAGCTTCGCGACAAGTCCATCGAGGCGGCGCAGGAGCTGGAATTACTGGAAGTTTTGAAGTCGGTTGCGCAGGAATTTGGCAAGGTTTGGGCCGTCAATGACCGTGCCGATATTGCCACGTTGAGCGGCGCACCCGTGTTCCACATTGGCCAGCAGGATCTGCCGCTGCCCGCAGCGCGTTCGCTGGTTGGCCCCAGCGTTTCAATGGGTCTCTCCAGTCATGACCTCGCTCAGGTTTCTGCCGCCGCAACCGATCCCAACGCCGACTACTTCTGCGTGGGCCCGCTCTGGGCCACCCCCACCAAGCCGGGCCGGGCCGCCGTCGGACTTTCCCTGCTGGAGCATGCCGCCTCGCTGGGGACCTCCAAGCCGTGGTTCGCGATAGGTGGGGTGGATCTGTCCACCGTCGATCAAGTGGTGGCTGCCGGCGCGTCCCGGATCGTGGTGGTGCGGGCCATTACCGAGGCACAAGATCCGACGTCGGCCGCTCAGGAGCTGCTCTCCCGTTTGCCTGCGCTAGGGTAATCTACGTGACGGCTACTCGTCGGTAACATTCGTAGCGGCAGCGGCTGGCACACTATGCTCCAGAGCAAAGCATTTCTCTATTTCAGGCGGCCAGCAATGACACAGCGATCCGAGTTTCCGCACCAGAGCAAGACCCTGAGCTACGAGGACCCTGCTCCCTACCTGGCCGATGTTTTTGGTCTCCCGGGTGTCGAGCAGCTCCAGGCGATCATTGACGGACGCTTCCCGGCACCACCGATCGCCAGTCATTTCGGCATCGAATTTCTCACCGCCAGCGTTGGGGATGTGTTGCTGGCGGCCACTCCGGATGCCTCGCACTACAACCCCATTGGCTCGATTCATGGCGGATTTGCTGCCACGCTGCTTGATTCGGCGTGTGGCTGCGCCGTCCAGTCGACACTGCCAGCCGGGGTTGGCTACACCACACTGGAATTGAAGGTTTCCATGCTTCGCGGCATCACTAGGGACACCGGGCGGGTCACCGTTCATGGCTGGATCACCAAGCCAGGTAGCCGGGCAGCATTTGCCGAGGCCGATATTCGCGACAGCGAGGGCCGTGTCCTGGCCACCGCCTCGAGCACGTGCCTGGTCATGGCACCCTGATCTAACGCAGGAATCTAGCAGCCGAATCTAGCGCAGACCAACCATCGCTTCGAGCCCATCCAGATGAGACTCAAAGAGTTCGGCTGGCACGCTGAAGGTCGCCGCACCATATTGGCCGAAAACCTCAAAGTTGACGGCCCCGAAGAGTGATGACCAGGCCAGAACCCCGGCGGCTAGGGCGGAATCGTCCATGGCCACCCCCATTTCTTGGCGGATCGCGGCTAAGTCTGCGCGCAGGCGCGGATCAAGTACACGCTCGGGAGCGGCGAGCTCACCGGCTATATAGGCCTCGTTCAGAATCAAAACCAGCCGAGTCACCACCCGGGTTCCCGGCATAGTGGTTTGTTCCGCTGGTGCTTCATAGCCAGGGACCGGTGAACCAAAAAGTAATCCATAGTGGGCTGGCTCAGCTACTGCCCATTCCCGCACGGCCCGCCCAGTAGTGCGGAACTGGGCCCGAAAATCACCGGCTGGCACATCCTTGAGCGCCGCATCTACGGCGTCGCCGAGTGCGTTATAGCCGTCCACCACTAGCAGTGTCAGCAGTTCGTCCCGGTTCTTGACGTATCGGTAGATGGCGGACGACACCACGCCAAGATCGCGCGCTACGGCCCGCAAAGACAGCCCCGCAGCCCCATGGATTTCCAAATGCGCCCGACCAATCTCAATAATCTCCACCATGGTTTGCTGCCGTGCGCGTTCTCGGGGTGTCGGTTTCATGGTTCCAGTCTCACCACCATAGAGACCACCGTCAACTTAAGTGAGCACTGCTCTTGACTTAATTCAGGCGAGTCACCACTCTTGAACTGAGAGCAGTGCTCTCCATTCACCTTTCAGCAGACTCAGGAAATGACTACAGCCATGGAATCCATCAAAGTCGTTACAGGCGCAGGCCCCGTTGGCGCCACCGTTGCAACCCAACTTGCCGAGGCCGGACATCGCGTTCGACTCCTAACCCGCTCCGGCTCAGGTCCAATCCACCCGCTCATTGAAAGACTGCGCGTGGACGTCAGTCACCCTGCACAGTTGAGGTCTGCCACAGAAGGTGCCAGTGCCGTCTTTCATTGCATTCACGGCTCAAAATACACCGCAAAAGCCTGGCGCGACGAGTTGCCTCGCGCCGAACGCACGGTACTGGAGGCGGCGGCCGAGGTGGGCGCCGTCGTGGTTTTCCCGGAGAGCCTCTACTCCTACAGTTCCCCGGAGAACGTCATGGCCGAACATAGTCCTCGGCTTGCCAGGTACGGAAAGCGCGGCGTGCGGACAATGCTTCTGGCCGCCCGCGCAGCCTCGCACACCCGAACGGTGAGCGTGGTAGCTTCGGATTTCTTTGGGCCGCACGTGCATACCGCCCATGCTGGCGACCGAATGGTGCCACTGATTTTAGCCGGAAAACGCATCCAGGTTCTGGGCAGAGCAGGCGTCCTGCACTCCTTCACCTACGTTCCCGATTTGGCTGCAGCCATGATTCGGGCCGCCGATACCCCGGAGGCGTGGGACAGGGTTCTGCACGCACCGACCCTGCCAGCGCTGACCCAGCGCGAGCTTGCTGACGCATTTGCCGAGGCCGCTGGCACACCCACTCCGGCTCTTGGTGCCGTACCCAGCTGGATCATCAAGGCCGCTGGGATCGTTTCTCCGCCAATGCGTGAACTGGCGGAACTGCTCTACCAATTCCAGCGACCATTCATCATGGATTCAACGGCAAGTGAGGAGCTTCTGGACCTCGCCCCCACACCGCTAGATATAGCCACCCAAGCAACCATCCGCTGGTGGCGGAAGCAGAGCTAAGTCAGGGCTTCAACTGTTAGGGCAACTTTGCGCAGCAGCGCGGCCAATTGTGCCTGCTCCGTGACCGTAAGCCCGGCCAGCATGGCAGCGTCAGTTTCCAAGAAGCGCGGAAATTCTCTGTCCACGAGCTCCTCACCCTTGGCCGTGAGCCGCATGAGGACCACCCGACCATCACGCTCCCATGGCAGACGCTCAATGAGTCCGCGCTTGACGAGTCGTTCGGCATTCTTTGTGGTGGAGGCGCCGCTGAGCATGGTGGCGGCGGTGACTTCACTCGCACGCAGTGGGCCCTCACCGCGAGCCAGGGTGCACAGGACATCGAATTCTGCCCGGGTAATTTCCGCAGACTGCAGAGCTCGGCCCGCATGATGGGAGGCTAAGGCCCCGATTCTCCCGATGCGTCCCATGACTTCGATACTGCCAACGTCCAGTTCCGGGCGCGATATCCCCCAGCCCTGCCGGGCCCGATCAACAAAATCCATCGCCTCTGCGTTCATGATTCCAGTCTAGAGACAACACTCACATGCTTGATATATATTTTACTAGTAAAATAGATTGTAGAATAGACCAATGACCGCATCCCCCCGATTCCGCCACACCGGCACCGCTTTGGCTCATCCTCTCGCACGCTCCACCTGGCGCGATGCCTTTATTGTGCGCCCGGCCGATGCCATCTTCACCACGGCCATCAAAGTTGGAATCGCGGCCACCGTTGTGCTCATCGCAGGCGGTCTACTGGGTCAGCCGCAACTTGCCAGCGTGGCCGCTCTCGGGGCCCTGACCAGCGCGTTTGGCCGCTATCAGCCGTATCGCAGGCTAGGACGCATGATGGCAATCGTGGGGGCTGGCATGGTCATCGCCATGGTCATTGGCACCTTCCTCGGTGCTGCGGCCGTGCCCATGATGATCCAAATTGTGGTCCTGTCCGTACTCGCAGGACTGGCCGCACATATCTTCTTGGCATTCCGCATCTCCGGTCCCGGCGCCGTCATTCTGGTGTTTGCGGCCGGAGCCGGCTCGGGCTATGCGCACAGCTACGCCGGCATGCTCTGGCCCATCGTCGCCATCAGCATCGGCGTCGTGGTTGGTTGGCTCGCGGCCATGGCACCGGCTCTCTGGGTTCCCTTGGCCCCCTCACGGCTGGCTGTTGCGCGGGCCATCTCCAATATTCTCCGCCTAGAAGCGGACGACGCCGGCCCCCTCCGTACCGCTGCCAAGGCCAGCTTGCGCTCGGCGCGGGAATCGGTGACCGTGAGTGCCGGGACGGTGCGCACGTCCAATTCGCGTTCGATGAGGCTCCATCAGAATGCGGATCAACTGCACCTCCTGCTTGATGAAGCCGAGGCTGCGCTGGCCCTGTTTGAGTCCTCAAGCGATGACTCCTACTCGGAAGCCTTTGGCCGCTTGGCCCAGCACGAATCCGAGCTTCGCAAGATCCACGGCATCCCCACAGTCTCAGCACCAATAACTCCCGCAGTGCCGGCCGCGGATTCCACCAAACACCTGGTACCCAAGGGCTTCGTGGACGCAGCCAAGGCCGAGCTAACGGCCAGGGCCAGCATCCATCAGGCCCTGCGCATGGCCGCAGCCGCCGCACTCTCCGGTTGGGCCGCCGTCGGGCTTGGTCTGGAACATCCCCTGTGGGCTGCCATGGGTGCCATTGCTGCTCTCCAGGGTTTGAGCTACGCCACCACTGTGCAGCGCAGTATCCAACGTTTAGTGGGTAATGTGCTCGGCGCCATCGTGGCCGTAGGGATTTTGTCGCTGGCCTTGGGCTTCTGGCCCTCCGTGGTTCTTGTGATTATTTTCCAGGTATTGGCGGAATTGCTGGTGCTCAAGAACTACACGTTGACCACCATCGCGGTGACCCCCATGGCGCTGATCATGACCGGGCTGGGAACAAATCTGGGCCCGGACGCCGCATTGAGCCGCGTGGCTGACACTCTGGTGGGCGTGGTGATCGGCACCATCGTGGCGGCCGTCAGCATCTCCCACTCCGACCGCCAGCACATCCCGGCCGGCACGACCAGTTCCAAGCAGTCTTAGGAAGAACAGAGACAGAACGGGTGGCCGGCCGGGTCCAAGAAAACCCTGAATGTGGTTCCGGGCTGAAACTCGGCCTTGGTGGCGCCGAGACTTAGCGCTTCCGCCTCACCGGCATCGAGATCGTCAACGTCAAAATCCAGATGTAGCTGCTGGGGTTTGTCCTGACCAGGCCATTCCGGGGGCTGATATCCGCTGGCCCGCTGGAAGGAAATGCAATTGCTGCCGTCGGCGGGTTTGATCATTAGCCAGTCGCCCTCCCCCGAAGTCTCCCACCCCAGCAGCGCGCCATAAAAGGTCGCCAACTGGGATGGTTCCGGGCAATCAAGGACAACGTTGGGGAAGCGTGCAATAGCCATGCCAGCACGCTACACCGAAGGCGTCAGTTCCATAACCCCTGCGAGCAATTCATAGCTGCGGATCCAGGCGGTACGGTCGGTGACCTGCGTGGCTACGATGAGCTCGTCGGCGTCGGCCTTCACGGCAAACTTTTCCAAGTATTCGCGCGCAACGGCCGGTGTTCCGATCGCGGCGTAGCTGAACATCGTGTTGACCTGCTGGCCCGCTGGCGAATCCAGCAAGAGGTCCATTTCAGCGTCCGTAAATTTCTGTCCACGGCCCACCAGAGACACCACACGATTGCGGCGGGCGGTCAGAGCCAGCTTGTCTGCTTCTTCTTGGGTGTCGGCCACAATGGCGTTGACGCCGGCAATCACATACGGTTCGGCCAGGACCTCGGAGGGCTTGAATTCGCGGCGGTAAATACGTACTGCGTCCTCCAGCGCCTGCGGGGCAAAGTGCGACGCGAAGGAGTACGGCAATCCCAAGGCCGCTGCCAGTCGAGCTCCAAACAACGAGGAGCCGAGAATGTACAGCGGCACATTGGTGTCCTTGCCAGGGTAGGCGTTGACACCGGAAATGCGTGTTTGGCCAGCAAAATAGGCCTGCAACTCCTGTACATCGGAGGGGAAAGTGTCTGCAGCCATCGGGTCACGGCGCAGGGCACGCATGGTGTTTTGGTCGCTGCCGGGAGCGCGGCCCAAGCCCAAATCGATGCGGCCGGGATGCAAGGTCTCGAGCGTGCCGAACTGTTCCGCGATCTGCAACGGTGAGTGGTTGGGCAACATGATGCCACCGGCCCCGAGCCGGATGGACTTCGTGTTGGCTGCCACGTGCGCGATCAACACGCTCGTTGCCGAGGACGCGATGGAGGGCATGTTGTGGTGCTCGGCGAACCAGATCCGCTTGTACCCCCACCCCTCGGCTTTCTGCGCCAGATCAACGGATGCACGGAAGCTTTCGGCAATGCCGTCATCGCCAACGTGGGCCAGGTCAAGGATGGATAGGGGAAGTGTCATGGGTAGTGCCTTTCAAAGGAGTCTTACTTGCGCCAACTGTCAAGTACGTGTGGATATTTCCATTCCCCGGTTCTAGCGGCATCGCTAAACGGAAACGCTCAATCGGTCAAGGGCGGCCAATGCTGCAGCGCGGCCGGCCCGACTGGCACCGAGCGTGGAAGCTGAGGCGCCGTAGCCCACCATGAGCAGGCGTGGCTCGCGGGCCACCTTCACGCCATCCATGACGATGCCACCGCCGGGTTCGCGTAGTTTCAGCGGCGCCAAATGGTCAAGGGCAGCCCGGAAGCCGGTGGCCCACAGAACCACATCTGCATCAAAGGTGGTGCCGTCTTCAAAAACAGCTCCCGACGCCGTCAATCGTTGCAACGGGCCCCGTGAAACCAGGGTGCCAGCGGCAATCCCGTTTTGATACTGCTGTGTTAAAGGAAGTCCGGTCACGCCCACAACGCTCAGGGGCGGCAGTCCTGCGGCCGTGCGCTCATTGACTTGACGCTCAACGTCGCGGCCCCAGTTGGGGTCGAACTCCCTGCTGGCGAATTCCGGCGGGCGCCGGGTAGTCCACGCAGTTTCTACGCCCGATTCAGAGAGTTGCAGCAGAAACTGAACGGCCGATGTTCCTCCGCCAACCACCACAACGCGCTGCCCGGCGAGCTCGGTCACTGAGCGGAAATCGTGGGTGTGCAGCTGCCGTCCGGCAAAGACATCTTTGCCCGGATAGTATGGCCAATAGGGCTTATCCCAGGTTCCGGTGGCGTTGATCACCAGGCGGGTTTCGTAGGATCCGCGGTTCGTTTCAACGACCAGAGGCGGGCCGGCAATGTCGGCGGGGAGGCCGGCGTCATCCTCGGGAAAGAGCATGGCGGAGTCCGCAACCAAGGTGCGTACCGCCAGGACTTTTACGGGCCGGTGCACAGGTAAGCCAAAGGCCTTCTCGTAGCTTTCGTAGTAGCGCGAGACCACCGCGGCGGCAGGCTCGTCAGGGTCTGAGCGAGGCAGTTTCATGCCCGGAAGATCGTGCACGGCGTGAGCTGCGCCCAGGGTGAGCGAGGGCCAGCGGTGAAGCCACGCACCACCGGGGGCCGGATTCGCATCGAGAACCACAAAGTCCGTCTCGGGAACCAGCCCGTGCCGAGCCAGATAATACGCAGCCGAAAGTCCGGCCTGACCAGCACCAATAACCACCACGTCGAGCATTCTTGCCTCCTATGAGCTCCAACGGGTGGTGGCGGAAGGCTATTCCGGCTGTGTTGGACGCCACTGGGCGCCGCTCGCAGAATCGCTAGCAGAATCGCTGGCAGAAGAGCGCGCGGACAGGCGTGCAGAAATGATGGTGTCCGCGTAGTACACCGCCACGGCTCCTACGGCGTAGGCCACCAGGTCCAGCGCGGAAAAGGTGGTGCCAAAGATCAAGCGCGACGCCGGGAAGCTCACCGCGAGTTGTTCGGGCACGCCCGTCAGCTGGGCGAGCTCGATGAGCGCGCTGATGGCGAAGGCGGCGAGCGCTAGCCACGTTCTCTTGGCGCGGGGCAGGAACACGGCCAGTACCAGGTAGACCATCACGGTGTAGAGGGCATCGGCGATGAGACTGGCAAAGTCGCCCGGGACGAAGAAATGGATCACCAAACCAAGAATGATGACATCGGTTGCGGCGAAGGACAGCGCCAGGCGCCGGGACTTGGTGGTTTTCACGAGTGTCATGGGCTCGAGTCTAGTGGCGGGCCAGCTCAGCGGCCCGCGCCCACTACAGTAGCCGCGAATACCTCAGACCGGCCACTGCACCTCAGCCAGCTCGATGGACACATCAAAAGAGTCGGTGAAGTCCGCCAAAGCGTCGTTTGCGAGGAAGAAGTCCTCGTATTCGTCGAGGTAAAGCACAATGGCCTCTGCGGCAAGGAAAGATCTGGACTGCCCAGTTCGCTGCGCAAGAGCATCGAGGCGGCTCTTCGTTTGATCATCCACAAGGACGTTCAACTGGGACATCTCATCACGCTCCGCCTTCTGTTCCCGGATGGATCCTGCACTTCAAGTATGGTTCCAAGGCTCGAAGATGTCACCGGTGAGCAAAGCTACGCTCGCACCACCGGCAGCTCTTTCCATTCGGTGGTGTAGCGCGGCGAGGAATGTTCACGCTTCATGGACCACTGCGGAGCCTGGGCGAGCCCGCCAATACCGATCCCGATTGCCATGTTGCCGAATTTGTTGCGCACCTCCCCGAGGACCCCACCAACTTCTGGCGGCTTCGCCTCTGTCCCGAAGATATCCAGCATCCCTGCGCCTGACGCCGGTTCAAGCCCGCTGAACATGACCCCGGCCCGCAGATATGAGGCGCCGGGGACGGCCGCTTCCCGCATTGCAGCCACGGCGGCCCGGACCAGCACGATGGGGTCCTGAGTCGGCGTCGCAAAACGAATAGTCGCTGCGGGAAAACTGCCCTCCCCCGCGGTGAAACGGCTGGTGCCGGCGGAGATTGTCATCAGGGATGCCCGCAGGCCTTCTTCGTGCAGCCGGGAGGCGCCGCGCTGAGCGTAGATGCCCATGACTTCTTCCATGCCCGCCACCGTGGTGACGGGTTCGGAGAAGCTGCGCGAGAACATGATTTGCTGCTTGTTCACCCGCTCTTCCGTGTGCGGCATGCACTCTGTGCCATTGAGTTCCATGACCGTTCGTTGCAGCACCACGGAGAACTTCTTACGAATCAGGGCACGATCGGCGGCCTTGAGATCGGCGATGGTTTCAATGCCCATCATCTTCAGCCGGGCTGCTGTCTTACCGCCAACACCCCACAACCCTGAAGCGGGAACCTTCGATTGGATGCTCTCGACATGCCCCGCCGGCATCGCCTCCAGCGCACACACCCCACCCAGTGCCGGGTTTTGCTTGGCGATCCGGTTGGCGAACTTCGCCAGCGTCTTTGTCGTAGCAACGCCGACACAGACAGGAACACCCACATTGCGCATCACCGCGGCCCGAATATCCCGTCCGGCCAGCTGCAATTGGGCCGAATCCCCCACCAATCCCACAAAGGATTCATCGATGGAGTACATTCTCACCCCCTCTCCGGCGTGTTGTCGTTGGTCGGCATGGTCTACCCCGTAGCTTCTGGTTATGGGCACACCAGCCAGCAGAACATGGTTTCT
>NZ_JBFBLV010000014.1:0-100315 GCF_040686835.1 Specibacter sp. NPDC078692
GCGTGAGCTCGGTATAGATCCCACGGCGGTCATCGGCGCACAGGATCCGCGTGAGTAGCCCGCGATCCTCCAGCCGGTTGACCAGGCGCGTCACTGTGCTGCCCCACGAACGCCGTCTTTTTTCATCTCTGAACCTCCGCAGCAGACCTCCTCTGGGCTCGCTTATGAGTCGCCGCTGTCACCGCTGCCGCTGAGTGGCCAAACAGCTTAACGAGCCAGTTGCCTTCGCCACATTTGCCCGGGCGGCGCAGTCGCCACTTCCAACCACGCAAGCACTCCCTTTTCCTCCACAGGAGCCCAGAGTGCCCTCTCGCGCCCCAGAAACACGCCAAAGTGCCGTGCTGTGGTGCCTGGGCGCCCCCACTCGGCGACACTGTTGATTTTTCCCTCCACGGCGTGAGGCTCCGCAAGATCCTTGCAATGGTGCGGAATTTGGTGGCGACACGGAGATGAAATCTAGGAAAATGAAGTTGACGGTGGAGGATTGTGGAGTAATGTGGAGCACGTAAGAGGGGAATGGGGCTAAGTTAGTCAAAAGCTCTCAACAATGAAGGCGGTGACGGGTTGTTTCTCGGAACACACTCACCGCGCCTTGATGAGAAGGGACGGATCATCCTTCCCGCAAAATTCCGGGAGGAATTATCCAGCGGACTGGTCCTGACCAAGGGGCAGGAAAACTGCATCTATGTATTTAGTGCTCGTGAATTTGAAAAAGTGCTGACACAGATGCAGGATGCGCCACTGTCCAATATGGCGGCCCGTGACTACATTCGAATCTTTCTATCAGGGGCCTCCGATGAGGTTCCGGATAAGCAAGGACGAGTCACTATTCCAGCTACCTTGCGTTCATACGCAGGGTTGGAAAAAGAACTCGTTGTCATCGGTGCCGGCAGCCGGGCGGAGATCTGGGACGCACAGTCCTGGAACGACTACTTGGCCGCCAAGGAAACAGCCTTCTCGGCTACAGACGAGTTGGGTATTCCCGGCATCAGCTAGCACCAGTAATACCGCAGCAACGGTGGTCTTGAATGAGATCTCCAGCCGCCCAGCAAGACCGTCAAACCTGGCTCACCTTCCCCGGAGCCAGGCGGGACGGGGCTTGGCGCGGAGGGGGATCTGGTTTAAGACCGTCTAGGTCTTGGGTCGGCACCGTGCAACGACGCACAGGTGTTGGCTAAACCAGAGCTACACCAGCAGTGACATGTTTGAATCGCCAGTTTGCAACGCCAGGGGGAACAACAGTTCTCCGCCGGTTATGACCGAAAAAGAAACGGAGTCGTGATGACGTCGGAAACCCCCACGCCACCTACGTCCGAACGTCACACTCCTGTACTAAAAGATCGTTGCATCAACCTCCTAGCCCCGGCCTTCGAAGTAGCCCGGGCCGCAGGGCGCACCCCCGTGGTCATTGATGCCACCTTGGGCATGGGCGGCCACAGTGAAGCAATGTTGCAGCGCTACCCAGATTTGCATCTGATTGGCATCGACCGTGACACCGAAGCACTGGGTTTGGCCGGGGAACGGCTGGCCCCCTTCCAGGGCCGAACCGATCTGGTCCATGCCGTCTATGACCAAATCAGCGAGGTGCTAGAAGATTTGGGAGTACCCAGCATTGACGGGATCTTGATGGATCTTGGCGTCTCATCCCTGCAACTCGACGAACGGGACCGCGGGTTCGCCTACTCCTTCGATGCTCCCTTGGATATGCGCATGGACACAAGCCGCGGCCAGACCGCAGCCGATGTCCTGAACAGCTACTCCGAGGAAGAGCTGGTACGTATCATCCGCAAGTGGGGCGAAGAGAAATTCGCCGGGCGCATTGCCAATCACATCGTCGCCGCTCGTGACAAGGCACCTCTGACCCGAACCGGGGAACTGGTGGATATCATTCGCAACGTGGTTCCCTCTGGAGCGGCCAAGACTGGCGGGCATCCCGCCAAGCGCACCTTCCAGGCGTTACGTATTGAAGTCAACGAGGAACTCAGCGTTTTGGAAAAAGCCATTCCTGCTGCTGTCGACGCGCTTGCCCTCCATGGCCGGGCCGTGGTCATGTCCTACCACTCGCTGGAAGACAAGATCGTCAAGGCTGTCTTTGCTGCCGGTTCACGTTCCTCGGCCCCCGCAGGATTCCCGGTGGAACTTGAAGAGCACAAAGCCACCTTGAAGCGCCTCACAAAGGGCACAGAAATACCAACTGAGCAGGAAATTGCAGAGAATCCGCGGGCTGCATCAGCACGCTTGCGGGCCGTGGAAAAGATCAGAGTCAGGAGTGCCGCATGAGCCCGAGCGCATCACGGACCATCCCTGTCACACTGGGCAGTACCGCCCGTGTGCTGACTGGGCCTTTGCCCGCGCCGCCTCCGGCACCCAAAGTCAAGAAGTCACGGGCATCATTGTCGCTGGTGGTTTCAACGCCGCGACGTGGACGCTCACCGTTGGCCGTCACCTTGGCGCTGATGATTATGGCCGCCATGGCAGTCGTTTTGGTCATGAGCATTTCCGTCTCCAAGGGCCAGTATGAGTTGGTGGGCCTGAAGAATCAGCAGTCAGAGCTGATCAAGGCAAACCAGACCATGGAGCAGGAAATCGCTGCGCATCAGGCGCCTCAGGAGCTGGCAGCACGAGCCGCAGCCCTGGGCATGGTCCCGGCAGGTACAACGGGACAGATTGATGTTCGCACCAAGGCCGTGAGTGGTTCGCCGCTCCCGGCCACAGCTGATACCAAGGGATTGGTAAATATTGCGCCCGCGGTCATCGACAAGCCTCGGTCCCAGCCCGCGTCGGAGGTTCCGTTGAGCCCCGCAGCCGAAGTTAGCGCAGCCAAGGACCAGGCTGGCGCGGCCTCAGATAAGACCGCGGATCAGGCTAAAGAGGCGGCAACTGTCCCGCCGGTGGTAGTTGCCCCGGACCTTAATGGCGGCACGATTCCAGCCCCGGCACAAAAGGACAGCTAACTTTTCTATGATGGACTGAGTGCTTCACGATTTTGCGAAGCAAGGAATGCAAGGGATTCAAGCAGTGGCAGAAAACTCAAGTCCAGACGTACACGGTGCAACTGCACAGCAACTGAATAAGATCGGTCGTGTGCGTCTCCGCTGGGGATTCATTGCCATGATGGCCATTCTGCTCATCATTGGCGGCAGACTTGTCCTGGTCCAAGGCCTAGATGTTGGAAATATGGCCGAGGCTGCTGAGAATCAGCGCAAGGTGGAGCAAGTTTTGCCGGCTGTCCGCGGGAAAATCGTGGACGCCAAAGGTAAAGTTCTGGCCGAAAGCATCATTCGCTACAACATCACCGTCTCGCAGATTAACTTTGCCGAATACCCCGAGTACGACCGTCTGGTCCTCGATCCAAAAACCGGCGAAACCGTGATCGATCCAGCCACTGGGAAGTGGAAAGTGGAGACGTTCACCTCCGATGAAGGCATCGCGCAATTGGCCAAAGTGTTGGATCTACCCTTCGAAGACGTCAAAAAGAGCGTGACCGGCGATAAGGTCCACAACTACGTCGCCATGGATGTCAGCCCCCTCGTGGAGAAGGAAGTTGCGGAACTGCGCGTTCCGGGCATCTACTCCGAATCCGTTACCAAACGTGTCTACCCCATGGGAGCCGTGGGTGGACCGATCGTTGGATTCCTGGACAGTGACGGTAAGGCTCTGGCAGGTATTGAACAGACCATGGACGCCAAGCTGACTGGAACCAACGGCACCCGCACGTACCAAGCCGGGAAGAATGGCATCATCATTCCCACAGCCCCCGTACGCACCGTGCCAGCTGTTGATGGGCAAACAGTGACGCTCACCATTGACCAAGACATCCAGTTTTATGCACAGCAGGCTGCTCAGCAGCAAAAGGAACAGTACAGCGCCCAGTGGGCCAGCATCACCGTCGTTGAGGCCAAGACCGGAAAAGTTGTGGCTATCGCCGACAGTGACTCTTACGATCCCAATAATGTGGCGGCCTCTGACACGGCCAACATTGGTTCTCGAAGCGTCAGCTCGGTGGTGGAACCCGGCTCTACGAGCAAGATCATGACCGCAGCGGCCCTCGTAGAAGAAGGCTTGGCCACGCCCATGAGCGAGTTCTTGGTCCCGCCAACTTTGACAGTAGACGGACAGACCTTCTCCGACTCGTTCACGCACGGAACAGAAAAGCGCACTCTCTCAGGCATCATCACCGATTCGATGAATACCGGAACCGTCATGGCCGGTTCGCGGCTGAGTCTGCAGCAGCGGTATGACTACATGCGCAAATTCGGTGTGGGGGAGAAGACAGGCATTGCACTGCCGGGTGAGAGCCCTGGCATCTTGGCGGATTGGCAGAACTGGGACGGCCGTCAGCGGTACAGCGTCCTGTTCGGCCAGGGTGTTGCCCAAACTCCGCTCCAAACCACCATGGTTTTCCAGACCATCGCCAACAACGGCGTCCGGCTCAAGCCCGCCATCATCGACTCCTTCACGCACGCGGATGGAACCGTCGAAACCGTGCCTCAGGCTGACGGTGTTAAGGTCATCAGCCCGGAAACGGCCAAGGATGCCCGCGACATGCTCGAAGGTGTTGTCACCATGACCGACTACAAGGTTGTTGACATCCCCGGTTACCGCACCGGCGGCAAGACCGGCACGGCCGAGGCTCCGGCGGACAACGGTGTGGGCTTTGACGGCTACACCACCTCCTTTATTGGCATGGCACCCATGGATGATCCCCGCTATGTGGTGGGCATAACTGTCCAACGGCCGCAGGGCAACGTCTATGGAGTCACTCAGGGGTATACGTTTAATCAGGTGATGGGCCAGGTGCTTCGTAGCAACGATGTTCCGCCGTCAACAACCCCGCCCGTCAAACTCCCCAAGTTCTACAAGTAATGGCGGAGAAAGAACATGCCACCACCGATCGTGGAGCAGAAAAGGATTCCCTACAAGTGCCTGTGAACACCCCCGCCAGCACCGTGCGGCCCAGCCACCACAGCGGTGCCACCTTGGCAGAGCTGGCCACTCTGGCGGGCATCAACCCGGATGCTTGGTCAAGCGCTCAGAAAGCCCATGCGAGTCTGCGGATCACCGGGGTCAGCCTGGATTCACGAGCCATCCACCCAGGCGATTTGTACCTAGCCCTGCCCGGTGCACGCAGTCACGGGGCCTCCTTTGCCGCAGCGGCCATTGCCTCCGGTGCCGTCGCCATCATGACGGACGACGCCGGCACCCTCCTCATGGGGGAATCACCCGCTGTGCCTGTTCTGACGTTGGCAGACGCGCGCGCCGTGGCTGGAAAACTCGCCGCACGCGTGTACGGCACCGCAGGTGCTTCAGCTTCCACACACCATCTGGATTTATTCGGCCTGACAGGCACCAACGGCAAGACCACCACAACATATTTTCTGAACTCGCTGCTACAGGCACTGGGGCACGGCACCGGCCTGATCGGAACAATTGAAATCTTGGCCGGTGAGGAAGCAATTCCCAGCAAACTGACCACGCCCGAATCCACAGATGTTCACGCCCTTCTGGCACTGATGGCCGAAAAAGGCCTCAGCGCAGCCTCCATGGAAGTTTCTTCACATGCTCTGGCGTTTGGCCGCGTGGATGGTGTGGTCTTTGATGTTGCCGGATTCACCAACCTCACCCAGGACCACCTGGACCTCCATGGCGGCATGGAGGGCTACTTTGACACCAAAGCAGCCCTATTTACTCCCGAGCATGCTCGCCACGCTGTCATCACCGTTGATGATCACTGGGGCCAGCGCATGGCTGCGGCCTCCACCCTCCCCACTGTCACCCTAGCCACGAACCTGGACGTCACATCTGCAGCAGACTGGCAAGTCCGGGATGTTCGTCGAGATGGTGTTGGTTCGCGCTTCACGCTCGTTGGCCCCGATGGCGCAGTTCTGGATGTTCACACCGGCCTGCCCGGCGGCTTCAACGTTTCCAACGCGGCGCTGGCGTTGCTCATGGTCACCACACAGCTGCTTGCGAAGCCCGCAGACGACGGTTCCGGCGTCGAAGGTTCACAGCGTCTGCAGGGGACTGGGGATAGCAGTAGCGCCCAGGACCATGCGGTGCTGAGGCGCCTGCAGGAAGTGCTGGACAGTCATGACCCCTTCACGGTGGAGGTGCCGGGCCGGATGCAGTTGATCGGCACGGCTCCTGTTGCCGTGGTGGATTTCGCCCACAACCCCGATGCGCTGGCCCGTGCCTTGGACGCCGTCCGGCCAGACACGCCGGGTGCGCGCGTCATTGCCGTGTTTGGTGCCACGGGGGAGCGTGATGTCACCAAGCGCCCCATCATGGGCGCCGTGGTTGCCCAGGGTGCTGACGTGGTGATCATTACCGATGACGACCCCCATGACGAGGACCCGGCGGCTATCCGGGCCGGTGTTCTAGCCGGAGCCTATGAAGCCCAGCAAAGTGGCGGTCTTCAGCGCGTCATTGAGGAGATCGGCCCGCGTGCCGAAGCCATCGCCCGAGCCGTGGAAATAGCGCGGGCCCAAGACGTTATTCTGGTCGCCGGACGCGGCCATGAAGTTTATCAAGAGGTCAAAGGGGTCAATATTTCCCTCGATGATCGGGTTGAATTGCGTGCCGCTCTCGTGGCCCACGGATTCCCCCTTACCGGAGCAAGCAAGATAGAGTCGCCAACTAATGATTGAAATTACAGCAGCCCACATCGCCGAGCTCACCCAGGGCACCCTGACACCGGGCACCGACCCGGATCTGCTCATTGATGTCGCCGCCATCGTCACCGATTCGCGTGATGCTGTGGCTGGGAGCGTGTACGTGGCCAAGGCCGGGGAAGCGGCCGACGGTCATAACTTCATCACAGCAGCCTTCGCTTCCGGTGCCGTGTTGGCTCTTGCCGAGCGGGAAACCGCGGACGACGCCGGAGCTCCCTTTCCAGCTGTCATCGTCGCCGACTCCGTGCTCGCCATGGGATCGATCGCGGCCGAGGTGGTGCGAGAGATCCGCGCCCATTCTCCGCTGAGTGTGATTGGGATCACCGGTTCCGCCGGCAAGACCACCACTAAGGATCTTTTGGCGGGCATTTTGTCTGCGCTGGGTCCCACCGTGGCCCCCGTGGGCTCCTATAACGGTGAAGTGGGTGTGCCCCTGACCGTTTTCCGTGCAGATGAGAACACCCGCTATTTGATCATTGAAATGGGCGCCACGAAGATGGGCCAGATCAAGTACCTCGGTGAGATGGTGCGCCCCGATCTGGGCGTGGTGTTGGGGGTGGGAAGTGCCCATGCGGGCGAGTTTGGCTCCATCGACAACATTGCTGTCGCTAAAGGCGAACTCGTCGAAGCGTTGTCAGCTACTGGCTGTGCGTTGCTCAACTTTGACGACAGCCGGGTGCGGGCCATGGCTGCGCGTTCCGGCGCACCGGTGCGTTTCTTTAGCAGTGCTGACGCCAACGTTGCCCAAGAGCAGCAGATGGTGCTGGCCCGCACAGTGCGCACGAATGCCGACGGTCAACCCGAATTCGGCCTTATTTTCCCCGGCCATAGCGAGCCTCTGCACGTGAGCAGCAAGCTTCTAGGGCTGCATCATGTGACGAACCTGCTCGCAGCCGCCTCCGCAGCTTACGCAGCCGGAGCCACACCGGAAACGATTGTCGCCTCGCTCAATGAGCAGCGCGCAGCCAGCCGCTACCGGATGGAACGCACCGACCGCAGCGATGGCGTGACCGTCATCAATGACGCCTACAACGCCAATCCGGAGTCCATGAGGGCAGCGTTGCGCACGTTGGCAGAGCTTGGCGGCAGCGGGGCGCGGCGCACCTGGGCCGTGTTGGGGGAGATGCTCGAACTCGGCGAGGAGTCGGTCCTAGAACACGATGCCGTGGGCCGTGTCGCCGTACGGCTGAACATTTCCCGACTGCTCGTGGTAGGCCAGGGCGCCCGTGCCATGCATGTCGGCGCTGTTATGGAGGGCTCGTGGGGAGATGAATCCATGTTCTTCGCCGATGCGGACGCCGCTGCCGCCGTTTTGGAAGCAGAGTTGGCTCCCGGGGACATTGTTTTATTCAAGTCTTCCAATGGCGCAGGGCTGCGGTTCCTAGGTGATCGGATAGCATTACCCACGGGGATTAGCCCCACACAAGCACGTGAGAACACAACAGGCGAAAGGACTGCCCAGCCATGATTGCATTGCTCATTGGAGCTGGTTTGGCTTTGGCCTTTGCCATGATCGGTACACCCCTGTTCATCAGGTTCCTGGTCAAACAGGGTTATGGCCAGATCATTCGAGAAGACGGGCCCACCACCCACCAGATCAAGCGCGGGACGCCCACCATGGGCGGCACCGTGGTGATCGGCTCCGTGGTGGCCGCCTACTTCATCACCCACTTGATCGTGTGGTTGGTCAACAATAATTCCACCGGCCCCACAGCCTCCGGGCTCCTCATGATCTATTTGATGGTGGGCATGGGACTGGTCGGATTCCTCGATGATTTCCTGAAGATCACCAAGCAACACAACACCGGCTTGAACCCCAAGGGGAAACTGCTGGGCCAGGCTGTTGTGGGTATTTCCTTCGCCGTTATGGCCTTGGGTTTCCCGGATAACGATGGCCTTACCCCGGCCAGTACGTTCATTTCCTTTGCTCGCGATATCCCCTCCTTGAACCTCGCCTTTGCCGGTGCGGGCCTGGGCGTGGTGCTGTTTGTGATCTGGTCCAACCTGATCATCACCGCAGCCACCAACGGCGTGAACTTGACCGATGGTTTGGACGGGCTGGCCACAGGTGCCGCCATTCTTGTCTTCGGCGCGTACACCCTCATGGGCTTGTGGCAGAGCAGCCAAGGCTGTGGCTCCCACAAGGTGCCCTCCGAGACCGTCTGCTACCAAGTCCGCGACCCGTTGGATCTGTCCCTGATCTCGGTCATCATGTTTGCCGCCCTGATCGGTTTCTTGTGGTGGAACACCTCCCCGGCCAAGATCTTCATGGGCGACACCGGATCCCTCGCCATCGGCGGCGCCATTGCCGGCTTCGCCATCCTCTCCCGCACGCAACTGCTGCTGCCCATCATTGGTGGCCTGTTCGTGCTCATCTCCGCTTCCGTCATCATCCAGGTTGGCTTCTTCAAGCTATCCAAGGGCAAGCGTGTCTTCCTCATGGCACCGTTGCAGCACCACTTCGAGCTCAAGGGCTGGAAGGAAGTCACAGTGGTTGTCCGGTTCTGGATCCTGGCAGGACTCATGGTCGCCGTGGGACTGGGAGCTTTTTACGCTGAATGGATTGTTCGACTGTGAGTGCATTGCAAAACCGACTTGATTCACTGACCAGCTGGGACGCCGACTGGGCAGGGTTGCGCGTGGTTGTCACCGGTATCAGCAAGACCGGCTTCTCCGTGGCAGACACCTTGGCTGAGCTCGGTGCCCAGGTGGTGGTCGTCGCCGCCTCGGACGACGACGACGCCCGGGCCAACGCCGACACCCTCAAGATTGTGGGGGTCACCCAGGTGATCTTGGGTGAAGACAGTTCCACCGTGTTGCCGCAGGTCAACGGTGAGCCCGCCGAACTAGTGGTCACCAGCCCCGGATACAAGCCATCTCACCCCCTGTTGGCTGCCGCGGCAGACGCGGGCATCCCCATCTGGGGGGATGTTGAACTGGCCTGGCGTGTGCGCCAGCGCGAGGGCAGGAAGACCGCCCGCTGGATCACCATCACCGGTACCAACGGCAAAACCACCACCACCACCATGGTGGAATCCATGCTGCAGGCGGCAGGTCTGCGCGCCATTGCCGCCGGAAACATTGGCACCCCCATTCTGGATGCCGTCCGTGATCCTGAGGGCTGGGATTTTCTGGCCGTGGAGCTCTCCACCTTCCAACTCCACTGGACCGAATCGCTGGCACCTGCCGCCAGCGTCTGCCTGAACCTGGCCGAAGATCACGTTGACTGGCACGGCAGCTTTGCAGCCTATGCCGCCGACAAAGCAAAAATCTATGCCAATACCGAAGTTGCGTGCGTCTACAACGCCGAGCAAATTGAGACCGAGCGCATGGTCCAAGAAGCCGATGTGCAAGAGGGTTGCCGCGCTGTAGGATTCACCACCGGCATCCCGGCCATCAGCATGGTCGGTGTTGTAGAAGGCCTGCTTGTGGACAGGGCTTTCATTGCAGAACGTAAGGATTCGGCAGCCGAGCTGGCCAAGGTTAGTGACATTGGCGAGCTGGTGCCCCGGCATCTTGTCGCCAACGCGGCGGCTGCTGCAGCACTTGTGCGGGCCTGCGGTCTGACCCCTGATGACGTACGCAAAGGTCTGGTGAACTACCAGAACGGTGACCACCGAATCCAGGCCGTTGCCAACGCCGAGGGTGTCCTCTGGGTCAACGATTCAAAGGCCACCAACCCACATGCTGCATCGGCGTCACTGGCTGCGTTCAAACCTGTCATCTGGATTGCCGGCGGTTTGTCCAAGGGCGTTGACTATGACGAACTGGTCCGCAACCACGCAGCACGGCTCAAGGCAGTGGTGCTGATTGGGGCCGACAGTTCAGATTTGGCCAGCTCCTTGGAGCGGCTGGCTCCGGGAGTGCAGGTCATTGCCACGCGTGCCAGCGGTGGCAGGCGTTCCAGCAGCTCCGAGCTGCGAGGGGATGCCGTCATGGCCGAAGCTGTGGCCGTAGCCTCATCATTGGCAACTGACGGCGACACGGTGCTGATGGCGCCGGCCTCAGCATCCATGGATCAGTTCACCTCGTACGCCCACCGAGGAAATGCCTTCATTGAATCTGTTCGGGAGCTGCTGGAATCACGGGCAAGCGCCAACAAGGAGTCATAGTGGCCAAAACGCCCGCACAGCCAAAGACCTCCGCCAAAGGCGTGCCCACCGCGGCCACCAAGAATGTGACGAAAGCTAAAGCCGGTGCGGCGCCGTTGACCGCTCCGGCTACGGGCGGCAAGGACAAAAGATTCCAACGATTCCGGGATGCCTTCAACGGTCGGGTCGGCCGCCCCACTTCGGGTTACTACTGGATCGTGGGCACCGCACTGGCGTTGACCCTGATTGGGCGCATGACTGTCCTGTCGGCATCCACGGCAGAAACCATCTCCAAGGGCCAGGACCCCTATGATCTGTTTCTGAAGGAATCCGCTTTTGCCTTGCTCGGGCTGGTCCTGATGTTCGTCTTATCGTGCGTGCCACCGACCATGTGGAAGAAAATTGCGCCGATTCTGCTCGGCATCGCGATCCTCCTGCTGGCTCTGGTCTTTACGCCCCTGGGTGTTAGCGCCGGCGGAAACATGAACTGGTTGGGGATTGGTGGCATCCAGTTTCAGCCCTCGGAAGCTGCCAAACTGGCCCTAGCCATCTGGATGGGTGCAGTCATCGCCGCCAAGGGGACGCTGATTCGACGGGTCATGCATATTCTGATCCCGATGGGAATTGGTGCCGGCCTGATCCTGTTGCTGGTCATGCTGGGCCGCGATCTAGGAACCGCAATCATCATTGGCCTCATGGTCCTGATGGGTCTCTGGTTTGGCGGGGTGCCCAAGCGTTACCTGGCACTAGCCGTCGTGGCGGCCGGCATCGTTGCCGTGCTTGCCAACATCTCCGACACGAATAGGACCGGCCGTTTTGCCGCCTGGCTTGGTGACTGCAGTGTGGAAGGTGCCTGCGATCAGTACATCAATGGTGCTTACGCCCTCGCCTCCGGAGGATGGTTTGGTGTTGGTCTGGGACAGAGCCGGCAAAAATGGAACTGGATTCCTGAGGCCCACAACGACTTCATCTTCGCCATCATCGGCGAGGAGTTCGGTCTCCTAGGCACCCTCGTCATTGTTGGGCTGTACGTGATCCTCGCCTTCTCGATCTTCCGGGTCATCAACTCCCGCAATGATCCTTTCGCCCGTGTTGTGTGCGGCATGATCATGACGTGGATCATCGGCCAAGCAGTGGTCAATATCGCCGTAGTGGTGGGCCTGCTTCCCGTGATTGGTGTGCCACTGCCGCTGATCTCCTATGGTGGAACAGCTCTGATCATGGTGCTGGCCGCCGTCGGAGTTGTCCTTTCCTTTTCCCGCACAGAGCCAGAAAGTAGTTTGAAGACTTCATGACACAGATCCACCCAACCCCCTTGTTAGTGGTTCTGGCCGGAGGAGGCTCGGCAGGGCATGTCAGCCCGTTACTGGCCATTGCGGCGGCCATCCGCGAGTTCTCTCCGGACAGCACCATTTTGGCCGTTGGAACCAGCTCGGGTCTGGAAGCCACCCTGGTGCCGGCGGCTGGTTTTGAGCTGACGTTCGTACAACGCATCCCGCTGCCACGGAAACCTTCCATGGATTTGGTGAAGCTGCCAGTGCGCATGGTGCGTGCCATTGGCGATGCCAAAAAGATTCTCCGAGAGGCCCAAGCAGATGTTTTGGTGGGTGTGGGCGGCTATGTGTGCACGCCCATGTACTTGGCGGCAAAATCGCTCGGTGTTCCCATCGTGATCCACGAGGCCAACACCACAGCTGGTCTGGCCAACAAAGTCGGGGCACGCTACACCACCAACGTGGGGACCGCTTTCGCAGCGACAGCCATCCGGCACGCTCATCTTGTGGGCATGCCCATGCGCAAGGAAATTGCTACCTTGCAACGGGGTTCCGCCCAGGCCGGGGCCCGGGAACGCCTCGGACTAGAGGAGCACAAACCCACGTTGATCGTCACCGGCGGTTCGCTGGGCGCATTGCGACTGAACCAAGGCATTGCCGGTTCCGTCCAGGCACTGGCCGACGCCGGTATCCAGACCCTGCACATCACGGGCAAGGGAAAAACAGTGCTTGATGCCAACGGCGAGCCGCTGGCTGCGCCGGGCTACCGTCAGGTGGAATACGTGGACCGGATGGAAGACGTGTACGCGGCGGCAGATCTACTGTTGTGCCGCTCAGGTGCCGGAACAGTGTCGGAGGTGGCCGCCGTCGGACTTGCTGCGGTATTTGTGCCCCTGCCCATCGGCAACGGGGAACAGGCGCGCAACGCGGCCGGACTCGTTGACGCTGGCGCGGCATTACTGGTGCCGGACGCTGAACTGGATGCGGCCTGGATTCGCTCGGAGTTGATACCGCTGTGCCTGGATACGCCCAGATTAGAACGCATGGGTGCCAGCGCCGCCGGACTGGGCATTCGTGACGCGGCTGAGAGTATGGCTGCTATGGTGTTCGCCGCGAGCGGGAAGTAGACGGAAATGACGGATAAGGGTAGCCCAACGATGTACACACCACCCACACTTGCCGAACTGGGACGGGTCCATTTTATTGGGATGGGCGGGGCCGGAATGTCGGCGATCGCCCGGATCATGCTGGGCCAGGGCCTCACTGTCAGTGGTTCTGACGCCAAGGACTCTGCCGGACTGAGAGCATTGGCCACCTTAGGCGCCATCGTGCACGTGGGCCAGGCTGGTGAGCACATCGCTGCTGTGGACACCGTGGTGATCTCCACCGCCATCCGCGAGGACAACCCCGAACTGCTCGCGGCACGCGCGGCCGGACTGCGCATTTTGCACCGCTCACAGGCGCTGGCCGCTGCCATGGCTGAAGATGTGGTGGTTGCAGTCGCCGGCACCCACGGGAAGACCACCACGACCTCGATGATCACCGTCATGTTGCGCGGTGCCGGAGTGGACGCCTCCTTCGCTGTGGGCAGCACAGTCCAGGGCTTGGGCGTCAACGCGGCCCATGGCACCGCAGGGGTGTTCGTGGCCGAAGCCGACGAATCCGATGCTTCCTTCCTCAACTACCGGCCGAACATCGCCGTGGTCACCAACCTTGAAGCCGACCATCTGGACCACTATGGCACCGCCGAAAATGTCTACGCCGCCTTTGGACAGTTTGTAGAACTGCTCCCGCCCGGTGGCACCTTGGTGGCCTGCGCGGACGACGTCGGATCGGCCGCCTTGGCTGCCCAGGCCAAGGCGTCAGGAACACGCACCATCAGCTACGGCTTTGCTAAAGACGCTGATGTGAGGCTGATTCCCGGACACCACGACGGCTTGTTCACCACCGCGACCGTGCAGCTGCAAGGCGCCGAGTGGGGCAGTGCCGGTTCTTCCGACGCTGCAGGGGCGGCTCAGTTGGAACTACGGCTACAGGTTCCCGGCGACCATAACCTCAGCAATGCAGCTGCCGCTGTGGCCGTTGCGCTGGTACTGGGCGTTGACGCTAACAGTGCGCTAACTGCCTTGGGCACTTTCGCTGGCGCAGCCCGGCGCTTTGAGGCCAAGGGGGAGGCCCGCGGGGTGGCCGTCTTTGACGACTACGCCCATCACCCCACCGAAGTCCGGGCCGCGTTGCTAGCCGCCCGGACCGTGGCAGGGGCACACAAGGTGCACGTACTGTTCCAGCCGCACCTATTTTCCCGGACCGCAGAATTCGCCACCGAATTTGCACAGGCATTGAATCTGGCAGACACCGTCGCCGTGCTTGATATTTATGCCGCCCGCGAAGATCCTGTTCCCGGGATCACCAGTGAGCTGATCACAGTCGCCTTGAACAAACCCTTCGGGTACGCCCCGGACCCCGCAGCGGCCGTGGCTGCTTTGTGCCGTGCTGCTGTTGCCGGAGACATCATTTTGACAGTGGGCGCAGGAGATGTCACCGAGTTCGGCCCGGTTCTGGTTGCGGCGCTATCTGCTGGCAGCGAGGGCGGCAATGGCTGAACCACGTAAGCCTCGAGTCATCCGCACCCGCATCCCCACCGCTGCGCAGACCACAGCAGCTACCGGCGCTGCGAAGGCTGCTGACCCGAAGAAATCAGACCCTAAGAAAACAGGGGCGAAGGATCCGGCCCCGAGCGGTGCTGATGCGAAGGCTGCTGCTGTTTCAGGCGTCCCACAGCTTTCTGGGACGGTGCGCGGAACCAGCGAGAAGGTGGCAAAGCTGCCGGTGCCCGTTGAAGTCCCTGACCCCTCTGTAGGCGCAGACCCCTCTGTCGTAACAAACGCGGCGAAGAATCTTCTCCGGGTGCCGCGCCCACGCGCCCGAGTGAAGCCGCGCGCGCCCGAAGCAGCCAAGTCTGGTTCTGCCACTGAAGGATCCGCTGAGGCAGGCTCGGCCAAGCGTGGATCAGGGAAGTCCGCAGCGACCAAGAAAGTTACATCCAAGCCTGCACCAGCCACGTCAGCACCGGCGGCGGATGCTTCCGAAGATGCCGCAGCTGATGGCAACACAGGGGCACAGGTACTGGCTTTTCCCATGCCGAGCTACAAGCGCCGCCGACGCGCCTTCTTGCTCACGGCAGCCGGCGTCTTGGCGGTGCTGGCCTTGGTCATGGGCGTTGCCCTCTACTCCCCGGTTTTGGGGGTGAAGACAGTGGTCTTTGAGGGTAACAAGCTGGTCAGCGAAGACACCTTAGGGCTGGCCTTGGCTCCGATCATCTCCCGCCCCCTGCCGCAGGTGACCGCCGAAGATGTTTCGGCACTTTTGGCACCTGTCGTGCAGATCAAGAGTTCCCGGATCGAAGCTCGGCCGCCGTCCACGTTGGTGGTACACGTCGTGGAACGGGTACCCGTTGCGCTATTGCAGAACGGTGAAACATATTCATTGGTAGACCAAGACGGTGTTGAGCTCGGCACTACCAAGGATGCTGCCGCTGCAGCGCTGCCGCTCATTGATGGCGGCAATGCGGCAATCGGCAAGGACACCTTCCAGGCCATGACTTCGGTGTTGGCGACACTGCCCAAATCCATCTTGACCCAGCTGGCTAACGCAACGGCCAAGTCCCCGGACGCCGTGGAACTGCGTCTGGTTGATGGGCGCAGTGTGGTGTGGGGCAATGCCAGTGACATGGAGCTCAAGGCCACGGTTTTAGAATCGCTGTTGAATGCTCCGACGCCCACGGCGCAGCCGGGCAAGCCAGCTCCCGTGCCGGCTCAAGTGTTCGATGTCAGTGCCCCGCGCCATCCGGTGACGCGGTGATGGTGCGGTGATGTGCCGGTGGTGTTTTGCGCGTGGCGGCCATCGCACGGTGGCAGCTGTACGTAACCGTGTGACTAGCCTTGCAAGTCACCAAGTGGCTGTGCAACCTTCAGAAGCTACACGGAACGACACGGATAGAGGTGTTTGAGACGTTTTTTTGGGGGATTCTGGCGACACGCGGCAGCGGTAATTGCATGCGGCGCAGATGCACCATAGCGTCACAGACAAGAGTTAGTTGACATAACTATAACCTTCAAGTTGAAGGTTAAGCTACCAAAGCTTCAGGCATTGCTTCAAGGTTGCTCCCAGGATTGATGCTGGCAGCTTGCAGGCGCATTGATTTTTTAGGTAGCAAAGGCACGCTTTTTTGATCTTTCAGCAACATACGAACAAGGGACACGTAACGTGGCAGCACCCCAGAATTACTTGGCAGTCATCAAAGTCGTCGGCATCGGCGGCGGCGGCGTAAATGCAGTGAACCGCATGATTGACGTGGGTCTGCGTGGCGTCGAATTCATCGCCATCAACACTGACGCCCAGGCGCTGTTGATGAGTGACGCCGACGTCAAGCTTGATGTGGGACGCGAACTAACCCGCGGTCTCGGCGCAGGCGCCAACCCTGATGTCGGCCGTCAGGCAGCAGAGGACCATCAGGAAGAGATCGAAGAAGTCCTGCGCGGCGCCGACATGGTGTTCGTGACCGCTGGCGAAGGTGGCGGCACCGGAACCGGTGGCGCTCCCGTGGTGGCTCGCATCGCTCGCTCGCTCGGCGCCTTGACCATCGGTGTGGTCACCCGTCCCTTCACCTTCGAAGGCCGCCGCCGCGCCACGAGTGCCGACAACGGCATCGAGGCTCTGCGCGACGAGGTTGACACGCTCATCGTCATCCCGAACGATCGCTTGCTCTCCATCAGCGACCGCAACGTCTCTGTCATGGACGCTTTCCGTTCTGCCGATCAGGTGCTGCTGTCCGGCGTCCAGGGCATTACCGATCTCATCACAACTCCCGGCTTGATCAACCTTGACTTTGCTGACGTCAAGTCAGTCATGCAGGGTGCCGGTTCGGCACTCATGGGTATTGGTTCGGCCCGCGGTGAAGACCGTGCCGTCAAGGCTGCCGAGCTCGCTATTGCGTCCCCGCTGCTGGAAGCCTCGATCGACGGCGCCCACGGCGTCCTGCTGTCCGTCCAGGGTGGTTCAGATCTGGGACTCTTCGAGATCAACGAGGCCGCACGTCTCGTTCAGGAAGTGGCCCACCCCGAAGCCAACATCATCTTCGGTGCTGTCATCGACGATGCGCTAGGTGACGAAGTTCGCGTGACTGTCATTGCTGCCGGTTTTGACGCACCTGACTCTGCCCCGGAAGTTGCCGAGCCTGTTGCCGCTGCTGTTCCGCCAGCTCCGGCGGCCGTGCCCAGCAGCGCATCTGTCACCAATTTGAACCAGTGGGGCCAGCAGTCGGCATCGCACGTTCCTGCCGACGGCGGTTTTGATGTGGAACTGCCAGCCATTGTGGAACCAGATCTCACCGGCCACCGTTCCGATGACCTGGATGTCCCCGACTTCCTCAAGTAAGCGGTTGAGTGCCGGCAGCCATCGCTGCCAGCCTTGAAGAACAACGATGAATGGTCAGGTTGCATAGATGTTTTCCGTCCAGCAGGTGCGCCCCGGAGTATGGGTCGGTTTCACCGGCACGGAGACAGGCAACCTGGCCTTTCATGTTGGGGATGATCCTGGCAACGTGAGCCTGCGCCGGGATGCGCTGAATCTTCAGTTATCAGAGCTGAGCGGAGCTGTGGTGTCCTTGGCCTATATGAGCCAAGTTCACGGAAACGAGGTAGCCCTAATTCCCGAGCGCTCGGAATCTGGGACAGTTGCGGTTGCGGGTCCGGCACCAACCGCCGATGCCTTGGTCTCTAAGGGTGCCGGTCTGGCGGTCATGGTCGCCGATTGTGTTCCCGTTGTTTTAGTAGCCGAAGACGCCGACGGCGGGCTGACGCTGGCCGTGGCTCATGCTGGCAGGCCCGGGGTGGAGACAGGTGTCATCGGAGCCGTGGTGGCGCGCATGCGGGCCGAAGGGGCGCAGCGGATCGAGGCGTGGCTGGGACCGAGTATTTGCGGTCGCTGCTACGAAGTTCCCGAGTCCATGCGAGCCGCCGTAGCTGCGCAGGTGCCCGAATCGTTCGCCACCACATCGTGGGGAACGCCGGCTCTGGACCTGCCCGCCGCCGTTGTGGCGCAGTTGCGCGCTCTTGAGGTCCTAGCTCATCCCAGCGGTGAGTGCACACTTGAGAACCCGGCCTTTCATTCTCACCGCCGCGCCGTTCGGGACAGCTCGGCAGAGGGCCGCTTCATAGGCTTTGTCGTCTCGGCCCCTTAGCCTGAGGCCAGCGTTCGTTTCGTTTAGATCAACCCCAACAGCAGCCATTGCGCAGTGAAAGCCGCCGATCCCATGAATTCGCAGGACCCCCGTACACTTCAACTCGCCGAACGTCTAGACGCGGTCAAGGCCCGAATTGCGGCTGCCCAGTCCACTTCGACACGGTCGAGGACAGGCCAGCCGGATTCGGGCACACCCACGCTCATCGTGGTGACCAAGTTCCATCCAGCAGCAGATGTCTTGCGTCTTCAAAGCCTCGGTGTGGCTGACGTTGGCGAAAACCGGGACCAGGAGGCAGCGTCCAAGGCGTTGGAGGTAGCCGCTGCAGGCGCTGCGCCACTGCGCTGGCATTTCATTGGCCAGTTGCAAAAGAACAAAGCCAAGTCCGTGGCGGCCTACGCACATTCGGTGCAATCCATTGACAGAGCTTCTCTGGTGACGGCGTTGGGTAATGCCATGGCCAGGGAATTGGGCACCACCGGACGGGCACCGTTGGAGTGTTTCATTCAAGTAGATCTCTCCGGTGCCTACGCGGATCTCGCTGAGACTGCAGGCCTCGCTGACGCGGCCGCTCAGGCGGCCAGCGGGCCAAGCAGCAGGGGAGGGGCGGCGCCGTCGTCCATCATGGAGCTGGCCGATCAGATTGCTAGTGCACCGGGACTCAGTCTCGCCGGGCTCATGGCAGTGGCGCCTCTGGGGTTTGAGCCGGAGGCAGCGTTTGAATTATTGGCAACAGCATCGGCACGGCTGGTGGCTGCACATCCAAACGCCACCGCTATTTCAGCGGGCATGAGCCACGATTTGGAGGCGGCCATGGCAGCAGGGGCGACACACCTGCGTGTCGGTTCCGATATCCTCGGCCCCCGCCCGGTGGTGCTGTAGCGTTTTGAGAACAGCAGGCATACCGTTCGCCCGCTGAATACAGAGTTTTCTAGCTTTGCACACTAATGAGGAGCAACCATGGCTGGCGCTATGCGCAAGACAATGATCTTTCTTGGGCTCGCCGACGGTGACGAGCACTATGACGCGGAGCATGCTCCGCCGTTGCCTAAAGAAGACATCCACGAAGACGTGTTTGAGCGCGACGCTGCCCCGGCTCCTGCCGCAGCAGCTGAACCCTCGGCGCCCAAGGCCGGCGATGACGAATACCGTGCTCCGGTAACCCCCATCAAGCGTGCTGCATCTACCCGGGAAGAGGCTGAAAGTTTGCGCCAGATCACCACAGTCCATCCTCGTTCCTACAATGACGCAAAGATCATTGGGGAGAGCTTCCGGGATGGTATTCCGGTCATCATGAACGTCACCGACATGGGTGAAGCCGACGCCAAGCGTCTGGTGGACTTCTCTGCCGGACTGGTCTTCGGTCTGCGCGGCTCCATTGAGCGGGTCACCAACAAGGTGTTCTTGCTCTCGCCGTCCTACATCGAGGTGCTCGGCGACGACAAGAAGATCTCCGACACGCAGGCGAGCTTCTTCAACCAGAGCTAGTAGCACAACGACATAAAAAGTTTTTCAACGAACTGCCCGGGCACAAAGTGTCCGGGCAGTTCGTTAAGCTGATGACCGCAAGAAGCGGTGGGGTCGGGTCAATCCCCAGCTGATTGCTTTACTCTGGTTTTAAGGCTCGTCTTTTCCTGCCGGTTCTTTTCCGCCACCTAGTGATTGTGTGCACACGCGTGACAATTGTCTTTGCTCTCCTGTACCTGCTCCTGCTGCTGTACTTCCTGACGTTACTGTTACGCATGGTCTTTGACTGGATTCAGGTCTTTGCCCGTGATTGGCGGCCTAAGGGTGCGGCCCTGGTGGGTGCCTCGCTGGTGTACCGACTCACGGACCCGCCGCTGCGCAAGCTCCGAGCCATGATTCCGCCGCTGAGAATTGGTGCCGTAGCCCTCGATATCGGCTTCCTTTTGTTGCTGGTTTCCGTCGGCATTGGGATGAGTATCACAAGAAGTTTTGTCGGTTAGGGTCGCGTCGTTAGTTTTCACCGAGGAAAAGTTATATTGTAAAAGCGAAAGACCCCAGTTCAGATCTCCAGATTTGTATTCGGTACCGCAGTCCGGGCAGGTTTCGGCCGGTTTCTGACTCACATAAGACCAATGAGGTGACTAAATGGCGCTAACGCCAGAAGACGTTGTCAACAAGCGGTTCCAGCCGACAAAGTTTCGTGAAGGCTATGACCAGGACGAAGTCGACGATTTTCTTGACGAGATCGTCGTTGAGCTTCGCCGACTCCACCAGGAAAACGACGAGCTGCGCAAGCAGCTCGCAGACGGTGGCTCCGACGCTGCAGTAGCCGCGGCTCCCGCAGCCCCGGTGCTCGCCAAGGAACCCGAGCCGGCCAAGGCCGAGCCCGTTGTCGTTGAGCCTGAGGTTGTGGAGCCCGTCAAGGCTCCGGAACCCGTTGTTGAAGAAAAGGTAGAGGCAGCGCCTGCTCCGGCAGCGCCGAGCTCCTCCGCACAATCAGCCAGTGGCGTTCTTGCCATGGCCGAGCGCCTGCACGACGAATACGTCAACGCCGGTGTTGAGCAGCGCGACAAGATCATTGCCGAGGCACAGATCGAAGCCAGCACGCTCGTCAACGATGCCCAGGAGAAGAGCCGTAAGACGCTTGGTGCCCTGGAACAGCAGCGTTCAGTACTCGAGCGCAAGGTCGAGCAGCTGCGCGGCTTCGAGCGCGACTACCGTTCACGCTTGAAGAGCTACATCGAAGGCCAGCTGCGTGACTTGGATGCCCGTGGCTCAGTGGCAGCCCCGGACTTCGCCGAAGGCGCTCTAGAGTCCTAAGTGAAAAAACTACAAGCCGGTGGAGCAAGGAAACTTGTTCCACCGGCTTTAGTTCGTTAAACCGGCCTTTGAACTTTGTTCCTCCGCCCCGAAATACAGTGGGTCCGGGAGAGCGGATATAGCCGCCTATGATTGAAACTATCCTTGTGCTTTAACACCCAAACAACTGAAAGCGTCATGAGCGAGAACTCTTTGCCGGCTCCGGCAACCGCTGCCAAGCCCCGCCGCCGCCACTTCTGGTGGATCTGGCTCGGCGTTGCAGCCTTTGCCTACCTTTGCGATCAACTGACCAAATGGTGGGTGAGCTCCACCATGGAAATTGGTGAGAAGACCCCCGTCATCGATGGGCTCCTGCAGTGGTACCACATCCTCAATTCCGGTGCGGCATTCTCCATCGGTGAGAACTTCACTTGGGTGTTCACCATCATCATGGCTGCCGTATCCATCGCGATCATTGTCTTCTCGCGCAAGATCGGCTCCGTCTGGTGGTCGATCGGCCTGGGCTTGGTTCTCGGCGGCGCCCTGGGTAACCTGACAGACCGGCTGTTCCGTCCGCCGTCGTTCGGCATGGGACACGTGGTGGACTTCATCTCCTTCCCCAACTTCGCCATCTTCAACATGGCAGACATGGCGGTGGTGGGTGGCGTGATCGTGATTTGTCTGCTGACACTATTGGGGATCGGTATGGACGGTACTAAGACGGAATCGGGCAAGGCCTCAGCCGAGCAGGCACCAGTGGAGAAGAGTAACGAGCATGGGAACAGCGACGATAGGCATAGCAATGACTGAGACTTTCCTTGTTCCCGAGCACGTTGCTGGCAACCGGGCCGACGCCGCACTGGCCGCCTTGTTGGGAATCTCCCGTTCAGCTGCGGCCCTGCTGTGCACCGAGGGCAACGTGCTACAAAATGGTGCGGCCATGGGCAAAAGCGATAAATTCCTTGCCGGCGCCAGCGTACAGGTCACCATTCCGGAACGGCGTGACCCGTTGGAAGTCATTGTGGAGCCTGTGGACGGTTTGAATATTCTGTTGGACGACGAGCACTTTGTTGTGGTCGACAAGCCGGTAGGCGTTGCCGCGCACCCGTCTCCTGGCTGGGTTGGTCCCACTGTTGTGGGCGGGCTGGCAGCGGCCGGCTTCCGTATCTCCACCTCCGGAGCGCAGGAGCGCGTGGGTATTGTGCACCGTCTGGACGTGGGCACCTCCGGCGCCATGGTGGTGGCCAAAACCGAGCACGCCTACACCGTGCTCAAGCAGGCCTTCCGTGAGCGGACCGTGGAGAAGGTTTACCACGCTGTAGTTCAGGGTTTGCCCGATCCTTTGCAAGGCACCATCGACGCACCCATTGGTCGCCATCCTGGCCACGATTGGCGCTTCGCCGTGATCGAAGACGGGCGCCCTTCCGTCACCCACTACGAGGTGTTGGAGGCGTTTGGCAAGGCCTCGCTGGTGGAGGTGCACCTGGAAACGGGGCGCACCCACCAGATTCGTGTGCACTTCTCCGCTCTTCGCCACCCCTGTGCCGGCGACCTCACGTACGGCGCCGATCCAAGCTTGGCGGCCGAATTGGGCCTGACACGCCAGTGGCTGCACGCCCACAAGCTCGGCTTCACGCACCCCGCCACGGGGGAGTGGGTCAGTGTCACCAGCCCGTATCCGCAGGATCTGAGCTACGCGCTGGATCATCTCCGCGGCGAGCACTAGCGGCTGTAGCATGCTCGACGGCGGGAGGCTGACTCTGAGAGTCGACCTCCCGCCGTCGAGCTTTAAGCACCGTAGAATAGATGGGTGGCTAGCTCATCGACTGACAGTTTTGTTCATCTTCATACGCATACCGAATACTCCATGCTGGACGGTGCAGCGCGCCTGACCGAACTCTTTGACGAGGCCAAGCGGCTGCAAATGCCTGCTCTTGCCACCACGGACCACGGTTACTTGTTTGGCGCTTTCGACTTTTGGAAAAAGGCCACCGACGCCGGCATCAAGCCCATTATTGGTGTGGAAGCTTACGTCACCCCGGGAACGGCCCGCACGGATAAGTCCAGGGTTAAGTGGCGTACCGAGGAGTCGCAAAGGAAGGACGACGTCTCCGGCGGTGGTTTCTACACGCACATGACGCTGCTCAGCTACAACAATGAGGGCATGCGGAACTTGTTCCGGGCCTCCTCGATTGGTTCACTGGATTCGCCCATGGGCAAGTACCCGCGCCTGGACCGGGAACTGCTCAACCAGTACCACCCCGGCCTCATTGCGACCACGGGCTGCCCCTCCGGTGAGGTACAAACACGCTTGCGCTTGGGCCAGTACAACGAGGCTAAGGCTGCCGCCGCTGAATTCCAGGACATCTTCGGCAAGGAAAACTACTTCTGCGAGCTCATGGATCATGGGCTCGATATTGAACGCCGGGTCACCAAGGATCTGCTGCGGCTGGCGAAGGAACTGGATATTCCCCTCGTTGCCACGAACGATTTGCACTACACACACGAACATGACGCCAAGGCCCACGAGGCACTGCTGGCCCTGCAATCGGCGTCGACCTTGACCGAGCCCACGTACGATCAGGGCGGCAAGCGCTTCGCCTTCAGCGGTAGCGGCTACTACCTGAAATCGCCGGCAGAGATGCGTTCGCTGTTCTCCGAATTGCCGGACGCGTGCGATAACACGCTGCTGATTGCCGAACGTTGCGAGGTGTCCTTCAACACCGATGCCAACTACATGCCTAAGTTCCCCTGCCCGCCAGGCGAGGACGAGACCTCCTGGCTGGTCAAGGAAGTGGATGAGGGTCTGCGCTACCGCTACCCGAACGGGATCCCCGATGACGTCCGCAAGCAGGCGGACTACGAGCTGGACGTCATCATTCGCATGGGCTTCCCCGGCTACTTCCTCGTGGTGGCCGACTTCATCAACTGGTCCAAGAGCCAGGGCATCCGTGTAGGCCCCGGCCGTGGTTCTGGTGCCGGTTCCATGGTGGCATACGCCATGCGCATCACCGACCTTGACCCGCTGCGCCATGGCCTGATCTTTGAGCGATTCCTCAACCCTGAACGTGTCTCCATGCCTGACTTTGACGTGGACTTCGATGATCGTCGCCGCCATGAGGTCATCAAATATGTGACCGAAAAGTACGGTGACGAACGTGTTGCCATGATCGTCACTTACGGCTCGATCAAGACCAAGCAGGCGCTGAAGGACTCCTCACGCGTGCTGGGGCACCCCTTCAGCATGGGTGAAATGCTGACCAAGGCGCTGCCACCGGCCGTCATGGCCAAGGACATCCTCCTCAATGACATCGAAAACCCGGAAGCGAAGCGCTACGGCGAGGCCCAAGACTTCCGTAACCTGATCAACACCGATCCCGAAGCCGCCAAAGTCTTCGAACTCTCCAAGGGCTTGGAAGGGCTCAAGCGCCAGTGGGGTGTCCACGCCGCCGGTGTGATCATGAGCTCGGATCCCATCATCGATGTCATCCCGATCATGCGCCGTATCCAAGACGGTCAGGTGATCACCCAGTTCGATTACCCCACCGCTGAAGGCCTGGGGCTGATCAAGATGGACTTCTTGGGGTTGCGAAACCTCACCATCATCACCGACGCGTTGGAGAACATCAAGGACAACAAGGGCATTGACCTGGACCTTGAACGCCTGGAGCTCGACGACGCACCCTCCTATGAGCTCATGGCGCGCGGCGACACGCTGGGCGTTTTCCAGCTCGACGGCGGACCCATGCGCGGTCTGCTCAAGCTCATGCGCCCCGATAACTTTGAAGATATTTCCGCTGTGCTGGCCCTGTACCGGCCCGGCCCCATGGGTGCCGACTCGCATACGAACTATGCGTTGCGTAAGAACGGTCTACAGCCGATCACACCGATTCACCCTGAGTTGGAGGAGCCACTCTCGGAAATTCTGGGCGGTACCTACGGGTTGATCGTGTACCAGGAGCAGGTGATGTCCATTGCGCAGAAGCTGGCCGGCTACTCGCTGGGCCGGGCCGATATTTTGCGCCGTGCCATGGGTAAGAAGAAAAAGTCTGAGCTGGATAAGCAGTACGCGGGCTTCCACCAGGGCATGTTGGACAACGGCTATTCGGATGCCGCCGTCCAAACACTCTGGGCCATCCTGCTCCCGTTCTCCGACTACGCCTTCAACAAGGCCCACTCGGCAGCCTATGGTGTCATCAGTTACTGGACTGCCTATTTGAAGGCCCACCACCCGGCAGAATACATGGCCGCCCTGCTGACCAGCGTGGGTGATGACAAGGACAAGCTGGCGCTGTATCTCAATGAGTGCCGCCGTATGGGAATCACCGTTCTGGCCCCGGACGTCAATGAGTCCGCCTTGAACTTCACCCCTATTGGCAAGGACATACGGTTCGGTATGGGCGCCATCCGCAACGTGGGCGCCAACGTGGTCAACGGTTTGGTAGAGGCCCGTAAGGAGAAGGGGAGCTTTGAGAGTTTCTCCGACTTCCTCATGAAGGTCCCCGCCGTGGTATGTAACAAGCGCACCATTGAATCGCTCATCAAGGCCGGAGCCTTCGACACGCTGGGCCACGCCCGGCGTGCCCTGGCCATGATTCACGAAGAGGCCGTGGACTCGGTCATCGGTATTAAACGCAATGAGGCGGTGGGCCAATTTGACCTCTTTGCCGGCCTGGGTGGGGAAGAAGAGCCCGAATCTGCTCTCATTACAGAGATCCCGGATCTGCCCGAGTGGGAAAAGAAGGACAAGCTGGCGTTTGAACGCGACATGCTGGGGCTCTACGTCTCTGACCACCCGCTGCGCGGGTTGGAAGGGATTCTGAGCCAGAACGCGGACATGTCCATCACCCAGCTCTTGGGCGACGACGGTCCCCAGGACGGGCACATCATGACCATTTCCGGCATGATCACCAACCTCCAGCGCCGCATCGCCAAGAGCAGCGGCAATCCCTACGCCCGCTGCGAGATCGAGGATCTGGGTGGCTCGGTGGAAGTCATGTTCTTCGGCCAGACCTACGGCCCCATCGCCAATGTGTTGGCGGAGGATTTGATTGTGGTGGTGAAGGGACGTCTACAAAAGCGCGACGACGGCGCCATCACCTTGAACGCCATGGAAATGACTGTCCCGGATCTCACCGAAGGCATGTCCGGTCCGCTGGTCATTTCCATGCCGGAGCATAAGGCCAACGAACAGGTCCTCGAGGCGCTGAAATCAGTTCTCAACGATCACCGGGGCAACACCGAAGTGAAGATGCACCTAGCCGGCACCCGTTCCATGAAGGTTATGAAGTTGCCACTGCATCACCGGGTCAATCCCACACCATCGCTCTTCGGTGATCTCAAGGTGCTGCTAGGCCCCAACTGCTTGGAAGGCTGAGAATGACTGACCACGCCGAAGCTGCAACAGCTCCCACGAACACCGAGGCCGTGCCCGTGCCAGCGCCAAAGACTCTGGCGCCTCCGGTTCCCGCTGCCACCACCTTACCCAGCTACCCGGGGTCTTCCGCCGCCGACCCCGAGGGCGCTGGCCCCTCGACCACAGCTCCCTCGGGGCGGCGAGCCGATCGACGTCGCCAGGCAGTCAAGACAAGCAGCACAGATACAGGCGCAGCGCTTAGCACCAAGAATGGGACCGAAGCGGTCGCGGCTAACGCTACAGCCGTCATCTGGCGGAAGTGGCTGGCGGTGACGCTTTCACTGGGCGCCATAATGGGTGCGGCCTGGTTTGTGCTGGCGCCCGGTGGCGCCATCTACGGAGAAGGCACGGACTTTGCCACTTGGTTCCCGCGGGACGCCACATTGGCGGCGCTCATGCTGGTGGCCGGGGTGTTGTCAGCGTTGCTGCTACTGCGTCAGGGCGGCAAGAATCGGCGTGTCTGGGCTTCGGCAACGCCAATGCTGGCTCTGCTCGTCGGCGGGCTCGCCGGATCCGTGCTTGCGTGGCGGATCGGAGTTTTCGCCGGGGACCTCTTCCAAACGGTGCCTGAGAATCTGCCCAGCCCCAGTATGATTTTCTCGCTCCGTTCACCGTCGATGCTTTTGTTGTGGCCCTTGGCTAGTGCTGCTGTGCTGTTTGTGGTCCACTTCATCGGCTATTATTTTGCCCGCCCCCTCGACGGATCCACCGGCCATGCGCCTGACCTCCAACAGCCCAGCGTCGTTGCGGTTGGTGTCCAGCAGGTGGAAGCCCGGTAGTTACGGCGTACCCACCGGCTAACCAACGGGTAAACTTCATTGTTGTGAGCAATCTTGAAACTTCAGCGTCCACAACCTCCACCCCCAGCGAAACTTCCGTGACCCTGCGCCGCATCGATTTGCGCGGGCGAACCTTGAGTCTTGCCGAGCTGAAAAACACCGTTCCTCGAACCGCCGCGTCCGCTGTGACCACGGCCGAGGACGCCGTGAAGGCCATCATTGCCGATGTTCGTCGTGACGGCCATGCGGCCCTGGCCAATCTTGCTCTGAAGTTCGACGGCGTGAGTCAGGAACATCCCCGAGTCCCCACCGCGGCCCTTACGCAGGCGCTGGCCGACTTGGATCCCGCTGTGCGTGCTGCTTTGGAAGAATCCATCGCTCGGGCCAAGATTTTCGCACAGGCCCAGAAGCCCGCAAACGTTGACTACCCCATTGCCGACGGCGCCGTTGTTTCCCAGCACTGGCTGCCGGTCACACGTGTGGGCATGTATGTGCCCGGTGGCCTGGCCCCTCTCGCATCCTCAGTCATCATGAATACGGTTCCTGCACTTGCCGCAGGTGTTCCCTCTGTTGCCCTGGCCTCGCCTCCGCAGCAGAACAATGGTGGCCTGCCGGACAAAACCATCTTGGCGGCCGCCGCACTGCTGGGCATTGGTGAGGTCTACGCCATGGGTGGCGCCCAGGCCATTGCTGCCTTCGCCTACGGTGTAGCAGCTGGCAGTTCAGCTGACGGCGGGGGAGAAGCCATCGAGCCAGTTGATGTTGTCACGGGTCCCGGCAACATCTTCGTCGCTACGGCTAAGCGTCTGGTCAAGGGTGTTGTTGGCATCGACTCTGAGGCCGGAGCCACGGAAATTGCTGTCTTGGCAGATCACACCGCCAACCCTGTTTTTGTTGCCGCTGACCTCATCAGCCAAGCCGAACATGATCCCAACGCCGCCTCGGTATTGGTGACCACATCGCCCGAGCTGGCGGACGCCGTCGAACGTGAATTGGTGGATCAGGTGGCCCGCACAACCCACCGCGAGCGAGTGGAAACGGCACTGGCCGGGGTGCAGTCGGGCATCGTGCTCGTGGATGGTCTAGCTCAGGGTGTGGCGGTCTGCAACGCTTACGCGGCCGAACACCTGGAAGTTGTCACCGAGAACGCCTCGGAGGTGGCGGCGCAGATCACCAATGCCGGGGCCATCTTCGTGGGCGATTACAGCCCTGTGAGTTTGGGTGACTACTGCGCTGGCTCTAATCACGTGTTGCCCACCAGCGGCACGGCAGCGTTCTCCTCGGGGTTGAACGTGACCACGTTCCTACGGGCCGTGCAGCTCATCAACTACAACAAGGATGCCCTGGCCGAAGTTGCCACTCACGTCATCACGCTGTCACAGGCTGAGGGTCTGCCGGCTCACGGCGACGCGGTAGCCATTCGCTTTCCCTAGGGAATTGCTCTAGACAGCGGGGTTGTCGCCGTGGTAATCACACGATTGTAATTCGTTCGGACGAGAAACTAGACTGAAGATGATCCTGACCTGAAGGGGGTTGCATGTATTGTCCATTTTGCCGTAATGCCGATTCCCGAGTGGTAGATTCCAGGCTGTCCGACGATGGCTCCTCCATTCGGCGTCGGCGGCAATGCACGGAGTGCGGACGGCGGTTCAGCACCATGGAAACTGCCAGTCTTTCCGTGAGCAAACGCTCCGGCGTGGCAGAGCCCTTCAGCCGCAGTAAGGTCATCAGTGGCGTGCGCAAGGCCTGCCAGGGGCGGCCTGTCACCGACGATGACCTCGCCAAATTGGCTCAAGAAGTGGAAGAGTCAATCCGTGCCAGCGGTGCGGCTGAGATTGACGCTAATGACGTCGGCTTGGCCATCCTGGCGCCCTTGCGCCGGCTGGATCTGGTGGCCTATCTGCGCTTTGCCAGTGTTTATCAAGCCTTTGAATCACTCGAAGACTTTGAAGCGTCCATTGCCAGCTTACGCAGCGAAGAACAGCAACTTTCCGAGAAGTCGGCCGCGACCGAGCAATAGCGCTAATAGTCTTTTCGTAATAACTATGGGTGTGTGCCCAATCGTGAAGATTGGGCACACACCCATAGTTTTGGAGCTGCTGCAGAGCCGCTAGCTACCCAGTCGAGGCTACTTCGCCAGTGCTGAGGCTACTTCGTCAGTTTGAAGTGCACGGCGGCTTGCAAGGCGCCGCCCACAATGCCGGCGTTATTGGCCAGCTCGGCCGGGATGATCTTGGTACGCAGATCCAGCTGCGGCAAGTAGTCTTCGCTGCGCTTGGAGATGCCGCCACCAATGATGAACAGTTCCGGGGAGAACAAGAACTCCACATGGGAGAAGTAGCGCTGTAGACGAACGGCGTACTCGTCCCAGCTGATGTCGTCACGCTCACGGGCGCTGGCCGAAGCCTTCGTTTCGGCGTCGAAGCCGTCAAGCTCCAGATGGCCCAGTTCCACGTTCGGGATGAGCTTGCCGTTGTAAATGAACGCGGAACCGATACCGGTGCCCAATGTGATGACCAGAACGGTGCCCTTGATGCCCTTGCCAGCGCCGTAGCGGGCTTCAGCCAAGCCTGCAGCGTCGGCGTCGTTCATGACTTGGACGTCGCGTCCCAATTCTTTGGTGAAGATATCATCCACATTGGCATCGATCCAGGACTTGTCCACATTTGCTGCTGAACGGGAGATTCCGTGCGAAACGATGGCCGGGAACGTGATGCCTACCGGGGCGTCCTTGCTGGGAGCGTGTTTGCGTCCGGAGAGCTCATCAACAATCTCCTTGACTACCTTGGCCACCGCCTGCGGGGTGGACGGGTTGGGGGTCGGGATCCGGAAGCGGTCACCTACAACCTCACCTGTATCGAGGTCGACAATGCCGCCCTTGATGCCGGTGCCGCCAATGTCAATGCCAATGACGGTGGTGCGGGAAGAGTGCTTCTTAGTCATGCAGGCTCCAAAGATAGTTGATTTTTAGCGTACAAGTGCCACGGCTGGCGCAGAGATGGTGACCGGGTAATGCTACGGCAGTGTCAGAACTTCTGCACCCGTGGGCGTAACAACCATGGTGTGTTCAAACTGGGCGGTACGCTTACGGTCACGCGTGACCACAGTCCAGTCATCCGCCCACATGTCCCAGTCGATGGTTCCCAAGGTGAGCATGGGTTCGATAGTAAACACCATTCCCTCTTCGAGCACAGTGTTGTAGGCCGGAGCCGCGTCATAATGCGGAATAATCAGACCGGTGTGGAAGGCCTCGCCCACGCCGTGTCCGGTAAAGTCCCGCACAACCCCGTACCCAAAGCGCTTGGCGTAGGACGCGATGGTGCGGCCAATGACGTTGATTTCACGGCCTGGTGCGACGGCGCGGATGGCGCGGTTAAGTGATTCTTGAGTGCGTTCCACCAGCAGCCGGGATTCCTCATCAACATTGCCCACCGTGAACGTCCAGTTCGTGTCACCGTGGACGCCGTTCTTGAAAGCGGTGATGTCAATGTTGATGATGTCGCCGTCTTCCACCACCGTGGTGTCCGGGATGCCGTGGCAGATCACTTCATTGATGGAGGAGCACAATGACTTCGGGAATCCGCGGTAACCCAGTGTGGACGGGTAGGCCTGGTGGTCCAAGAGAAATTCGTGACCCACACGGTCCAACGCATCGGTAGTTACGCCGGGAACAATGTGCTTGCCGACTTCTACAATGGCCTGAGCGGCAATCTTGCTGGAGATGCGGATCTTTTCCAGCGTTTCAGCGTCCTTGACTTCCGAGCCCTTGAACGGTGCCGGACCGGCCTTGCCCACGTATTCGGGGCGGGGGATGGAGGCGGGGACGGCTAACTGCCCACTGATAGTGCCAGGGACCAACTTGCCAATGGGTGCTGAGGTTGCTGTTGAAGACATGCCACCATCCTATAAGTTTTTGCCTGCCGAAAAGTTCTATGATGGCAGCAGTTGCAACATTTGACCCACAAAACCTGGAGGCCGTCATGGCGGAATATTGGTACAACGTCGAAACCCACACGGTAGAGAAGGGCCCACAGTCCGGCTGGAACTCTCTGATCGGTCCCTATGAAACTGCCGAAGAAGCCCAGCAGGCCCTAGCGAAAGTCCAGCAGCGTAACGCCGTTGCCGATGCGCTCGATGAGGACGACGACGAATAGCTCACCTCGTGTTGCTCGCGGCTGCACCGCTGTGTAGTCCGGGCCCACTGTCGGCAGGACCCGTTTGACTCATGTTGGGTGGACCCACGTGGCCACTTTACTTATGCGCACGACACGCCCGGGCGGCTTGCGATACTTTCATTCCACCGCAACCCTGCCGCATCCAGCTCCGCATAATTAAAGTCGAGTGTGTTTATACGTACCTGTAGCTCGGCGCCGTGCGCATAAACCCGAGTCCGTGAGTGCAGACCGCCTAGAAGGTGTGCTCTGGCCCCGGGAAGACGCCGGAACGGACTTCCTCACCATATTCACGGGCGGCATCGGCCAAAATAGTGCGTATCTGGGCGTACTGCTTGACGAACTTGGCCATCTTGCCGGTGCGCAGTCCGGCCATGTCCTGCCACACCAAAACCTGACCCGTGGTGGAGTTTCCTGCACCAATACCAATGGTGGGCACGGAAACTGCGGCTTCCACGGCGGCTGCCGTGTCGGCTGGGACCATTTCCATCAACACACAGAACGCGCCGGCCTCAGCCAAGGCAACGGCGTCGTCAATCATGGTCTGGGCCATCTCGCCCCGGCCCTGAACCCGGTAGCCACCCAGCATGTGTTCGCTCTGCGGGGTGAAACCTATGTGCGCCATGACCGGCACGCCAGCCTGGGTCAGGGCACGCACGGTGGGAGCGTAGTAGGCGCCGCCTTCCATCTTGACGGCGTGCACCAGACCTTCCTTCATGAGGCGCACCGAGGAGGCGATGGCCTGTTCGGGGGACTGTTCGTAGCTGCCGAAGGGAAGATCCGCCACGACCAAGGCACGCTTAGCACCGGCCGTTACGGCGCGGGAGAAGATGATCATCTCATCGAGCGTTATGGGCAGAGAGGTCTCGTTGCCCAGGACGTTGTTCGAGGCGGAGTCGCCCACGAGCAGCACTTCAATGCCAGCTTCGTCAAAAATTTGTGCCGTGTACTGGTCATAGGCAGTCAACATGGCGAATTTTTGGTCCGCCTGTTTTGCCGCGAGCAGGTGGTGGGTTCGGACCTTGGCCGCAGTGGCTGGAACGCCGCCAATGGCTGCGCTCCGGGCAGCTGCGCCAGAACCGTAGGGGGCCGCGATCTCTGCGGACACGGGGGAGTCAGGGTTGCTTGTGGGTGACATAGGCACCAGCTTATTACGATTCGACGCGCGGGTTGGGCACAGCGCGCCACACTAGTTAGTAGAGTGAACTCTGCAGGCACTACACCTGCCGCAATCCCGTCCACCGCCTGCCCTCAAATGGAGCCAGGGGTGTTGATGTCATAGGAAGAGGCCCGTACATGAACCGTCAACAGGAATTTGTGCTGCGCACCATTGAAGAGCGCGATGTCCGGTTTGTGCGCCTGTGGTTCACTGACGTGGTGGGCAGCCTTAAATCAGTGGCGTTGGCCCCGGCCGAAGTGGAAGGCGCCTTTGAAGAGGGCTTGGGTTTTGACGGCTCAGCCATCGAAGGCTTGGCACGAATCTTTGAGTCGGACATGCTGGCGCAGCCGGACCCCTCCACCTTCCAGATCCTGCCGTGGCGTGGAAACGGGAAATCGGAACAGACCTCACGCATGTTCTGTGATGTGCTCACCCCCGACGGCGAACCATCCGCAGCCGATCCGCGCAACGTCCTCAAGCGCACTTTGGCCAAAGCCTCTGACATGGGCTTCACGTGCTACACCCACCCTGAGATTGAGTTCTACCTACTGAAGTCTGACCGGCCCGGACCTGATGGCATTCCCGTCCCCGTGGACCAGGCCGGCTACTTTGACCACGTCCCAGGTGGCGTTGCCCAGGACTTCCGGCGCACAGCTGTCACCATGCTCGAAGACGTGGGAATCTCCGTCGAGTTCAGCCACCACGAAGGCGGCCCCGGCCAGAATGAGATCGATCTGCGCTACGCCGATGCGTTGCAGACTGCCGATAACATCATGACGTTCCGCACTGTGATCCGGGAAGTTGCCATCCAGCAGGGCACCTACGCCACGTTCATGCCGAAGCCGTTCTCCGACCACCCCGGCTCCGGCATGCACACCCACTTTTCCCTCTTTGAAGGCGACACGAACGCTTTCTACGATCCCAGCGCCGAATTCCAGTTGTCCCAAACGGCCCGCCAGTTCATGGCCGGAATCTTGAAGCACGCGCCGGAATTCACCGCCGTGACCAACCAGTTCGTCAACTCCTACAAGCGCCTTTGGGGTGGGGGAGAGGCCCCCAGCTACGTGTCCTGGGGTCACAACAACCGCTCGGCTCTCATGCGGGTGCCGCTGTACAAGCCGGGTAAGGGCCAAGCCGCACGGCTGGAATACCGGGGCATCGACTCGGCAGCCAACCCGTACCTTGCCTACGCGGTGCTGCTCGGCGCCGGGCTCAAAGGCATTGAAGAAGGCTATGAACTTCCCGCGGCAGCCGTGGAGGACATCAGCGCGCTGACCAGTGCAGAACGCCGCCTGATGGGCCACGATCCGCTACCCTCCAGCCTCCACGATGCCGTGCGTCAAATGGAAGAATCCGAGTTCATGCCCGAGATCCTGGGCGAGCAGGTGTTTGAAAACTTCCTCCGCAACAAGCGCGCCGAGTGGCAGGAATACCGCCTCCAAGTCACACCCTATGAAATCAACCGCTACCTGGGGGTGCTCTAACCAACTGCTATGAGCTCCCTGACGCGCACCCTGATCTCCCGTGGCTTCTCCGACCTTGAAACCTGTGAGAGGTTCCTAGGTTTCACCGAACTTGCAGACGTGGACCAAGCCGAGTTGCTCGATGCCTTGGCCATTGCCGACAACCCGGACATGGCCCTGCAATCGCTGGTGCGCCTGCTGAGCGCAGTTCCAGCCAGCCGGGGCCTGCTGGCGATAACGGATCCAAAAACGGGTGCACGGGTCTCTAACGATTCGCTGTTTAGGTTGTTGGGTGCCTCAGAGGCGTTGGCAGAATTCTTGATGCGCCACCCGGAGCATCTGGAGGTGGTGGATCCGGGGGCTGCGTCCAGTCCAGCAATCTCTGGAGCTGAGGAACTGCGCGCCTCGCTGCTGCGCGCGGTGGGTGCGGACCCGGCGTCGAACCGTCCCGTGGCGGCGGTGACCGGCACCGAGGCGCGGATCGCGCTTCGCACCCAATACCGCAGGCATCTGTGCGAGCTGGCGTTACGCGACTTGGCTGCGCCCTCGCCCATGGCGGCGATGCCGCAGGTCGGTGCTGAGCTGGCCGATTTGGCCGCTGCCGCCCTTGACGGCGCCCTGGCCGTGGCTCGGTGCGAAGTTGGCGCGAGCATGGGGGTGGAAAAAGTTGCCGCGTTGCGCCTAGCCGTGTTGGGGATGGGTAAATGCGGGGCCCGGGAACTGAACTATATTTCCGACGTCGACGTCATGTACGTGGTGGCTCTGGACAGTGAGCCCGAGCCGTTGCCTGAGAGTCAGAACGCGCCCGACGCCGGTGAAGGTGCCGAAGGTGCCGCCGGCGGCCCTGCCACTAGAGTGGCCGCCGCTAGCACTGCCGTCAGCTTGGATGAGGGCGAGGCTGTTCGGATAGGCAATGCCTTGGCGGGAGCCATTTCTCGCACCATCTATGCCCCCGAAAGGGAGCCTGGCCTGTGGGAAGTTGATGCCAATCTGCGTCCCGAAGGTAAAGATGGTCAGCTGGTGCGCACGCTCGATTCCTACTTGGCCTACTATCACCGATGGGCGCAAAGCTGGGAGTTTCAGGCTCTGCTGAAGGCTCGTGCCATTGCCGGGGATCGATCGCTGGGGCAGGATTTTGAGAAGGCTGTGGAGCCTCTGATTTGGAACTCCTCCGAACGGGACGGCTTTGTAGAGTCCGTGCAGGCCATGCGCCGGCGCGTGACAGCGAGCATCCGTGACGCCGATGCCGAGCGCCAGATTAAACTGGGCAAGGGCGGCCTGCGTGACGTTGAATTTACTGTTCAGCTTTTGCAATTGGTGCATGGGAAAACTGACCCCACGGTCCGGTTGCGAGCCACTACGGACGCGATCGAGGCGCTGACCATGGCCGGCTACATTGGCCGCACCGATGCCGCGCTGCTACTCAATCACTACACGTATTTGCGCGTACTTGAACACCGAATCCAGCTGGTGCAGATGCGCCGCACGCACACCATGCCAACGGCGCCGGAGCAGTTACGAGCCCTCGCCAGAGCCTTGGAGGGGCCCTTGAGCATGAAGCGGCCCAGCGCCGATTCCCTCGAGGCCGACTGGAGCAAGGTCAAACGATCTGTACGGTCCCTGCACGAACAAATTTTCTACCGCCCCATCCTGGCGACGGCCGCTAATCTCAGCGCGGCGGATGCCGCTCTGACCTCCGACGCCGCCCGGGCGCGTTTGGCCGCGCTCGGATACCGGGATACGGCTGGAGCCGTGCGCCATATTGAAGCCCTCACCGCGGGGGTTAGTCGTCGTGCTGCCCTGCAGCGCCAACTCTTGCCTGTCCTGCTCGGCTGGCTGGCTGACGGTGTAGACCCCGACGCCGGACTCCTCGCCTTCCGCCGCGTCAGTGACGCTTTAGGCACCTCCCACTGGTACTTGGGCATGCTGCGTGACCACCAAGCCGCAGCCGAACGACTGTGTCATCTGCTCTCAAGTTCACGGTTGGTCAGTGACTTGTTAGAGGTTTCCCCGGAGGCGACTGCCTGGTTGGGCAACTCACGGGAATTGGTTCCGTTGAGCTTTGAAGCTCAGTGGACGGAAATTCGCTCGAAATTGGGCCGCCATAGTGACTCCGGTGACGCGATTCGGTTGCTGCGTCTGCTGCGGCAGCGCGAGATTCTGCGCATTGGCATTGCCGACAGTTCGGGCCTGCTGGAACAAGACCAAGTCTCGGAGGCCCTCAGCGACGCCGATCGGGCCGCGGTCCTGGGTGCGCTGATGATCGCTGAGACAGCCGTCTACGCGGACTCCCAACCGCTCACCAACGTGCTTGTGGTGGCCATGGGGCGCCAAGGTGGGCGAGAGATTGGCTACGGCTCCGACGCAGATGTGCTCTTTGTGCACCAGCCGGTACCGGGCCTGGCCGATGAGCTCATGGATGCTGCGAATCAGCAGGCCAAGGCCATTGTGCAGAAATTGACCTCGCTGCTTACCTCCCCGGTCCGCCCAGCCATCCAGGCAGAACGTGTCCTGAGCATTGATGCGGACTTGCGCCCTGAAGGCCGCAACGGGCCGCTGGTCCGTTCGCTGGATGCTTACACCGAGTACTACAGCCGCTGGTCTTCGGCGTGGGAGGCACAGGCCCTGCTGCGAGCACGTCCCCTCGCCGGCTCTGACAAGCTAGCCGAGGATTTCGTGGCCATGGCAGATCCGGTTCGCTACCCGGTCAGACTTTCCGAAGAGGATCAACGCGAGATCAAACGGATTAAGGCCCGCATGGAAGGTGAACGGCTGCCCCGCGGAGCCGATCCTGCTCGGCACGTGAAGTTGGGTCGTGGTGGGCTCAGCGACGTCGAGTGGTTGGTGCAGTTCTGGCAGCTCCAACACGCCCATGAACATGAGTCGTTGAGGACCACTCAGACACTGCCAGCGCTGGAAGCAGCCCGCGTCTTGGGGCTTGTTGAGGATGAAGATGCAGCCGTCTTGGAGGGCGCGTGGCGCCTCGCTGGAAAAATCCGCAACGCCAATGTCATGTGGACGGGGAAGAATTCTGATCTACTGCCGTCTGCCCGGCATGACTTGGAAGCGGTGGCCCGATGGTGCGGCTATGAACCTGGCCAGGCTGCTGCCTTCGAGGAAGATTATCTTGGCCTGACGCGCAGGGCCCGAGCGGTTTTTGAGCGGCTGTATTACGGCTAATTGGAGCCGCCCTGGAGCCGCCTTGGAGCCGCCTTGGAGCCGTAATGAGTGATCTGGAATTGGTGCTCTGCGGCTGGAACTGATACACAATCGTGACTGATCTCGCATCCTTGGACTAAAAGCTGTACCGTCGAGAGGTACTTCAAACGCCCCGAGAGGGGCGCGACACCGTTGCGAGGGAAATCTATGCTCAGGCTTTCACCCCTACGGCGGCGCAGTGGCGGCAAATTTGCCGCCCTCGCCGCCCTTTTTACCGTTTTGTTCATGTTGTTCGGGATCGGTGGCGCCTCAGCGTTGAGTGTGCCCAGCCCGGCCTCCGTGAACTCCGTAGTTCAGCACGCCGATGTGAACGGCAAGAAGTTCGCGATTGCCACGGACACCACCTTTGCCCCATTCGAATTCCGCGATAGCAGCGGAAACCTCGTTGGCATTGATATGGACTTGATCCAGGCCATCGCCAAGAACCAGGGCTTCGAAGTGGACATCAAGTCACTCGGCTTTGACGCGGCACTGCAGGCTCTGCAGTCAAACCAGGTGGCAGGGGTCATCGCTGGTATGTCCATCACCGATGAGCGCAAGAACATCTTCGATTTCTCCGCCCCGTACTTTGACTCCGGCGTACAAATGGCCGTGGCTAAGAACGATCAAGAGATCAAGACCTACGCCGACCTCAAGGGCAGGACCGTCACCGCCAAGCGCGGCAGTGAAGGCGAAACCTTCGCCAACTCCATCAAGGCGGAGTACGGTTTCACGGTTAAGGCCCTTGCCGATTCGGCCACCATGTACGACGACGTCAAGGCTGGCAACTCGGTTGCTGTGTTTGACGATTACCCGGTGCTTGCCTACGGCGTGAGCCAGAACAACGGCCTGAAAATTGTCACCGACAAGGAACAGGGTAGCTCCTACGGCTTCGCCGTCAACAAGGGGCAGAACGCAGAACTGCTGGCCGCCTTTGACACCGGTTTGGCTGAGCTCAAGGCCAACGGCGAGTACGACGCGATCCTGGATAAGTACCTAGCCAAGACCGAAACTGTCGAGCAAGGAAGCTTCTTCCAGCTCGTGAAGGACAGCTTCCCCGCACTCATGAAGGGCCTCTGGCTGACCATGGTCGCCACCGTCCTTTCACTGGCTATCGCCCTTGTCTTGGGCGTCATCTTCGGTTTCTTCAAGGTCGCCGAAAACAAGCTTCTACGCGGGATTGCCAGCACCTATGTGGCCATCTTCCGTGGCACCCCCTTGCTGGTTCAGGCGTTCTTCTTCTACTTCGGTCTGCCGCAGATGACGGGTCAGCCGCTCGACGTCCTCACCGCCGGTGTGATCACCTTGAGCCTTAACGCTGGTGCCTACATGACTGAAATTGTCCGTGGCGGCATTCAGTCCGTGGACACCGGCCAGCTCGAAGCCAGCCGCAGCCTGGGCCTGAGCTACGTCACCTCCATGCGCCGTGTAGTGGTGCCGCAAGCGGTAAAGATCATGACGCCGTCGTTCATCAACCAGTTCGTCATCACCTTGAAGGACACCTCCTTGCTGGCCGTTATTGGCTTCGCGGAATTGACCTACCAAGGCCAGCAGATTTACGCGTCCAACTTCCGTACGGGTGAAACACTGTTGATCGTGGCGGCGTTGTACTTCATCGTGATCTCCATCTTGACCCAGCTTTCCAACGTCCTTGACAGGAAGTTCAACAAATGAGCGAAACCAGTGCAAAAGTGAAAAAAGCGAAAATCAGTGTCCGCGACCTGAAGAAAACCTTCGGCTCCAATGAGGTTCTCAAGGGCCTTGACGTGGACGTTGCCGAGGGCGAGGTCGTGTGTGTCATTGGGCCCTCGGGTTCGGGTAAATCCACGTTCCTGCGCTGCCTGAACAAGCTCGAGGACATCACCGCCGGAACGGTCACCGTCAACGGCTTCGACCTCACCGATGCAAAGGTGGATCTGAACGCCGTGCGCCAAAACATTGGCATGGTGTTCCAGCACTTCAACTTGTTCCCGCACATGACGGTGCTCCAGAACATCATGTTGGCTCCGGTTGAGCTGAAGAAACTGGACAAGGCTGGTGCCCGAGCCAAGGGTATGGAACTGCTCAAGCGCGTGGGCCTGGAGGAAAAGGCCGATGCCCGTCCGGCGTCGCTCTCGGGTGGTCAGAAGCAGCGTGTGGCCATTGCCCGCGCGCTGGCCATGAACCCCGGCATCATGCTCTTTGACGAGGCCACCAGCGCCCTTGACCCCGAGATGGTGGGCGAGGTGTTGCAGGTTATCCGCGACCTCGCCGCCGAGGGCATGACCATGGTTGTGGTCACGCACGAGATGGGCTTCGCCCGTGAGGTAGCCGACCGTGTGATCTTCATGGACGCCGGCTACATCTGTGAAGAGGGCACCCCGGAGGCCATCTTCACCAACGCGCAGCAGCCGCGACTCCAAGAGTTCCTCGCCAAGGTTCTCTAGCTTTATCAGTGGGAAGGGCGGCGGCTATGAAGCTGCCGCCCTTTTTCCTTGAGCACATTTTTTCTCAGAAGTACGACGGCGGCACGACAGTTGGGAGCGCGGGTGGAGGATATGCAGGGGATCCTGGATGAGATCGTTGAGCATGTGACGCCCTTGAGCGGACAGGGCTCAGTGGCCGGGTACATTCCTAGTTTGGGTGAGGTCGACCCGAGACAGTTTGGCATTTGCGTGGCCATGGCCGACGGTGAGGTCTATGGGGCGGGGGACTGGCAGAAGTCGTTTTCCATTCAGAGTATTTCGAAGGTATTCTCGCTTGCTTTGGTCATGTCTTACGATTACGACTCAATCTGGAAGCGCGTTTTCCGGGAACCGTCGGGAACGCCCTTCAACTCCATGCTGCAGTTGGAGGCAGACGGTGGCATTCCCCGGAATCCGTTCATCAACGCCGGTGCGCTGGTGGTTACGGACAGGTTGTTGACACTGACGGGGGACGCGGCAGCCTCCATTCGTGGTCTACTGCGTCTGGAGTCTGGCAACCCCACCATTGATATTGACGCGGAAGTGGCAAAGTCTGAGGCTGATCACGGTCATCGCAACGCGTCCATGGCGCATCTCTTGGCTAGCTACGGGAACCTCGAGAATCCTGTTGACGAGGTGCTAGAGAGCTATTTCAAGCAGTGTGCCCTGGCGATGAGCTGTGAGGACCTGGCCAAAGCCTCGCTCTTCTTGGCCCGCCACGGAGTCGCAGCGGGTGGGTCACCGTTCTTGAGTCCTAATCAGAGCAAGCGCGTGAACGCGGTGATGCTCACTTGCGGTACGTACGATGCTGCGGGGGAGTTCGCCTACCGGGTGGGTCTGCCGGGTAAGAGCGGTGTAGGTGGTGGCATCGTCGCCATCGTCCCGGGCCGCTGTTCTGTCTCGGTGTGGGGTCCGGCGCTGGGTCCCAACGGTAACTCCGTGGCCGGTATAGCGGCGCTGGATGAATTCACTGCCAAGACCGGTTGGTCCATCTTCTAGGGCATGGATGCTTGTGGTACATCGGTAGTCGCGGTTCTCAGGAAACACTCAGCTTATGTTTGTAGCGTGAAAAACGTAACCCGTTGGATTCATATTGAAGGAGGTCCTCATGGGACTCGGAGATAAGATCAGCAACAAGGCACAGGAAATGACTGGCAAGACCAAGGAAGCCGTTGGCGATGCTGTGAACAACGAGAAGCTTCAGGCCGAGGGCGCAGCCGATCAGGCCGCTGCGAAGGCAAAGCAGGCCGGCGAGCACGTCAAGGACGCTGCCAAGGACGTTTTCGGCAACTAACTCAATGAGTTTTTGAACCAGAGTTTAACTACTGCGGGGCCGGAACATAATGTTCCGGCCCCGCAGTAGTTAAAGAGTGGCTTGTCCAGATGGTGGGCACACGCTGACGCGTTGGGCCCACACGCCCCAGATCCTGATACATCGCTTCAGCGGTCTATCAGGATCCGGGGAGTGGGGACTAGCAGCCGTAATAGAGCTCGAACTCGTAGGGGTTCGGGCGCAGCTGCAGCGGCTTGATTTCGTTCTCGCGCTTGTACTCGATCCAGGTGTCGATCAGGTCCTGGGTGAAGACGCCGCCGGCCTGCAGGAACTCGTTGTCGTTTTCGAGGGCAATCAGTGCCTCGTCGAGTGATTCCGGAGCCTTCGGGATGTCCTTGGCCTCTTCCGGGGGCAGCTCGTAGAGGTCCTTGTCGATGGGGGCCGGGGGTTCGATCCGGTTCTTGATGCCGTCAAGGCCGGCCATCAGCTGAGCTGCGAAGGCCAAGTAGGGGTTGGAAGAGGGGTCCGGTGCGCGGAACTCGAGGCGCTTGGCCTTCGGGTTGGAACCGGTGATCGGGATGCGGATACCGGCGGAGCGGTTACCCTGCGAGTAGACCATGTTCACGGGAGCTTCGAAGCCCTTGACCAAACGGCGGTAGGAGTTCACCGTCGGGTTGGTGAAAGCCAGTACGGCGTCGGCGTGCTTGAGCAGACCGCCAATGTACCAGCGGGCCATGTCAGAGAGTCCTGCGTAGCCCTTCTCGTCGTAGAACAGCGGGTCTCCGCCGGTCCACAGTGACTGGTGGCAGTGCATGCCGGAACCGTTGTCGCCGAAGACGGGCTTGGGCATGAACGTCACTGACTTACCCCAGGCCCAGGCGGTGTTCTTGATGACGTACTTGAACTTCTGCATGTCATCGGCCGCGTGTGTGAGCGTGTTGAACTTGTAGTTGATCTCTGCCTGACCGGCCGCGCCAACTTCGTGGTGGGAGCGCTCGACCTCAAGGCCGACTGCATCCATTTCAAGGCACATGGCATCGCGCAGATCGGCCTGGTGGTCAATCGGGGCAACCGGGAAGTAGCCGCCCTTCTGAGGGGTCTTGTAGCCGAGGTTGCCGCCTTCTTCCTTGCGCCCGGTGTTCCAGTAGGCCTCTTCGGAGTCGATCTTATAGAAGGAGCCCTGAGGGGAAGATTCGTACTGAATGTTGTCGAAGACAAAGAACTCGGCTTCGGCGCCGAAGAAGGCGGTGTCGGCAATGCCGGTGGAAGCCAAGTAGGCCTCGGCCTTTTCGGCCACGCCGCGAGGATCGCGGTGGTAGGGGTCCCCGGTGCGCGGGTTGACGATGGAGAAGTTCAACGCCAGGGTCTTTTCCTTGCGGAAAGCGTCGACGAATGCCGTCTTGGGATCCGGGATCAGCTGCATATCCGACTCGGCGATGCCCTGGAACCCGCGGATGGAGGAGCCATCGAACAGCTGGCCGTTGACGAAGAAGTCAAGGTCGACGGTCTTGGCCGGGACATTGAAGTGCTGCTGGACTCCTGGCAGGTCGGTGAATCGGATGTCGACGAACTTGACGTCTTCATCTTTGATGAACTGGAGTACTTCTTCGGCGTTCTTGAACATCTACGCTCCTTGGCGCTGGGGGTTTTGGCCGGCTTGGTGCGACCGTGGTGCATGTCTAACTGGCATAAGCCTAGAACCACGCCATTACTCAACAGTGTCAGAAATGTTTCCGGCATGTTACAACCCGTCTGGCGATGCCCGATGCCCGGCTTTTTCCCGGCAACGGTAGGCTGGAGGGGTGGTAGATCGTAAAGACATAGGTTCATGGCTCAGTGGGCCGGACACTTCTAATATATCCAAATTCCCGGGCGAGCGTTTGGGGCAGCCTGAATCTGGCCCCGGATCAATGGCCCGAGCAGGGCGGCGCATCCTTGCCATCTGCATCGACTGGGGGCTGTCATATCTGATCGCGGCTGCCTTCTTCGGGGGTAATCCGAACGCTATTCTAGCTATTTTTGCGATCGAACAAATGCTTCTGGTAGGCATGCTGGGTTACAGCGTGGGTCACCGAATCATGGGGATCGAGGTGGTTCAGCTCAACGGCAGGCAGCCAAGTTTGCTCGACGGCGTGATTCGCTCCCTCTTGGTGTGCTTGGTGATCCCCGTCATCATCGTCGACGCCGATCATCGTGGACTCCACGACCGGGCCATCAAGTCAATTTTAATTCGTCGCTGATTCGGCGTGTCACCGTGATCTTTTGTTCCATTCACCGACACGCTACCTTCATGGCTCCGCACTTCACTTCATCACTTCATCGCGCCTGACTTCATCGCTGCTGACTTCATCGATCCGTGAGCTAAGGCTGCTTAGCAGGTTCTAAACAGCCTTAGCTCACGGATCGATGGCGATGGGTGAGTTTGGCAGATAGGGTTTGGCAGATACGAAAGGGCCCGGCAGGAGTTGATCCTGCCGGGCCCTTTCTTGGTTTTACTGCTAGTTCACATGTGCACTGACTTACCGTCCGCGTGAGGCCTTGCGGTCAGGACGAGCCTTGTACGGATCGATGCCCTTGGGGATGGGCAGCTTGTTGCCCATCGAGGTGATGCGCTTGTTGACGGCGCTGACCTCAACCTTGGTCAGTTCCTTCTTGAGCTTGCCCATCTTCTTGGTGATCTGGGCAATGGGGACCTGGCCTTCACCGCGTCCGCTTTCGAGCACCGTGATGGTGACATTGGGCAGGATGCGGCTCAGCCGGCGTCGTTCTGCATCGACCAGACCCTTGACCCTGTTAGTAGGGCCTTCGGTGACCAGCACGATGCCGGGCTTGCCAATGGCGCGGAAGACAACGTCCTGTGTGCGTGGGTTCACGGAGGCGGGCTGTTCGTCAAAGATCCAGCCCTTCTTCAGCGAGCTCAGCGCGGCACCGGCGGCACCAGCCTTGCCCTCAATCTGGGAGTAAGCAGCACGCTCGGCCCGACGAGACATGATCAATAGCGCACACAGCAAGCCCAAAGGAATACCGATCAGCAAGCCGGTGATCCAGTTATCCAACCAGAGACCGATGCCGAGGGCGATGGCGATGGGCAGCAAGAATGCGCCAATCATCAGCCAAGTAACCATCGGGTCATGCTTACGGGTCATCTTAAAGATGTCCACCATTTGCTTGACGCGGCTGGGCTTCTTGTTCTTTTTCGGCTTCTCAGCCTTGGGCTTGCGCGAGAACAAGGAGCGCTTGGTGTCGTCGGTGCTACTGGATGCGGAGTCTGTTTTGGCCATAGTGATTCAATTCTAGCGGGTTCTGACGGAATTATTGTGCGGCTAGCAGGGAGGCGGCTTCTTGGCGGGTGTGGCCGGAATCTTCGATACCTTCAGCGATGTGGGCGAGGTGTTCGGGAATGTCCAAGCCCTTCTTGCGCATGGCAGTGGCCCAGAGACGACCGGCACGGTACGAAGAACGCACCAGCGGTCCGGACATGACACCCAGGAAGCCGATCTCCTCTGCTTCTTGGGAGAGTTCCATGAACTCCTGCGGCTTGACCCAACGATCCACCGGAAGGTGACGCTCGGAAGGACGCAAGTACTGGGTGATGGTGATCAGGTCCGTGCCAGCATCATGAAGATCCTGCAACGCGACCGAGATTTCCTCCCGCGTCTCACCCATCCCCAGGATCAGGTTGGACTTGGTGACCATGCCCTGATCCCGGCCCTGCGTCAACACATCCAAGGAACGCTCGTACCGGAACGCCGGACGGATGCGCTTGAAGATCCGCGGCACGGTCTCCACATTATGCGCGAACACCTCAGGCTTGGAGTCACAGATCGCGGTGATGTGTTCAGGCTTGCCCGAGAAGTCCGGGATCAACAATTCCACACCCGTGTTCGGGTTCAATTCATGAATCTTCCGGACCGTTTCGGCGTACAACCACACACCCTCATCGGCCAGGTCATCACGAGCCACACCCGTGACCGTGGCGTAGCGCAGATTCATCTTCACCACTGAGCGGGCCACCTTCGTGGGCTCAAACATGTCAATCGGGGAAGGCTTGCCCGTATCGATCTGGCAGAAATCACAGCGGCGCGTGCACTCGGAGCCACCAATGAGGAACGTGGCCTCACGGTCTTCCCAGCACTCAAAAATGTTCGGACACCCGGCCTCTTCACACACCGTGTGCAGGCCCTGGCCCTTAACCAGATTCTTCATCGCGATGAACTCCGGCCCCATCTCGACCTTCGTCTTCATCCACTCCGGCTTACGCTCAACCGGAACCGCAGCATTACGCTGCTCAATCCGCAACAACTTCCGTCCCTCAGGTGCCAACGTCACGGCAATGCTCCTTCTGGCCGCGCCGTGTCAACGGCATCGGCGGTTGTGGCCTCATGGGGCGCAAATTCGGTGATAAGTGGTGCTAAGAATTTTTCAGTGGCCAGCTGCACATGGGAAAGCAGGTCCCGGGGCGTGATGTCCTCGCCAGTCTCGGCCGCCATTGTGGTGGTGCCGGCGTCCTGAATTCCGCAGGCGATGATCTGGTTGTACGGTTCAAGGCTGTTGTTGGCATTGATGGCAATGCCATGCATCGTGACTCCGTCATGGACGCGGATGCCGATCGCAGCAATTTTCCGTGTGGGGCCTTTGTTATCTGCTAGAAGCCAGATACCAGCGCGTCCCTCGACGCGTACGCCATCGATCGTGAAATGAGCTAAAACCTCGATGATGATGTCCTCGAGGGCGTGGACATAAGCGCGGATGCTGTGGGCATCGGCCAAGCGAACGATCGGGTACATCACGAGCTGGCCTGGGCCGTGCCAGGTGAGCTTGCCACCGCGATCAACATTGATCACAGGGGTGCCGTCGAAGGGACGTTCATGCTCCTCGGTCCGTTTCCCGGCTGTGTACACCGGCGCATGTTCCAAGAGCAGCGCCGTGTTTGGCACGTTGCCTGCAACGACGCCGTCATGGACGCTACGCTGCAGATCCCAGGCACTGGCGTAGTCAATAAAATTTGGGGCTAATCCAATTTCGGTGAACTCAACACTCATAGTGGTCACTTTAGAGGACGATGCAAATTCGCCTAAATCAGAATTCTTCATGACGCGCAGCCCTGTGGATAACTTCGAGCAGGAAATTCGAAAGAGGACTACTACTTATGTATGGACTCCATCGCCAAACCCGTCAAGCCACAGATTCCGGAACGGCCTCCCCGCATATCTGGTTATGACCCCGTGCGCTGTTTGGGCGGTGGATCGCAGTGTCAGGTGTGGCTCATGTCCGCGCATGATGGTTCCGCCCCAGTGGCGGCAAAGTTCCTGTCCACTGAAGCGGCCCTCGTACGAGGAGCTCACACCAGCGAATCCGGTCGTCACAATGAGAGCCAAATCACGCAAGAATGGCGGCTACTGGCACAGTTCAAACACGAACACCTCATTCCGATGCACCGGCTCGTGGCTGATAGTAACGGCTCACTGGTTTTGATCATGGAGTTCGCGGCAGGTGGTTCCTTGAGCCAAATTGTGCGGGCACGCGGCCCGCTGTCTGTAGGGGAGGTGGTGACCATCCTGACGCCGATGGGTCAGGTATTGGCGTTTTTGCATGGACGTGGAGCTATCCATGGCGATGTTTCTAGCGGTAACGTTTTGCTCAGCGCGAGCGGAAAGCCCTTCCTGGCGGACTTTGGCTTTAGCCGGGTGTTGGGTCAAGCGGCGGAGCAGCCAGCTGGGACACCCGGGTATTTTTGTCCCTCCGATGGGCAGCGGAATGAAGCCTCCGACGTGTATGCGCTCTCCGCCGTGGGCTGGTTTGCTTTGACCGGCCGGACCCCTCCGCCAACCAGGGATCGTCCGCCACTGTCCAGTCTGGTTCCCACTGTTCCGGGCGAGCTGGTGGCTGCCCTGGAAGCGGGGTTGCAGGAAGACCCCGTGCAACGTCCCACGGCCGCGGCTTTTGCCCAGGCGGTGTATCGAAGTGCCAAAGCGGAATCTGTGATGTTAGCGCATGCCGTGCACCCCAGTGTGCTCCCAGAATTACCCACCCGGCGCGCTGTGAACGTTAAAAGAAAAGCACCTAGCCGGGCGCTGCATGGCAGGAGGCTTAGAGTTCTGGGGCGACGCGGTGCCGGTCTTGCCGATGGGGAGCCAATGAAGAGTGCTCACTGGTTTTCTCGTCGCAGGAAGATCAAGAGCCTCGATTCACTATGGGGGAACGCCGAGGCGCCACCCCGGTTGGGGATCCCATCTGGCACCCAAGCTACCGCGGCTGGTCGGAGGGTTGCACCGAGAAGCGGGCCCGGAGCGTCACGCGTCCCCGGCAGTGTCCGGGACGGGGAACGGGACCGAGCGCGGGGACAAAGCCGGGACCGAGCGCGGGATCGAGCGCGGGGACGGGCAGTGGCGTGGGTGTTAGCGCTGCTGGGACTGGCAGCGGCCGTAGTAGGGGTCGTGGTGATGAACGGAGGGCGGCTTGCTCCAATCGTTGACGGAGCGGAAGTGCTTCACCAGGGAGTGTCATCGGCGGCTCCCGCACGAGAACTTCCAGCCCTAGAAAGCAATGGAGCGTCACTGCCCTGGGCTGGGGCGCTTCCCTCTGAAATCCAGCAGGGACTGCTCGCGCCAGAACCGGAGGTAGCCTTTCGGTCGTTGGCCTGGGCCAGATCTTTTGCGCTGTCCCACGTAGATCAGGGCCTGCTGGACCACATCAATGGGAAGGGTTCGCCGGCGTTGGCAGCAGATACGGCTATTGTGACTGCCTTGTCGGCCAACGGACATGGATTTACGGGATTGGAGTTTGCGGTAGAGCAGGTCCACAGGAGCGCGAGTGCGTCTCCATTAGCTGGCGGTGATGTGGACGGGAACGGCACAGCAACCCTGCAGGCAACTATCCTCACAAGTTCCTTTGCAGAACAGGATGCTGATGGTTTGTTGGTGCATAATTATCCTTCGGAGCAACGCCAAGAGCTGACCATTCTCCTCATCAGAGTGGATTCCCGCTGGCAGATCCAGCAAGTTCTCGAGGCCGCACCCTTGCCTGCCGAGGTGGTCAATGAACGGTGACGCCTAGTGGCAATAAAGTACAGCACGGGTAAGGTGCGGCAGGACGTCATCGCTGAAGACTTGCCGGGCATAAGTATGGGCGGCAACCGCCATAGCAGTTACCGCCCATGCCTTTACTCTTCAGGTTCTGTGGTTCTGGGAGGTGCTTATGCCTCCAGCGTTGCCTCGAGGGTGATCTCGACGCCGGCCAGTGCGGCTGACACGGGGCAGCCTGCCTTGGCGCCGTTGGCAATGGTGTCGAACTGTTCCTGGGTGATGCCCGGGATTTTCGTTGCGAGCGTCAGGTGGCTGCCGGTGATGCCGGTGCCGGGGACGAACGTGACGGCGGCGCTGGTGTTGACATAGTCAGCGGCGAAGCCTGCGCCAGCCAGCTCATGCGAGAAGGCCATGGCAAAGCACGATGAGTGTGCTGCGGCGATGAGTTCTTCTGGGCTGGTCTTGCCCTCGGAGGCTTCGGTGCGAGCCCTCCACGTGATGTCAAAGGTGCCCAGTTCTGAACTGTCCAAGGTGACTTGACCCTTGCCTGTGGGAAGGTCGCCGACCCAGCCTGCATGGGCGTTACGAGTTGCTGCCATGTTAACTCCTTGAGGTGTATTCAAATCCACGGGTTCAGATGGATTCATCTGAACATCCACCTCCACCCTATTGCTTTAAATGCCGCACGGCGCCTTTCACAGTGAGAACAGTGAAGAAACTGCGCTCACGGCGAAAGGCGCCGTACTTAAGCGTGAAGATTAGACCCAGAAAACAGCGACAGCGATGTTGATGAACGCCATGCCACCCACTGCGTGCGCCAGACCCTTGGGGACGTCCTCGTTGTTCTTGGCCTTGCGGCGGCCAATGAAGGCTGCCACAGCAACAACTAGGGCGATGATCAGCTTGACGGCCACCTTAGTGTTGTTGGGGCCATCACCATCTCCCATGGAGGCCAGGCCAACCAGCAAAATTCCGGTGATGAGCTGCGTCAACGCCCCAATCCACTGCCACTGAGTCACGGTCGGCGTCTTGAACGCAGCTAGCCAACCGCCAACGATCGCAGCGGCACCGAGAATATGCAAAAACACGAGCACTAAGCGTAAAAAGTCCATGACCCCAGCTTATGCAATTTACTGACACAGTGTCTATCAAGGGCTGCCTTATGTGGCAAATATGACACGGCGGCAAAAACATGACAGGCATACAGCGCCGCCCGACACAACAACAGCGGCCGGCGACTTGAAAAATCCAAGCCGCCGGCCGCCGTCGAACATTCATAAAAGGAACGTGTTAAAGGCCCAGGTCAGCCGCAAATGCGCCCTCTTCCAGGCGAGCCTTCAAGGTCTGCAGGAAGCGGCCGGCGTCCGCGCCGTCCACCAGGCGATGATCGTACGTCAGGCACAGGTACATCATGTGACGGATGGCGATGCTGTCATTGCCGTCAGCGTCAGCAACAACCACGGCGCGCTTGACGATCGCTCCGGTGCCCAGGATGGCAACGTTGGGCTGGTTGATGATGGGGGTGTCGAACAGGGCGCCAACGGAACCGATGTTCGTGATGGAGAACGTGCCACCGGAGAGCTCGTCCGGACCGATCTTGCCGCTGCGGGTGCGTGCGGCAACATCGGCGATCTTGCCGGCCAGGCCAGCAAGGTTCAGATCGCCTGCGTTGGAGATGACAGGAACCAGCAGGCCCTTATCGGTGTCCACAGCGATCGCAAGGTGCTCGGCGTTATGGTAGGTGATCTGCTGAGTTTCCTCGTTGTATTCACCGTTGACCGAGGGGTGCACCTTGAGCGCTTCGGTGACTGCCTTGGCAATGAAGGGCAGGTAGGTCAGCTTGGTGCCGTTCGTGGCCTGGAACTGGTTCTTGGCCTTGGCGCGCAGCTTGACGATGCGCGTCATGTCGATCTCGTGAACCTGCGTGAGCTGCGTGGAAGCTTCCAGCGACTCGCGCATGCGGCGGGCGATGACCTGACGGATGCGAGGTGCCTTGACAGTGGTGCCGCGCAATGAAGACGGTACGACGGCGGCGGCAGCCTTGGCAGCGGGAGCGGCGGATGCGCTCGGGGCCGGGGCTGCAGCAGCCTTGGCGGCTTCTGCGGCAGCGACAACATCTTCCTTGCGGATGCGTCCACCAACACCGGAACCGGTGACGGTGGCGATGTCAACGTTGTGCTGCTTGGCCAACTTGCGAACCAGGGGAGTCACGTAGTTGGACTCTGTTCCCGATGCAGCGGCCGCGGGAGCAGCAGGTGCGGCGGCCGGAGCTGCAGGGGCAGCGACGGGAGCCGGAGCGGCCGGTGCGGCAGTAGGTGCAGCCGGAGCGGGGGTGGCGACCGGGGCCGGAGCAGCAACGGGAGCTGCAGCTTCGGCAACAGGAGCAGGAGCAGCGGCCGGAGCCGGAGCGGCTGCGCCAGCGGCGCCGATCAGTGCCAGCACGCCACCTACTTCAGCGGTCTCGTCTTCAGGGACACGGATTTCCAGCAAGACACCAGCCACGGGGGAGGGGATCTCGGTGTCAACCTTGTCGGTGGAAACCTCCAGTAGCGGCTCGTCGACCTCGATGGAGTCGCCAACGGCCTTGAGCCAGCGGGTGACGGTACCTTCGGTGACGGACTCACCGAGAGCCGGCAGAACCAGTTCGTGGGCATCGCCAGCAGGAGCGGCTGATTCAGCCGGTGCGGCTGCGGGTGCTTCGGCAGGAGCAGCAGGTGCAGCAGCCGGCTCGGCCGGAGCAGCAGGTGCAGCAGCCGGCTCGGCCGGAGCCTCAGCGGCTGCAGGCGCTTGCGCGCTGCCTGCTTCGCCGGTGCCGATGCGGGCCAAAGTGGCGCCAACTTCAGCGGTCTCGTCCTCGGGAACGAGGATCTCTTCCAGAATGCCAGCGAAGGGCGACGGGATCTCGGTGTCAACCTTGTCGGTGGATACTTCCAGCAAGGGCTCGTCTACTTCGACGCGTTCCCCAACCTGCTTGAGCCATCGTGTGACGGTTCCTTCGGTGACGCTTTCACCCAAGGCGGGCAAGTTCACGGATTCAGACATTTCGTCCCCGTTCTCCTTCTAATGCGCTGCATTTGTCTGGGCCTGCACGATGCTGCAGGGCCCTGAAATTCTTAGAAATAGGTCGTATTTGTAGCTTAGTGCACCCGGCGCGAACGCCGGGTGCACCATTTTTTGTTGCTAGCCGTGGAGCGGGCGTCCGGCCAAAGCCATTGCCGCTTCTCCCAAAGCTTCGTTCTGCGTGGGGTGTGCATGAATCAGACCCGCGATGTCCTCGGGGTAGGCTTCCCAGTTCACGATGAGCTGTGCTTCACCAATCTGCTCGCCAATGTGGCTGCCGATCATGTGAACACCCACCACGGGGCCATCCTTTTCGCGGACGAACTTGATGATGCCGCCGGTGCCCAGGATGGCGCTCTTGCCGTTTCCAGCGAGGTTGTACTCGGTGGTCTCGACATTGCTGTCGCCGAACTTTTCCTTGGCCTGCTTCTCGTTCAAACCAACGGAAGCAATCTCCGGGTCACAGAAGGTGACCTTGGGGATGTTGATGTCTTCGACGATGACCGGGTTCAAGCCAGCAATTTCCTCAGCAACAAAGATGCCCTGCTGGAAGCCGCGGTGAGCCAACTGAACGCCGGGGACAATGTCGCCTACTGCGTAGATATTGCCAACGCCGGTGTGGAGGCGCTCATTGGTGATGACGAAGCCGCGGTCGATCGTGACGCCAGCTTCTTCAAAGCCCATGCCGGCGGTGGACGGGCCACGGCCAACAGCAACGAGCATGAGGTCAGCTTCGAACGTCTTGCCATCAACCAAGGTGGCCTTGACGCCGTCGTTGTTCTGCTCAACGCCCTGGAAGAAGGTACCGGTGTTGAACTTGATGCCACGCTTACGGAAGGTGCGCTCAAGCACCTTGATGATGGCGGCATCTTCGTTGGGAACCAGTGAGGCCATGCCTTCGATGATGGTGACCTCTACGCCGAAGGACTTCCAAACGGAAGCAAATTCGACGCCGATGACGCCGCCACCGAGCACGATTGCGCTCTTGGGCAGTTCAGTCATGCTCAGTGCCTCGTCTGAGGTGATGACCTTGCCACCAATTTCCAAGCCGGGCAGGCTGCGGGAGTATGAACCAGTGGCCAGAACAATGTTCTTGCCGGTGTAGTTCACGCCGTTCACGGTGATGGTGTTAGCTGCGGTCAGGCGGCCTTCACCTTCGATGACCGTGACGCCCTTGCCCTTGATGAGACCCTGCAATCCCTTGTACTTGCCGGCAATGATGCCGTCCTTGTACTTGTTCACGCCCACCAGGTCAATGCTGTTGAGCTGGCTGTTGACACCAATGGAGGCGCCTTCACGTGCGTGATCAGCGACCTCAGCTGCGTGCAGCAGCGCCTTGGTGGGGATACAGCCGTTGTGCAGGCAGGTGCCACCCAACTTGCCCTTCTCCACAAGACCAACGGTCATGCCCAATTGGACTGCGCGCAGAGCAGTTGCGTAACCGCCGCTGCCACCGCCGAGAACCAAAATATCGAATTCTTGCCCAGCTGCCTGTTCGGCCACTTAGACGCTCCCTCGCGTTCGGGTGACGCGCACACTTTGTCGCGTCATCTCATCATTTATTGAAAGAAGTCTGAGAGTTCTTTGGGAACGTCCCAGACTTCTTCGAAGTCAAAGACAAATACTTTCAGGATTTACCTTACGTCAGTTGTCCCACCCTGCACCGTCACAGCTGTCACACTATGGCGAATGTGGTCATACTCACTTCCGCTGTGACGGTGGAGGTGGTGCAGGATGGGGTGACTGAAAAAAACTTAGGCGCTGCGAGCCACGACGTCTTCCACGTAGCTCACCAAGGTCCGGACAGCCATTCCGGTTCCCTGCTTGGGGGTGTAACCGTACGGTGCGCCTTCGTTGAAGGCAGGGCCAGCGATGTCGAGGTGAGCCCAGGGGATGGTTTCCCCATCCTTACCCTTGCCGATGAACTCCTGCAGGAAGACGGCAGCGGTCATCATGCCGCCCATCCGTTCGCCAATGTTCGCCATGTCGGCCACCGGCGAGTCCAATGAAGGACGCAGTTCTTCCGGCAACGGCATGGGCCACACCAGTTCGCCGGCCCGATCAGCGGCAGCCTTCAGTGCGGCGCTGACGCCTTCATCGCCCATGACACCTGCGGTGCGGTGGCCCAGGGCCACCACTTGGGCGCCGGTCAGGGTAGCGACATCGATGATCACATCCGGGAATTCGGCGGAGGCGGCGACGAGGCCATCGGCCATGACCAAACGACCTTCGGCATCGGTGTTGAGCACTTCCACAGTCTTGCCGCCAAGGATCGTGAGGACATCGGAGGGCCGGATTGCCGTGCCGGAAGGCATGTTTTCGGCAATACAGAGCCAACCGGTGACGTTGACCGGCAGCCCCAGCGCGGCGACTGCCAAAACCGTGTTGAGTACGGCGGCGGCCCCGGCCATGTCACACTTCATGGTGACCATGCCGGCGCCGGGCTTGATCGAAATTCCACCGCTATCGAAAGTGATGCCCTTGCCCACCAGGGCAAGGCTGGCTACGGCACGCTCGGACTTGTACTCAACCTTGACCATGCGCGGAGGGCGAGAGGAGCCTTGGCCCACACCCATGATGCCGCCCCAGCCGTCCTTGAGCAGTTTCTTCTCATCGAAGACGGTGACCTTGACGGGCAAGCCCTTAGACAGTTCGCGTGCCGCGTCAGCAAAGGTCGCCGGAAACAACTTACTCGGCGGCTCATTGACCAGAGTGCGGGTCGCGTTGACAGCCTTGGCTACAACAGAGGCCCGCTCCAAAGCTGCGGCCAGTTCAGGATCTTTAGCCAGTGTTGAATAGATGGTGACCTTGGACACGGGGGCCTGCTTAGCTGCCGTGTTGGTGTGCATACTGGCGTACTGGTAGGCGCCCAGAGCGGCACCCTCGGCCAAAGCGGCAACGTGAGTGACCGCCGTCGTAGGTACCGCGAAGACCACGTGATTAGTCCCGGCCAGCTGGCGGGTAGTGGCTCCAGCTAGTCGGCGCAGGGCTTCTTCGCTGACCGTGGCGCCCTTGGCCGGTCCTACTCCGGCCAGGACCAGGATCTTGGCGCCGGTGTCTGGAAGGCCAGGCAGGCGCACAATTTGATCGGCTGCACCTGTCACGCCGAGGGCGGAAAGTGAGGCTTTCAAGGAGGTGAGGGTTGCCGGAGATAGTGGCGTGTCGAGGATGACGGGGCCGTCGGCGCTCTTGGCCACGGCTATCACCAGAGCGTCGGAGGTGGCTTTCGCCAGGTCGGTGTTGATGACGCGGAAGCTGATGGTTTCTTTTGCACTCACGGAATTACTGTCCTCACTGTGGGGTGTTGATGAACTATGTCGCTGCTTTCGATCGTAGCCCCAACGCAAATCGATTGCCTGCCGGTTGGTGTCAACCGCCAGTGAAGTGGCTGCTTTTTCGGTTCACCTTGCGCACCATCCGTTACCGCAGGGTTCGGTCCGTTGAGGCGCTCAAGGTAAAGTCCTAGCGTCACGGAACTGCAAAGAGTCCGCAGCATTACGCGCCACATAAGATGTTCGCGGAATGTTTCGGGGGGCCTGCGGTGTTGTGCTGTTTAGAGTCATAAGCTGCTGAGGAAGTCCATGAAAAATTTCGAGTACGCCCCGTTTCACGCCCCTGAGTCCCTCTACGCCCTGAATGAGGAGTTGCTGGCCGCCGAAGACCTCAGCGGCGTCAACCTGGTCATGGCCTTCACAGGATTCTCCGACGCAGGCCACGTGGTGACTCAGATCGCCGGCGAATTGCATGATCATCTGGCCCACGAGCCCGTGGCCATTTTCGATATTGACCAACTTGTTGACTACCGTTCACGTCGGCCCCGGGTGACATTCACCGAAGACCGGCTCAGCGACTACCAAGCTCCCTCGCTAGTGTTGCACCGCATGGTCGATGCTCTGGGAACACCGTTCTTGTACTTGAACGGCAGCGAGCCCGATCTGCAGTGGGAGCGGTTCAGTGATGCCGTTTTGGGTTTGGTGGAACGCTTCGATGTGAATCTGGTGGCTTGGGTGCATTCGGTGCCCATGCCGGTGCCGCACACCCGCCCGATTGGGGCTACGGTACACGGCAACCGTCCGGATCTGATCGAGGGCATTTCGGCGTGGAAGGCCACCATGGAGATTCCGGCCGCGATTGGTCACGTGCTTGAGGTCAAGCTCGCTGCGGCAGGGCGCAACGTGGTGGGTTACGCCATCCACGTCCCGCATTACCTGTCCGACGCCGAGTACCCGCCCGCCGCCGTCGCCGGTCTGGAATACCTGGGCGCAGCAGCCTCGCTGATGCTGCCCAGCGAACGCCTGCGTGAGGCCGGACGGGCTGTGGAACGTCAAATTACTGAACAGGTGGCGGCCTCCAGTGAGGTGGCCTCGGTCGTGACGAACCTAGAGCAGCGCTACGACGAACACACCGACGGCGTTGCTCGACGCTCCCTCTTGGCAGGGGATAACGATGAATTGCCCGACGCCGATGAGCTCGGTGCCGCCGTTGAGGCTTACCTGGCCAGCCGTGACAGCGGCGCCCAGAACCAGAACGAGCCTGAAGGTGGCATAAGCTAAACAGGTGGATAGTAAGCGTGCATGGCTGGTTTGGGGTATCGGTGTCTTCGCCTATCTGATTGCTATCACCCAGAGAACCTCTTTTGGTGTTGCCGGTCTGGTAGCTACCGACCGTTTTGGCGCCACTGCGGCGGCTTTGTCGGCTTTCACCGTCATCCAGCTTGTTGTTTACGCGGCGCTGCAAATCCCTGTGGGCATGCTCGTAGACCGATTCGGTCCACGCTTCATGATCGCCGCCGGTGCCGGGTTGATGGCCGTGGGGCAGCTGCAACTGGCGGCCGCTTCCTCCATCCCTGCCGGTGTAGTGGGCCGCGTTTTTGTCGGCGCAGGCGACGCCATGACGTTTATTGCCGTGATCCGGCTCATCCCTCTCTGGTTTCCTTCGCGTAGGGTTCCGGTCCTGACCCAGTTGACGGGGCAGTTAGGCCAGATCGGCCAGCTCATCAGCATTGCCCCGTTTGCGTGGGTGCTGCACCATCAGGGTTGGAGCCAAGGATTTTTGGGGCTTGCGGCGCTGGGTGTGCTGGCTTGTGTCTTGTCCGCCGCGCTATTGCGAAATGCGCCCGCCGGTTCAGTCTCACCCGTGGTGCGGCATGGCATGAAAGAAACTGCCGCCGACCTTGCTACTGCGTGGAGGCAACCAGGAACCCGGCTGGGCATGTGGAGCCACTTCGCCACACAATTCTCCGGAACTGTCTTTGTGCTGACGTGGGGCTACCCCTTTCTGGTCTCCGGTCAAGGTTTAGATAGCTCCACTGCGAGTCTCTTGTTGAGCATGTTTGTGGTGGTGGGAATCGTCTGTGGACCTTTCCTTGGCAGCTGGGTGGGCAAACATCCGCTGCGACGATCCACCATGGTGCTCGCCGTTTCCTTTGCCATAGTCGCGGCGTGGGCAGCGGTATTGGTTCAGGCAGGGCCATCTCCGCTCTGGTTGTTGGCGCTGCTGGTCTTAGTCCTAGCCTTGGGCGGGCCTGCCTCAATGATCGGCTTTGATTTCGCGCGGACCTTCAACCCCTCCCACCGGGTAGGAACAGCCACCGGCATCGTGAACGTGGGCGGATTCTTTGCCGCGTTGGTGACCATGTACATGGTTGGACTGGTGCTTGACCTGCTGAACGGAACGGGCTTTTCTTCCGAGGGCCTGTATTCACTGGATGCCTTCCGTGTGGCGTTCAGCTTCCAGTTCCTGGTTCTGGGTATCGGGATTGTCGCCGTTATCAGGACCCGGCGTATTATTCGCGGCTCTATGGCCGCCCGGGGTGAAGGGATTCTGCCGCTGCGCGATGTCCTCTCGGACAGACGCCGGCGCCAGCAGCAATACCGGGATGAGCTGCGCGCTGAAAAGCTTAAGCGAAGGCAATAAATTTCAGCTGTGACTGCGCTCTGCTGGCCCTTGGGCCCTGAGCTGCCCTGACTACGACCGCCCGGCTCTAGGAAAGTTTTTGACCCTCTTCATGCGGATGCAGGCCCCCGTTATCCACAGATATCGCCTTTTACGGAAATTGCTCTAGATTCCGGGGCGAGAGGGCAGCACTCTTGGGACATGAATACAGAACCAGAGAAGATCAAAGTTAGTGCCGGTGAGGACCTCCTGGCATTCATTCCCCATATGGTGGGGTACTGGCCAGAGACCAGTATTGTATGCATCGCCATGAAGGGTAAAAAGCTTCGGGCCACCATGCGGTTGGACCTTCCCCCCGATGATGCCACCAGCAGGGAGACGGTCCACTTTGCCAGCATTGCGGCAACGCAGTTGGCCTGCGACACGGAATCGGACGGCTGTCTCATCGCCATTTTTGGCCGCTGCGACTGGCTCGGACCCAAGAAATTTCCTCACGCCAAGCTCTACAGACACCTGCGTCAGGAGTTTGCAGCGCAGGGGCTCCCAGTGCGGGACGCTTGGTTTGTGGGCACCGATCATTGGCGATCGCTTGAATGCACTGACGCCACATGCTGTCCCTGGCCCGGGAAGAGCAACGCCGCCATCAAGGAAAGCTTTGTCAATGCCGAGTTCATTTTCCGCGGCAGCATGGTGGGGGAGGCCCCCAAGGAGCAAGTGGCACAACTCACTACCGTGCGCGATCCAGAATTCGTAGCCGAGGTTGCCGGTCTCGGTGAGAAGGTCAAGGATCCGCTAACCATGAATGGCTGTGGTGCGGAGCAATTGACCGCAACCTTGCAGGCATGGCAGTTCAGCCTTGAACTCTGGCCCCAACCACCAGACGCTTGCATGTGCGCCTTCTTGCTGGCCAGCCTCGCGGACCGAAGCGTCCGTGATGCCGTCATGGTGCTCCTGGCAACTTCCGCCGAGTACGCCCTTGCCGGGGCGGCAGGACTGGGCATCACTGGTTCAGATATGGCTGAGCTGGTGGTTCCAGTCAACTGGTACGGTGGCAACCAAGCCGCTGGAAGGCCAGTCCAGATGGGGTGGGTTACCGAGGAACTCATGGCTGGAGCAGCCTACGACTTCGGCAACATCCTGGTGGGCGGCACTGCCCCCAAGGTAGAGGGTGATGAACCCTGCTTGCTGGACTGGGAAAGACTTGATGGGGCTGAACCGTTCCTGCAGTTTCTTGCACAGGCCACCCAAACAGCGGACAAGGCACCAGTGCTGTGCATCTTGGGCTGGATTCAATGGTGCAAGGGGCGCGGCAGTTGGGCCGGACAGTATTTCCTAGCTTGCATGGAATACCAGCCCGGGTATCGTCTGGCCGCACTCCTGGACCAGTTGCTCTCCGGTGGCCACGTTGCTGAATGCGCCAAGGATCCCGTGACCGCATGGCATCGCGACAATCGCGACAATGAAGAAGTCACCAGGGAAGAGAAGAACGAAGGCAAGCAAGAAGATAAGAAGGGTGAAGAGTTCGGCCTTGATGAGGCCGCGTAGTCAGGCTGTGATGTTAATTGCAGGCTGTCGCTGTCTCTAGGGCGTGGCGTAGGCAAGAAGGTGCGGGCAAATCGTGAGAGACTAGATGCAAGACCCGGTGGGGTCCGTGTTTAAGTTTTCACCTTTTTTGGATTCAGGCCGAATGGAAGTTCATTCGGGCGGCGGGAACAATGCCGTGGTCTGGGGAGTTATACCCTCTGACCCTCCAAGTAAAAGTGATGCGAGAAGCAACACGGACTTGACAGGGTCATAGTGGTGTTGCCCGAAGGTAACTCCACAGACCGCCGTAAGAAAGGTTTTCTGTGTCTGCTACTGCTAAAAGCAAAGTCTCCACATCCAACGAGACTGAGGATCCGTCCTCGTCAGCAACCGTGCCCCTGACGCCAGCACAGAAGCGGGCTGCCACCATTGCCGCCAAAAAGGCTGCCGCTGCCGAAGCTTCCGGCGAGGCTGTCCCCGCCGCTGCCCCGAAGAAGTCAGCCGCCCCTGCCCGACGCGGCAAGGCCAAGGTTGAAGATGACTCTGCCACTGACGAAGTGGTTGAGGATGACGAGCAAGACGAGACAAAGTCTGAGCGCCCCGTAGCTACCGGCACCGGATTCGTCTATTCAGACTCTGATGATGACGATGCCCCTGTTCAGCAGGTCATGTCAGCCGGCGCCACCGCCGACCCCGTCAAGGACTACCTGAAGCAAATCGGCAAGGTCGCGCTGCTCAACGCTGAACAGGAAGTTGACCTCGCCCTGCGCATTGAAGCTGGCCTGTTTGCGACTGAAAAGTTGAAGGCCGGAGCTGACGAGATGGCCCCGCAGCTCAAGCGCGACATGGACCGGATCGTCCATGATGGCATGATCGCCAAGAATCACCTGCTGGAAGCCAACCTTCGCCTGGTGGTCTCACTGGCCAAGCGTTACACCGGTCGCGGCATGCTGTTCTTGGACCTCATCCAAGAAGGAAACCTGGGCCTGATCCGTGCTGTCGAGAAGTTCGACTACACCAAGGGCTTTAAGTTCTCCACCTACGCCACTTGGTGGATCCGTCAGGCCATCACCCGTGCCATGGCTGACCAGGCCCGCACCATTCGTATCCCGGTGCACATGGTGGAGGTCATCAACAAGCTGGCCCGCGTGCAGCGCCAGATGCTCCAGGACTTGGGTCGCGAACCCACACCTGAGGAATTGGCCAAGGAATTGGACATGACCCCGGAAAAGGTTGTTGAGGTTCAGAAGTACGGCCGCGAGCCCATCTCCTTGCACACCCCGTTGGGTGAAGACGGAGACTCCGAGTTCGGCGACTTGATCGAAGACTCCGAAGCTGTTGTTCCGGCCGACGCAGTGTCCTTCACCTTGTTGCAGGAGCAGCTGCACTCCGTGCTGGACACCTTGTCCGAGCGTGAAGCAGGCGTGGTTGCCATGCGCTTCGGCCTGACCGATGGCCAGCCGAAGACTTTAGACGAAATCGGCAAGGTCTACGGTGTTACGCGTGAGCGTATCCGTCAGATCGAATCAAAGACGATGTCTAAGCTGCGTCACCCGTCACGTTCACAGGTGTTGCGCGACTACCTGGACTAACATCCGGTGCGCTGAAGAACCGAAGTACCGAACTGGCCCGCACTTAAAGCCGCGAAAAAGTGTCTCAAAAACGGGATATTTCGCTATTTGAGGGCGGGCCTGTTTGTTGCTGGAACACAGCTTCCGGGATCGGCGGGTCCCAATATAAGGTACGTTTCAAGCCCCCAAAGGGCTGGAAGTACAGCAGCTGGGCAGTCGTCAGATGGACAGTCGTCGTGAGCGAACGCTTCGCAGACAAACGGGGCGCTAACCCGCGCACTCGAGTCGCCAGATATGGCCCGCTTAATCGCATTTTCGGGGCCAGATATGTCGACTCGAAGATGGTGATCGGAAGAAGCAACTGACACGCTCGGGCTGTACACACATTTTGGCCGCTAACCCCAACGCTAACCCCAAACTTGGCCGCTAACCCTAAAAGGGTACAAAAGAGGGGCCCTGGTGATCCAGAGCCCCTCTGTCAACGCACTTGCCACTCAAAGTGGTGTTAGTCGACTGAAACGGGTGCCTTTTCGTGCAGGCGGCTGGTCTCGTCGTGCCAGGTTGCCGCCAAGGGCTTCAACGTGGCTTCCACTGCCCGGGCGTGGTGGCCGCAGAAGAGCAGTTCACCGCCGGAGGATTCCAAAACTACCCGCACATATGCTTGTGCGCCGCAACGGTCGCAACGGTCGAGGGTTGTCAGCTCGGGGCTGCTGATGGTCGTGGTGGTCATGATGGCCTCCTTCATAAGTTCCTGTACTTTATACAACCACCATTAGTGCGAGTTGCTTCCATCGACGCGGGGTACTTTCGCTAACCGCGTATCCTGCCGGATCAGTGCTGGCGCGGCAAGCCTGTAACAACAACGCAGCACCAGCCGTTAACCTTAGATATTGATACGCCAACCAAACCTCGAAGGAGTATGTCCACAGTGGCACGCCAGAGTTCTGATTACAGTGCACGCCATCTCTCTGTTCTGGAAGGGCTGGAGGCTGTACGTAAGCGCCCGGGCATGTACATCGGATCCACCGACTCCCGCGGCCTGATGCACTGTCTGTGGGAAATCATCGACAACTCCGTTGATGAGGCCCTGGCTGGATATGGCCAGAATATTACCGTTATCTTGCACAAGGACACCTCCGTTGAAGTGCACGACGACGGCCGCGGCATCCCTGTGGATGTGGAGCCAAAGACCGGGCTGACCGGTTTGGAAGTTGTTTTGACCAAGCTTCATGCTGGCGGCAAGTTTGGCGGCACTTCCTATGCGGCGTCGGGTGGTCTCCATGGTGTGGGCGCCAGCGTGGTCAACGCCTTGTCGTCTCGGATGGACGCTCAAGTGGATCGTGGCGGCAAAACCTATCAAATGAGTTTCCGCCGTGGCGAGCCCGGCCACTTCAAAGATACTGGCCGGAGCCTGAGCCCCGATGTGGCCTTTGAGCCGTTCACTGAGGCCTCCAGTCTTGACGTCGTCGGCAGCACCAAACGCGGTGTGACCGGCACCCGGATCAGGTACTGGGCCGACAGGCAAATCTTTACGGCAGATGCCAAATTCTCCTATGACGAGCTCGTTGCCCGTGCCCGGCAAACTTCCTTCCTGGTTCCAGGTTTGAAGATCAAGGTGGTTGACGAACGCCGCCTCGCCGGGACGCCGGGGGAGTTTGCCACACACGAGGAGATTTTCCACCACGACGGCGGTATCTCCGAGTTTGTGGACTTCCTTTCCGTGGGCGGGTCGGTGACAGATATTTGGCGACTCCAAGGACACGGCACTTTCACCGAAACTGTGCCCGTACTGAGCGCTGAAGGGCGGCTTGTCAGTACGGCTGTGGAACGTGACTGCGAGGTGGACATCGCCCTGCGCTGGGGTGTTGGCTACGACACCACCATGCGCAGTTTCGTCAATATCATCGCTACTCCCAAGGGTGGCAGGCATCAAGAAGGTTTTGAGCAGGCGCTCCTGAAAACGTTCCGCAAGGTCATTGAGTCCAACGCCCGCAAGCTCAAGGCCGGCAATGACAAGGTCGAAAAGGACGACGTCATGTCGGGCTTGACAGCCGTTCTGACCGTTCGGCTGGCCGAGCCGCAGTTTGAGGGACAGACCAAGGAAATCTTGGGCACGCCTGCGGTCAAAGCCATCGTGGCCAGGGTTGTGGAAAAGACACTCAAGGAGAAGCTGGAATCTACGGCCCGCGCGGAAAAGGTGCAGGCCGCCCAGTTGTTGGAAAAAGTGGTTTCAGAGATGAAATCCCGGATTTCAGCCCGTGTCCACAAGGAAACTCAGCGCCGTAAGAACGCGCTGGAGACTTCCTCGCTGCCTAATAAGCTGGCGGATTGCCGCAGCACCGATGTCCAGAAGAGCGAACTGTTCATCGTCGAAGGTGACAGTGCACTCGGAACTGCCAAGATGGCTCGATCTTCTGATTTTCAGGCCCTCTTGCCGATTCGAGGGAAGATCCTCAATGTGCAGAAGGCTTCCGTGGGGGACATGCTGGCCAACGCCGAATGTGCCGCCCTGATTCAGGTGGTGGGGGCTGGATCCGGACGTAGTTTTGACTTAGAGTCGGCACGCTATGGCAAGGTCATTCTCATGACGGATGCCGATGTGGACGGCGCCCATATTCGTACCTTGCTGTTGACGTTGTTCTTCCGTTACATGCGCCCCATGATCGACGCCGGACGTGTCTTTGCCGCTGTCCCGCCACTGCACCGGGTGGAGATCATCCATTCGGGCTCTAAGCCTAACGAGATGGTGTACACCTACTCCGAGCAAGAACTGCATGCCCTGGTGGCTAAGTTGGAGAAGGCTGGCAAGAGCTATAAGAAGCCCATTCAGCGCTACAAAGGTCTGGGAGAGATGGATGCAGACCAGCTGGCCGAAACCACCATGGATCCCCGCCACCGCATGTTGCGTCGGGTCACCAGTGCCGACGCGGATCGTGCAGAACACACCTTTGAGTTACTCATGGGATCCGAGGTAGCTCCGCGCAAGGAATTCATTGTGGCCGGCAGCGAACAACTGGATCAGGACCGCATCGACGCCTAGTTCAGAAGGCCGGGGACCAGCAGCAGCGCTGTGGGGATGGTCAGCAGCAGCAGTGCGGCGGCAATCACCAGGATCTGACGGCTGGCCGCTAATGCCGGCGCGGGTGTCAGGAGTCTGCTGAGCCGCGCCGAGGTGGTGCTGGGCGTGTCAATGAGGGCTGCGTTGTCCGCCATCAAAGTATCCGCGGGGACTTGGGCTGAGCCGCTGGCAACCAAGGCGATGGCGGTGACCAAGGTGGGCTTGTCAACGGAACGTAAGGCGACGTCGTCGGCCATTATTTCTATCAATGAGGAGACCGACTGCTGGGCAAGTTTTGAGGTGGGCAACCACGGCAAGGCGGATCGCCAGGCGGCAAAAGCCCACAGCAGCAGGTGGTGGCGTTGAGCCAAATGGGTTTGTTCGTGGAGCAGGACCGCACGCAGCTCATCGGGGGACAACAGCTCCAAGAGCCCCTCTGAGAGGACCGTGACCGAGCGCGAACCGCCCGGCAGGCAATACGCAACGGGAGCCTGATGATTGATGACCAGGGTGTGCGGGCGGTCGGCGGACGGCGAGCTGAGCAGGTGCAAAAGATCTCGGTGGCGGCGGCGCTGGCGCTGAATGCGAAAGTATGTCAGCCACAGGGTGAATACCAAATGCGCCGAGAGCAGGGCCGCAGCGCTGAGCGCGAAGGCGTGCAATACGCCCAACGTGTCCAGGGATTCCTGGCCCAGAAAGATCCGGAGTAGTCCGTGCAGGCCACTGGCCAGACTTTCGCCCAGCGTCACCAGACCGTAGCAGAGCATGGCCCCGATCATGGAAAGACCACCGGCCAAGGCTATCGATTGCCACAGCACCATCGCAGCAAACGGTGCCCGGGCCGGCCACGCGGCGCGGGACAGCAGCACGGGCACCGGCCATGCCAAGATCACGGCCAAGGCGGCCAGGAGCCAAGAGGTCCAAAACATGATCTACAACCTACCGTGTCCGGCCGCTGTAACGCAGCCGGAGGGCGCCGATGTTAGGAACGTCCTAAGAGGTTGCGCAGTGTCTGCGCTTCGCCGGCGCTGACGGTGCCGATGAAGCGGGCAAGAACTGCTTCGCGGTCGGGGGCTGAGCCCAAGACCTCGAGCATGAGTTCAGCAGTGTGCTCTTCGCGGCTAGTGACGGCGCGGTAGCGGTGCGGGCGTGAGGCGCGTTCGCGCTCCACGAGGCCCTTTTTCTCCAAGCGGGAAAGCACTGTGAGCACTGTGGTGACGGCCAGCGGCCGCGATTCCACGTTGTCTTCTGAGGTGCGTTGTGAGAGCAAATCGCGCAGCATATTGGCCGTAATGGCCTCTTGGTGCTCCCAGAGCAGGTCCATGACGGCTCTTTCCAAATCTCCAAGCGTTGCCATCAAAATCCTCTACTTAACTACCAGCATCTACTTAACTACCAGCATCAAAACAATCATCAAAAGTATTGAGAGTACGCCAATCAAGCGCACAACACTAAATATACAGCTTTTGACAACAATGTTCTACGCGGGGTAGAACTTAGAGTTCTACGGAACGTAGAAAATGCTGCAAGGCCTGAATATTTTTGATCGATGAGGGGAAAATTGTGGAAGCTCTGGACATTGCCAGGTGGCAGTTCGGAATAGTGACGGTGTACCACTTCCTGATGGTCCCGCTCACTATCGGGCTGGGCACGCTGGTGGCCATACTGCAGACGCGATGGCACAAAACGGGCAACGAAGCGTACCTGCGCATGACGAAGTTCTGGGGCAAGCTGTTCCTGATCAACTTCATCATGGGCGTGGCGACGGGCATTGTCCAGGAGTTCCAATTTGGGATGGCGTGGAGTGAATATAGCCGCTTTGTGGGCGATGTCTTCGGCGCGCCGCTGGCCATGGAATCCCTCCTGGCGTTCTTCGTGGAGTCCACGTTCCTGGGCCTGTGGATCTTCGGCTGGAAGAAACTCCCCGCCAAGATCCACCTTGCATGCCTGTGGATAGCGGTGTGCGGCTCCATTTTCTCGGCCTACTTCATCCTCGTTGCCAACTCGTGGATGCAGCATCCCGTGGGTGTTGAAATGCTTGACGGGCACCCGGTCATGGTTGACGCGTGGGCGGTCTTCACCAACAACACCGCCCTCGTGGCGTTCTTCCACACCATCACCGGCGCGCTGGCTGTGGCCGGCGGATTCCTGCTGGGCATCGCCTGGTACCAGTTGTGGCGCCGCCGCAAGGACGGCATCGACACCGTGGATGCCAAGGGCCGTGTCGTGGTGGGTGAGTCCGCCACCATTCCCGGGCGCGATAGGAAGGACCACTCCGTCTGGATCAAGTCGCTGCGGATCGGGGCCGTGGTGGCGATGATCGCCTTTGCCGGATCCGCCGTGTCCGGAGACTTGTCCGGGAAGCTCATGTTTGAGCAGCAGCCCATGAAGATGGCCGCCGCCGAGGCTGCCTGCTATGACGGCACCGGCTTCTCCATCCTGTCCCTCGGCGATCTGGGAAGCCGCGACTGCTCCGACGTCGTCGCCGTCATGGAAGTCCCCGGCCTGCTCTCCTTCCTGGCCCACAACGATTTCGACACCGAGATCAAGGGCGTGAACACCCTCATTCCCGAGTACCAGGAGAAGTACGGCAAGTACCTTCCGGATGACCCCATGTACGGCGACCGCGCCGGCACCGAAATCAACTATGTCCCGATCATGCCCGTCACTTACTGGGGCTTCCGCATGATGATCGGCTTCGGCGGGCTCGCCGCCGCGGCCGCAGCCGTTGCCCTGTGGATCACGCGTAAGGGCACCGTGCCGCGCTCCAAGGGCCTCATGCGCCTGGCCCTGATCGGCATCCTGGCCCCGTTCGGCGCCAACGCCGCTGGCTGGATCTTCACCGAGATGGGCCGCCAGCCCTTCGTGGTAGCCCCCAACCCCTCCATGTCAGGGGTTGACCAGGTCTTCCTGTTCACGGCGGCCGGAGTCTCTCCCGGGGTCTCGGCCGGGGAGATGGTCTTCTCCCTCGTGGCGCTGACCAGCGTCTACGCGGTCCTGCTGGTGGTGGAGGTCATGCTGCTGACCAAGTACATCCGTGGCGGAGTGGTCTCGGCCATGCCGGAGCTTGACCAGACGAAAAAGAAGGACGACGGCGACGGCGGCACTGACCCGGGAGGGGACGCTGATGACGATGTGCTTGCGTTTGCTTACTGATTCGCGCGGCATCTGCACCCCTGACTTGCCTACACCCCTGACTTGCCTGCACCCCTGACCTGCTGCTGAAGCCGAAGGATTAATGATGGATTTTTTGCCCACTCTGTGGTTCATATTGATTGCCGTGCTGTGGATCGGCTACCTCTTCCTCGAAGGCTTCGACCTAGGCGTCGGCATGCTGATGAAGACCTTCGCCCGGGGTGAAAAGGAACGCCGCGTGCTGCTGAACACGGTAGGTCCGGTCTGGGACGGGAACGAGGTCTGGCTCATCACGGCCGGCGCGGCCACCTTTGCCGCGTTCCCGTTCTGGTATGCCTCCTTGTTCTCCGCCCTGTACATCCCGCTCGTGTTTGTGCTGCTGGCCCTGATCTTCCGGGCCGTAGCCTTTGAATACCGCGGCAAGATTCACAACGACCTATGGCGCAGGGTCTGGGACTGGGCCATCGCCATCGGCTCCTTCGTTGCTGCGTTCGGCATCGGCGCCATGCTGGCCCTGACCACTACCGGCTTGCCGCTGAACGAGAACGGCGACCGCGTGGGTGGACCCTTCGCCTGGTTCACGTGGTACGCCGTGATTGGTGGACTCGCCGTGGTCGGTTTTGCCATTATTCAGGCTGCAGCCTTCGTGGCTCTGAAGACCGACGGCGATATCCGCCACCGCGCCCGCCGCCTCGTGGGCCGGTGGATGCCTGTGGGACTGGCACCCATGGCCGTGTGGGCCATTGCCGTGGCGTTGGAAAACGGCAAATGGTTCAGCTGGTTGCTGATCGCCGTGGCCGTTGCTGCCGCAATAGTTTCCTGGTTCGCGAACAGGGCAGGTCGCGAAGGCTTCAGCTTCCTGGCCATGGGCGGCTTCCTGCTTGCCGGCGCCTCCGCCATTTTCAGCGCCGTCTACCCTGTGGTGCTGCCCTCCACGCTGAACCCGCTGTGGAACCTGACCGTGGAGAACGCGTCCTCATCAAGCTACACACTGGGCTTGATGTCCATTGTGGCTGCCGTGGGCATCCCGCTGGTGCTGGCATACCAGGCCTGGACCTACTGGATCTTCCGCAAGCGCATCTCCGTAGCTCACCTGCCCGAACCGATCGACTTTGCCCCCGCTGTGGGACTGGCTCCAGCCGGTGCCGTGCGCGAGGGTGAACTGGAAGAATCAACAACAGGCGGCAAGTCCTAATATGAGCATGCGACCCGTACTCCCCGCTAGCCGTTCCACCAGGGTGGCCTTGGCCGGTTTGGCCGGACTAGCTGCCGCCAAGGCAGTTGGATTGGTGTTGGCCCTTGGCGCTCTGGCCCATGCGCTGAGCCAGTGGGCTGGCGGTGGCGCCCTGGACAGCACCAAGCTGCTGGTGCAGGGGAGTGCGGGCGCCATCCTGCTCGCAGCGGCCGTGTGGGGACAGTCCATTCTGGCCCGGCGTGCGGCACTGGGTGCAAAAGAGGAACTGCGGAGCAAACTCGTCGCCCACCGTCTGGACCCGCGCAATGGCGGCCAGGGAGGTGCCGTAGGTGCCGAAGGCATGCTGGCCAGCCGCGGGCTGGACGGTCTGGACAACTACTTCGCCACCTACCTGCCGGCCCTGGTCAGCTGCGCCGTATTGCCGCTGATGGTCGGTCTTCAAATCCTCATCTCCGACTGGGTCAGCGCCCTGATCGTGGTGCTCACGGTGCCGCTGGTGCCGGTGTTCATGATCCTGATTGGTTTCCACACCCAGGAGCGGGTGGAAGCAGCAGCCAGCGGACTTGACCGCCTCTCCAACCACTTGCTCGAACTGGCCCGCGGACTGCCCGTCCTGGTGGGTCTGCGCCGCGCCAGCGCCCAGCGCAAGGCCTTGGCCGACGTCTGTGAGGCCTACCGCAAAACCACCATGGCAACCCTGCGCACCGCATTCATATCCTCCATGGCCCTGGAACTGATCAGCACCATCTCCGTGGCCGTCGTGGCCGTCTTCATCGGCGTGCGTTTGGTCAACGGGAGCATGGGCTTGGAAGCCGGGCTGCTAGCGCTCATGCTGGCCCCCGAGTGCTTCCGCCCGCTGCGTGACTTGGGTGCCGCCCACCACGGCAGCGAGGACGGCGTGGAGGCACTGCGTCGTGTCAATGAAATTCTCGACGCCGGAGCCCCCTCGCAGTCAACCACACCTTCCGCTGGGGGTACCTCGGCCAGTGCCGTGGTTGTGGCCAGTGACTTCAGCGTCCGCTACCCGGGCCGAAGTGAACCGGCTGTTGACGGATTCACTGCCGCGCTAGCTCCCGGCGCGGCACTGGTGCTGGCCACCCCCAGTGGCACCGGAAAGTCCACCATTCTCGCCGCACTTGCTGGCATTCTGCCTGCCGGGGAATTCGGCGCCGAAACGTTCGGGGAGCTGGTGGTCCGCAAACCGGACGCGGTGGTTTATGCCTCACAGCACCCCGTCTTCACAGAAGAGAGCGTTGCTGCCGAGGTGGCCCTCTATGCCGCCGGTCCCGAAGAGCTTGAGGTAGAGCCAGGGCTGGTTGCCGCCGTTTTGGGCCGCGTCAACGCAGCTCATCTGGCCGGACGTGCCGTGGTGGACTGCAGTCCGGGCGAACTGCGCCGCGTTGCCGTGGCCCGCGCCTTGGCCCGCATTGCAGTTGACCCGGCGGTGGAGCTTGCCCTGTTGGATGAGCCCACAGCCCACCTGGATCCCGTCTCGGCACAGGCCGTCAGGACGGAAATCGGCCAGTTGCAGGGGAGGGTCGCCGTGGTTGTGGCAACCCACGACCCGCTGCTCGCGCACGCTTTGAGTGCCGGTGCCGGAGAAGCACTGGGAGCCGCCGGCTCTGCCACGGCAACCGACACGCTGCCCGCCGCATCAGCGGAGCCGGCCGTCCTTGCACAGCCAGCATCTGTCCACGGGGAAGACGTGGCGGCCGCCGGCTTCAAGTGGCGCCACCTGCGGGCCCTGCCACTGCTTTCGCCGCGCTTTGCCGCAGGGGTGCTGGTCTCAGCCCTGGCCACACTCAGTGCTGCGGCGCTGTCCGGGTTTTCCGGCTGGCTCATTGTCTGGGCTGCCGCGCAACCGCCCATTCTGTATCTGATGACCTTGATTGTTGGGGTGCGGGCCTTCGGTATTGGCCGCTCCGTGCTGCGGTACTCCGAGCGTCTGCTGACGCACGACGCCGTATTCCGCTGGGCTGCCGAATTGCGCCTGAAGTTGTGGGATTCTCTGGGTTCCTCAGTGCTGCACTGGGGGAAGCTGACCCGATCCGGTGGTGCGCTGGGCACGCTGGTAGCCGACGTGGATGAGCTACGCGACGCCGTGCCCAGGGTGGTAGTGCCCATTCCTGCCGCCCTGATCTCCTACGGTGCCGTCCTGCTCACCGTATTCTTGCTGGTGCCCGAAGCCACCGGCATCGTCGTGCTGCTGGGCCTGCTGGCGTTGGTCTTGCTGCCCCTTCTGGTGCTGGCCGCCCAACGCCGTGCCTCGGCCGCAGCCGCCGTGCACAGGATCTGGCTGGCGGAGCGCGCCACCACGCTCTTCGCCGCAGCAGACCAGCTAGCTGCCAACGGCGTGGGTAAGGTTCAGGCCGCCACGTTCACCAGAGCCGACGCTGCCGTGGCCAAGCCGCTGCGCCGGCTCGCCTGGGCTGACGGCTTCGGCCAGGGTGCCGTGAGCCTGCTGACCACTCTGGCCGCACTGCTGGCCGCCACAACAGCAATCGGGGCCGGGGTGGATCCCCGCGCAGCCGCCGTGGTCGCACTGCTCATGCTGGCCCTGGCTGAACCTCTGGGACAGTACATTGACGCGGTCAGCGCCCTGCCGGCCCTGGGCACGCTGATGAACAAGACCTTGCCCCTGCTCGACGCCCCCACCACGGTGCAGCAGGCAACCACAGAAGCGGCTGGCCCGGCAGTGGACCGCCTCGCCGTCTCCAACATCTCAGCCCGCTACCCCGGCGTCTCCCATCCCGTGTTTACCGGGATCAGCGGAGGCACCCAGCGCGGGCAGTGGTGGAGCGTCAGTGGCCCTTCAGGGGCTGGAAAGTCAACACTGCTGGCCGTCCTCCTCGGTTTCCTCAAGCCCGAGGCAGGCAGCTACCAACTCAATGGCGAAGAGGCCACCACGACGACGCTGGGCCGGATTGCGTGGTGCCCGCAGGACGCCTACCTGTTCAACTCCACCCTGCGCTCCAACCTGGCCCTGGCCCGCCCCGCCGAAACCCCTCCCACAGAAGCCGAGCTGCTCGAGGCCCTATCCACTGTGGGTCTGGGCTCGTGGCTCGACGGACTGCCGTTGGGTCTGGACACGCGGGTGGGACCCGGCGGGCACCACATCTCCGGTGGACAGCGGACCCGAGTGTCGGTGGCACGCACGCTGGTGGCGGGGGCCGACGTCGTACTTCTGGATGAGCCAACAGCCCACCTGGGGCAGGACGAAGCTGTGGGGCTGATCGAGGATCTGCGGCAGTCTCTTGCCGATGCCTCGGTGGTTTTGGTGACGCACGACGGCGAACTGGCCGAGCGCGCGGACACTCACCTTCGGCTGTCGGACGCTGCGTTGGAAACGGCGGGGGCCCGGCTTTAGGCTTGGGGGATGACTCCTTCCCTTTTTGGCGCTGCTCATCCCTTCCCGCACGTTGCGGGTCTGGAGTTCCGTCCGCTGGTTCCCGAGGACGTTGACTCGTGGCTGGCGCTGGTGAAGCGGATCGCGGCATTTGAGGAGGCCCCCTGGCATGCCCAGCGTTCGGAACTGGAGGCAGTGGTTACCGATTCCCTGAACCCCGCTGTGAGCAATACGTTGGGAGGAGTTGATGCCGACGGCGTGCTGCGTGTCTATGGTGCGGTGGCGAAGAGCCCGGACGGGGACAAGTCCGACATCTGGGGCGGGGTGGATCCGCTGTGGCGTCGTCGTGGCGTGGGTGCGGCCGTGTTGCTCTGGCAGGAGAGGCAGGCTGCGGCACGTTTCGCCGCCGACGGGGCCCGAGTGGCGAAGGTGCGCCTCCATGTGGAGGAAAACAACGCTGGAGCGCGGGCTCTCTTGTCCGTGGCCGGCTATTCGGTGGTGCGGTATTACGCTGCGATGCAGCGAAGCCTGGAGCGGATTCCTGCGGTGCCTATGCCGGCGGGGATCACGATTGTGGCCCTGACTGCCGAACTCAGCGATGCCGTGCGCTGCGCCCACAACGAGGCTTTTGCCGACCATTGGGGATCCGAGCCGCGGTCACCGGAACGGTGGGCAGTGCAAATGCGGCATGAGCTTATGCGCCTGGATCTGTCGACGGCCGCTGTGGATGATGCCACCGGTGAGGTCGCCGCATACCAGTTGGCAACCGTGGACCCAGCTGCCGCGGTAGAGTTCGGCGCCGGGGAGGGATACACCGAACTGCTGGGTGTGCGCAGGGCCTGGCGCGGACGCGGACTCGCCCCGGCAATGCTGGCCGATGCCATGCGACGATTTGCGGCCGCCGGGCTGGGCTGTGCGGGCCTGGACGTCGACACCGAGAACCCCTCCGGGGCGTTGGGCCTGTATGAGCGCATGGGCTATCTGCCGGTGCGGCGCTCCATGGTGTGGGACAAGGTGCTCCACGACGCCCCCTCTATTAGCGCCTAAGCGTTCCCGGCGGCTAGCGAACCCGGGAACACCAGTTGCGGGTGCTTGGAGTCCCACCGTGGGAATGACTGAAGTATCCAGTACAGCAGGAACAAGGCCAGCGCCAGCAACTCACAGATGAGCACCGGCGGCACGGCGAAGGATTCGAGCCAGCCTCCGTAGATCACGGCTACGGCCACCGCGGCATCGAACAGAAAGCCTATGGCAATGATCCAATACAAGCGCTGGTACAGCCGGGTTGGGCGGGCGCCGTGGTGCTGTTCAAAGGCCTTAGCCACGGCGACCGAGCCGATCGCTAGAAAAAACAAGATCGCAGCGCTGACGTGGGCGTACTGTATGAAGACGTCCCGGGCGAAGGCCCAGCTCAGAGCCACGACGAGCAAGAGGCCGCTGGCCCCCAACAAGGAACTACGGACGGCCAAAAACTCGAGGTTGCGTCCCTTGAAAATGAAGAAGGCGGCAACGATAATCACCACGCTCACCAGCAGGTAGGTGGTGATTCCATTGAACACATCAAGATGGTAGGCGGACGGCACACAGCTGTCGGCGGAGCCGCACTCTATGGTGATACCGGGCACAGATCCGGGGACCAAGGGGGTTGGCACTAAGGCGACCAAGGGAGCCAGCAGACCTGCCACATCCAGCAGCGCCCGCTCAACCCCCGTTCCTGAAATGGCCAGCAGCCCCAGCGATGCCGCGATCAAGGCGCCGACGAACACTGTGCGGGCCGGCGTGTAAAAGTAGGCACTGACGGAGGACAGTACACCCACCTGCGTCATGGCTACGGCGACGGACACAAAAATGAGCAAGACGGTTCCGCCTATTCCCATCCGAAGATAACGGTAGGTTCGTTGCAAAGACGCAGGATCCGTCAGGTTCGGCGGCGGGGGAGTACTGTCTGTGTTGTCAAGATGCATCGCAGCCTCCCCGTCTTCGAAAAACTTAGGCGTTGATGTCGTGGAGGTGGTGGATGACATCGTGCAGGAAATAGCCTGTCAATGTCACAACGGTGAAGGCCGCACCGTTGCCGCGAAGGCCACGTCGCTCCCAGTCCTCTTCGGCTACGGCACCGAACGCGGCTGCGGCGTCGAGCCCATTCTGGACCAGGTCCTGTGCCACGACGTCCGGATCCAGCGCCGAGTAATTTCCGTCTAGGGCAGCCTGGTCCTGATCCCAATTGGGGAACGTGGGGTTGTCCTCGCTGAGCATGAGTTCTAGCCGGGCCGTAAAGACCTCAAAAACGTCCCTGATATGAGCGCTGTATTCCAGCACCGACCAGACGCCGGGTTCAGGGCGTTCCTCCACATTGGCTCGCCGCAGCGCCGACTGCCAACGGGGCAACACCGCCGGCAGCATGGTGGCTGCAGTCGCCGGAGTGGCACGCGACGCCGTAAAGCCACAGTCCGGACAGCTCCGCTCGAGTACCCAGGTCCAGTCTTTGTGATCGGCAATGATGTCCATGGGGCCAGTCTAGGCCGATCTCATCTTGGTGCAGGCCCGAGGATGTTCTTATGACGCGAAGATCCGTCACCGGGCCGCAACGGGGAATAGCAGCGAACTCATTAGTCCAGCGGCAGCTCAAACGCCTCCTGGGTGGAGTCGTGGATGGGCGCGGGATCACGAGTGGGCGCCGGCGGGGGAGTCTTGACCCCGGTCGGCGTTACAGCGGCAGGTTTATCCGGCGCTGAACCAGCACCTGCAGGGCTAACTGCACTAGGCCCGTCCGCGGCAGGGCCACTACCGGCGGAACCGGACAGGCTGGGACCCACCAGGTCAATGCCGGCTGTCAGGGCAACACCTGATCCATCGCGGTGCCCGTGCTCTACGGGAAGAGCCCTGGCCACACCAGAGCTGGAGGAGGCCTTGGCAGGGCCGTGGCCAGCCCACGCCAAGAACAGCCGGTCTTCACCCTTGAGGAATCTGTGCGCCCGGACGCCACCGGTGGCCCGGCCCTTCGCGGGGTACTCGGAGAAGGCGGTAACCTTAGCCGAGCCCGACGGCGTTCCAGGCAGGGCGTCTTGCCCACCGGACACGGTCACCACCACGGCGTTAGCATCATGGGGGGAGACCACACCGAAGGACAACACCACATCGCCGGCCCCGAGCTTGATGCCCGCCATGCCGCCGGCTGTGCGGCCCTGCGGACGAACGTTGGCGGCACTGTAGCGAAGCAGTTGGGCACCCTGTGTGATGAACACTAGATCGTCGTCGTCCGTGGCTACACCGGCACCCACCACAACATCCTTGGGTTTGAGCGTGATGTACTCCCAGTCGTCGCGGTTCAGGGGGTATTCGGGAGTGACCCGTTTGACCACGCCGGCGGCCGTGCCTACCGCAAAGGTGGTGTTGAGTGGCACAAAGCCCACGAGAGATTCGCCCTTGGTCAGGGTGATGAAGTCCTTGGCGGCAACGCCACCGGCCAGGTTGGGTAGGGCTGCGGTGGGTGGCAGCACAGGCATGTCCACCACTTGCAAGCGCAACATACGGCCCAAGGACGTCAGCGCGCCAATTTCTGCCCGGGCAGTGGTTTTCAGCACCGAGGTGAAGACGTCGTGCTTGCTGCGGCCGCCGGATTCCACCAGCGGATCAGCGGAGGAGGTCCTGGCAATTTGGCCTGTGGCGCTGAGCAGCACCCAGCAGGGGTCATCGGCAATTTCCAGAGCCAACGGCGCCGCCTTGCCGGCTTTCCCGCCGGGGCCAGCGGCCAGAGCCTTGGCCACGGACGGCGCCATGGCCTCAGACTCCAGCAGGACCGTGCGGCGCGGGGTGCCGTGCGTGGCTGCGACCTCGCCGAGCTCATCGGACACGAGCTGGTGCAGCAGTTCCTGGGAGGCCAAGATGGCTTCGAGGGCCGCAATTTCACGGCGCAACTCATCACGTTCGGTCTCCAGCTCCACCATGGAGAAGCGGGTCAGGCGGCGCAGTTGCAGGTCCAGAATGTAGTTGGCCTGGATTTCGGAGAGGTCGTAGATGGCCATGAGACGTGCGCGGGCGGCAGCCACTTCATCCGAGGTGCGGATGATCTGGATGACCTCGTCAATGTCCACGATGGCAATGAGCATGCCCTCGACAATGTGCAAGCGGTCCTGCTTTTTGCCTAGCCGGAAGGCGGTGCGGCGGCGGACCACGTCAATGCGGTGGTTGACGAAGACCTGCAGCAGCGGCAGCAGGCCCAGTGTCTGCGGCTGACCGTCCACCAGGCAGACGTTGTTGATGCCGAAGGACTCCTCCAACGGTGTGTACCGGTAGAGCTGTTCCATGACGGCGGCGGGGTTGAAACCGTTCTTGATTTCAATGACCAGGCGCAGCCCGTGATTGCGGTCGGAGAGGTCAACAAAGTCAGCGACGCCAACCAACTTCTTGTTGTTGACGGCGTCCTTGACTTTTTCCTTCACTTTTTCCGGACCCACCAGGTAGGGCAGCTCGGTGACCACGAGTCCTACCCTGCGCGCGGTGAGTTGTTCGACGGCGATCTTGGCTCGCGTTTTGAAGGAGCCACGGCCGGTGGCGTAGGCATCGCGGATGCCCTGCAACCCCACAATGCGCCCGCCCGAGGGAAGATCCGGGCCCGGGACATACGCCATGACGTCCTCGAGCGTGGCCTCGGGATTGGCGATCAAGTGTTGGGCTGCGGCAATCACTTCGCCGAGGTTATGCGGGGCCATGTTGGTGGCCATGCCCACCGCGATGCCGCTGGCGCCGTTGACCAGTAGGTTCGGGTAGGCCGCAGGCAGCACGGAGGGTTGCACGATGGTGTTGTCATAGTTGGGCACAAAGTCCACAACGTTTTCATCCAGGTTGCCAGTGAGGGCCAGTGCCGGTGCTGCGAGGCGGGCCTCGGTGTAACGGGGGGCGGCGGGACCGTCGTCGAGCGAGCCAAAGTTGCCGTGGCCGTCAATGAGCGGCAGGCGTAAGGAAAAGTCCTGCGCCATGCGCACCATGGTGTCGTAAATGGCCGTGTCACCGTGCGGGTGCAGCTTGCCCATGACCTCGCCCACCACGCGAGCACTCTTGACATGACCCCGATCGGGGCGCAGGCCCATCTCGCTCATCATGTACAAAATTCGGCGTTGCACGGGTTTGAGACCGTCGCGGGCATCGGGGAGCGCGCGGGAGTAAATCACAGAGTAGGCGTATTCCAGGAAGGAACTTTCCATCTCATTGGAAACATCAATATCAACAATGTTCTCAACGAAGTCATCTGCTGCAGGAGGTTGGCGCTTGGCCATGATGGCGGTGATTCCTTTTCTACATGGGTGTTGCAGGTGGCATGCACGGCAAAAGACGCAACATGTCGGTACAGTGATTCTATGGTGAAGCCAGAGCTAGCGCCCGAATATCCGGCCTATTGGGAAGCCGATGTTGTCCTGCGTGATGGTGGCACAGCCCACTTACGCCCGATGCGAGCGGACGACGCCGATGCCGTCCAAGCCTTTCACATGGCCCAATCGCAAAACTCTATCTATATGCGCTTCTTCACCTACAAGTCAAAGCTGACGCCCAAAGAGTTGCGCCGCTTTACCGAGCTGGATTACCGGGACCGCGTGGCATTCGTCATCACCCGCGGCACCGGAATCATTGGCATTGGCCGTTATGACCGCTTGGATGACCCTACCGAAGCCGAGGTAGCCTTCAACGTTTCTGACGCCCACCAGAGCCGCGGTCTGGGATCCATCTTATTGGAACACCTGGCGGCAGCGGCCCGCGAGAACGGGATCGATACGTTTTCTGCCGAGGTCTTGCCGGAGAACCGCAAGATGATGCAGGTCTTTTCCGACGCCGGTTATGAGGTGCGCCGGCACTTTGACGACGGCGTCATCTCCTTACAGTTTGCTATTGACCCCACAGAAAAATCCCGGGCCGTCATGGAATCCCGTGAGCACCGTGCCGAGGCGCTCAGCGTTGCCGGGCTGGTGGCGCCGAAGTCCGTGGCCGTCATTGGTGCCAGTCGTGAGTGGGGGAGCATTGGCCAGCAACTCTTGGAACACGTGGTGGAAGGAAACTTCACCGGCGCCGTCCACGCGGTCAATCAGGATGCCCTGGAGGTTTCCGGAATGATGCCTTACGCCAGCATTCTCGAGGTCCCAGGACCCGTGGATCTGGCCATCATCGCTGTACCCTATGACCAGGTTCCCAGCGTGGTTGACCAGTGTGGCCAAGCAGGCGTGAAGGGGCTGGTCATTGCCACGGCAGGATTTGCCGACGACGGCGAACACGGCCTTGAGCGTCAACGCACCTTGGTGCGCCAAGCCCGGGCCAACGGTATGCGTCTGGTGGGTCCGGCGTCGTTGGGGCTCGCTAACACCGACCCTGCTGTGTCTCTGAATGCCTCCATGGCCCCGGCCCTGCCTGCCCAAGGCGGGCTGGGCATCTTCAGCCAGTCCGCTGCTCTGGGCGTTTCCTTATTTGCCTCCATGAGCCGACGCAGTGTTGGCATGTCCACGGTGCTCTCGGCCGGAAACAGGGCAGACGTTTCAGGCAATGACATGATGCAGTTTTGGGAAGATGATCCCCACACCCAGGCCTGCGCGCTGTACCTGGAATCCATTGGAAACCCACGTAAGTTCTCCCGTATCTCCCGCCGCTTGGCCCGTACCAAACCGGTGATTGTGGCGAAGTCGGATTCGATGGGGCTGCGGTTGCCACCAGGGCATGCGGTCCGCACGACCCAGGCTCCGGCAGGTGCTCTGGACGCCATGCTTCGCCAGTCCGGAGTGGTGCGTGTCAACACCATTGAGGAACTCTCTGATGTGGCACAGATTGTGGTGGGTCAGCCGCTACCCAAGGGCCCCGGCCTGGCGATCTTGGCCAACTCCGGTGCTCTGGGTGCCGTGGTGGCCGACGCTGCTGAAGGACAGGGGCTCAACGTGGCGGTGCTGGAGACGTCTCTGGTGTTGAACATGGGCCAGTCGCGGGCCCTGCCGTTGCTCAAACGGACTGTGCTCAGTGCGCTGGCGCAAGACGGTGCGGACTCGGCCATTGTGACGTTGCTGCCAGTGGTGGGGCTGACCGTCGATACCATCGCGAAGACGTTGCAGGAGTGTTCACAAGAGTCAGGTAAACCTGTCATTGCCGTGTTCACCGGCATTTTCGAACCCTCTATCCACGTCAACCGGCAAATGGCGGGGTCGTTGCCGGCATTCTCCAGTCCCGGCGGTGCCATTGCAGCGTTGGCAGCTGTTGTCCGGCACGCGCAGTGGCTGACACTGGAATCGTCGGTCTTTGAGCCCCCCGTTGGGGTCAATTCACAGGCTGTGGAAGACCTCTTGGACACGTGGCTGGAAGGTGTTTCTGGTGATGAACTGGTGACGCTGAGCAACGAGGAATCCCGAGAGCTCTTGGGCCACTATGGCATCAAAGCGTTGGAATCGGTGCCGTTCAGCAGCGACGACGAGGCCGTGGCCCAGGCGGAACGGCTGGGCTGGCCGGTGGCCATCAAAACGCTGGATTCGAGCCTGCGGCATCGACTGGACCTGGGCGGGGTGCGGATTAACATTGAAAACGCGGACTCGCTCCGTCGCAACATTGTCCAGATGCGCAAATATCTGGAACCTTATGGGAAGAAGGACCTGGAGGTGCAGAGCATGGCCGAGGTGGGCCAGTCGTGCACCCTACGAGCCATTGAGGATCCGCTGCTGGGCCCGGTGGTCTCCTTTGGCCTCTCCGGGGATGCTGTCAATCTCCTGGATGACTGGTCACACAGGGTGCCGCCATTGTCGGCGGCGGACACCGCTGAGTTGATCCGTTCGCCCCGTGCCGCCGTGAAACTGTTCGGCTACGAGGGGCTGCCGGCCGGAAATGTGGCGGCCTTGGAAGATCTGGTTGCCCGTGTAGCGATGCTCAAGGATGAACACCCCGAAGTAGCGCTCATTGAATTCAAACCGATCCTCGTTGGGCCCACCACCGTGACGGTGCTGGCTGTGGATGTGCGGATTGGAAACCCCGCTCAACGAACGGATAGCGCCCGCAGAGCCATGAGGTCCTAAAGCGCGATTCGTGAACCCCGGATGTTTGTCCTTGCAGCGTTTGAGCCGCCAGTTCGCTTTCGCTGGCGGCAAAGTGCGAAAATGGACACCATGAACAGCTTCGGAGCCGGTGCGCCGGCGAATCTCAAGGGCCGCGATTTGGATGCCGCGCTCCAGCGGTCTGGTTTTTATCCCCGGCTGGTTGCTGACGTAGTCAATGACGCCTTGGACAGCCAGGAGCCGCTGTCCCACCTGGTCCACCTGGAAACACACTTCGACCGGAACGAGGTGCACCGGCACATCACGGTTTTGGTGCTGACCAGCGAAATGCTGGTCATCACCCATGTTGACGATCACCAACTCGATGAGTCCGGGGAACAGATGGTGGCCCAGGTGTCCACTGAATCGGTGCCCGTGAGCCAAATCAATTCCGTGGTGTTGAGCTACATTTACGCCCAGCCCCAGGACTACAAGCCCTCCGACCCTGCCCGTGAGCTGACCTTGTCGATCGCGTGGTCTGGTGGACAGCGGGTGGAGATGGGTCCGGCGTCGTGCGGGGATCCCAACTGCGACGCCGACCACGGCTACTCCGGCACCATCGCCCAAGAAGACATCGCCTTGCGCATCAGTGCCGAGGCTGAGGGCTTGCAAGCCGTGGCAGATGCGAAGGCCTTCGCCCGTGCCCTGCGCGCCGTCAACACCGGAACCGTCACCCCAGGCCACCCCGATGCCGGGGCCAGCCGGTTCCCCGCTTTTGGCGCACGATTGGGCCGTTCACATTACCGCCGATAACGCCGTGGGCGCCCCCGAAACCATGTCCATCCCTGAGACCCTGACCACCCTCGGGGCCACCGCCACCAGTGACGCAATGCTCACCGGCCAAGCCCCTCTTCCGGGGGCGCCGGCTTACGGCAAGGCCAGCATTGCTGAGGTGCTCAGCAGTGCCGCCGCCGTGCTCGGTGCCAAGGACTACAACAACGTCTTGAAGTTGCCAGCGGCCAAAAGGATTTGTGTCGTATTGGTGGACGGGCTGGGAAAGTCGCTGCTCAAGCAGCGCGCCTCGCACGCACCATTCCTGCGCGGGGTGATGGCAGCTGACTCTGGCGGCGAGCACCCGCGCACCCTGCACGCCGCTTTTCCCAGCACCACGGCCACCTCCTTGTCAGCGTTGGGCACCGGCGCGGTTCCGGGTGAGCACGGCATGGTGGGGTACGACGTTTTGGACCCGCGCCAGGACAAAGTGGTCAACTTGTTGGGCAACTGGGACGCTGGCGTCGATCCGCAGCGTTGGCAGCCGGTCCCCACAATTTTTGAAAAGTTACCGGCCGAGATCCCTGCCACCACGGTGAGTTTGCCCAAATTCGCTGACTCCGCCATGACGCGCGCGGCCCTGCGCGGGAGCCGTTTCAGTGGTGCCACCTCCACCCACGCGCGGGTGGAGCAGGCGGTTGCAGCGCTGGCGGCCACGCCCAGCGCGTTGGTGTACCTCTATTGGAGCGAGCTGGACAAGGCGGGGCACGCTTATGGTGCGGATTCGCCCCAGTGGGAACGGCAGCTGGAAGAGCTCGACGCCGGGATGAAGCGTTTGGCGGCCACGGCACCTGCGGACACCCTGATTTTGATGACGGCCGATCATGGCATGGTGGATATTCCGCGTGCTGACCGCATCGACTACTCGGTGATTCCTGAGCTGGTGGCCGGAGTCCGGCACACCGCGGGGGAGCCACGCATGGTTCATCTCTACCTTGAACCCGGAGCAAGCTCGGAGGCTCGTGACCAGCTTATGGCAGCTTGGCTGGAGCACTTCCAACGCAAGGCGTGGGTCCTGACCCGTGAACAAGCTATCGCTGCGGGGTACTTTGGGACTGTTAACGACAGCGTGCGCGTCCGTATTGGCGATATCCTGATCCTGGCCCGGGAATCTGTGGCCTTTTACGATCTGCGCCGCGTCCGGCTACAGGCCATGGACGTGGTGGGTCAGCATGGATCCATCACCAAGGCCGAACGAGAAGTCCCGCTGCTACGCATTCCCGTGTCGGCGAAGAAGGCCAAGGGCAAGCGCCGCTGAGACTGTGCGCACTGAACCTGCTTTCGGTGCGGCCCGAACAGAAACTGTGCGGGCCGCACCGAGAAGAGGCTGGTTGAAGTTGGTGGCGAGTCGCGGTGGCTAGTCGCCCTTGGTGCCGAACACGATCTCATCCCAGCTAGGCACACTGGAACGTTTGGGTTTGGCTGAGGCCTTACGTTCCAGCCGGGCAGCTACTTCACTGTCGCTGGGTCCGTGGTGCTCGGTGTCTGTTGGCTGCGCTGATGCGGACTGCGTTGCTGCAGCGTGCGATTCCTCGGGTGTTTCCACATTTTGGACTTGCTGCAGGCGGCCAGTCGGTTCACCGGAGAGGACCACTTCACGGGTTTCTGTGCTGACCTCGGCCACGCTGTCCAGGGCGTCGTCAGCTAGACGTGGTGCTAGCTGGAGGAACGGCAACTTCCTGAGCCGCTCCCGTGCCGATTCTGGCTTCGATCCTGATTCTGAAGCCGGTGCTGACGAGGGTTCGGGGTCGCTGGCGTTGCTACGCTCGGCGTCCTGGCCATAGACGTTTTCGTCTCGCGGATGAGCGCCCGGAACGTGCGTGCCGAGCATGGCGGCGAGTTCGTCGTCGCCGTCTTCATCGAGGCCCAGTCGGACGCCTCGGCGAGAGCGCAGCATGTCAAGAAGGCCATGACCGGGGTACCCGGCGTCGGGCGCTGTCGCGTCTGCGGACTCATCGGTGTCTGCGGACTCAGCTGATTGCGTGACGGCAGTTTCAGTGGGGGAGTAGCCGCCAGAGCCACCGTGATCGAAGTCCAACGCTTGCACAGTGCCAGCGCCGTCTGCTTCGACGTCGAAGGGCTTGTCAGCTACGGCACTGAGGCGGCGTTCGGGCACAGGACTATCGAGCGGTTCGAGTTCACTGAGCTGCTGCGCCCAGCGGTTCGCGTTCTGCAACGACTTGCGCCCAGCATGGAAGCGCCACAAGGCCGGTGCCGGTTCGCCGATACTGCTAGCGGCCCATTCGGTACCAGGTTCAAAATCTGCGCTGATAGTCCACGCGCCGGCATGGTCACGCCAGGCATCCCAGCGCAGGGAAGCCCTGTCGATGCCGAAAGCGGAAAGACGGAAGCGGACCATCTCCTCCAACGTGGTGGGTTCCTCATCCAAGGGAGGCTTAGTGTTCGCAGACGGCAGGGCCGAGGAGGCAACATGAACTTTGCGAGCTTGGCTGGCTATGTACTCGCGCTCGGCCAAGACCGGGCCCTCGTAACGGCGCACCTGCTCCAGAGACAGTCCGGATTGATCGGCAACATCGGTGGCGCTGGAGCCTGCACGGATCAAGGATTGGATTTCGCGCGGCGTCATACGGGCACCGGGCTGGTTCAATCGGGGGGCGCGTTGACTGGTCCTGCCCACAGCTGTGCGTAGCGCCTCATCAAGGGGGAGCAGGTAATTGTCCCCGTCGGGACCACTGAGCAGCAGATGTTCGCCGTCGTCGTGGACACCCACTAGCCGTAAATCAGCCATGCCGTCCTCCAAAAAAGTCTCATTAGTTCACTTCAAAACTTTGCCACCGATACCTGCCAATTCCTACTACCGCTCTAGGCGTGGCGTGAGATGGCTGAAAAATGTGACTCATTCTGCGCCGTTCTGCTCTGTTTTTTGTCCGTTTCCGTCCGCTTCTACTCTTTCCGCTCCATGCTCGGCGCCCACCGGCGCCTGAGCCGCGGTAAAAACTTAAGCCAGCTGCGAACTTCCAGTGCCGCAGGGCCACCAGAAGCGCCAGCAGGCTTTAAGGTGTTGGCTGTATTAAGTCGGATCTGCATCCGGCGGGGAACAGGAAAGAGAACACCTATGAACACCAGCACTCGCCAGCACCACAGAGCTCCTCGCACAAGCCGCGGACCGGTAGCTGCGGTTGCCGTGATCGACCCCGCCGAGAGTGAACTGGCAGATAGCTACGAACTGCCCGGTGCTGAGCTAGCCCCTGAAGAGCAGGCCTTGGAAATCATTGCCGAACAGGCCGACGAATTCACCTGCAGTGGCTGTTTTTTGGTGCGGCACCGCTCTCAACTGGCCAAAGAAAAGCAGGGTATGAAGTACTGCCGAGACTGCGAAGGCTAGTTTTCCTACGCCCGGGTTCCTACACCCGTTTTCTTAGGCTCCCTTGCCCCGGAGTGCCGCAGCCAAGTGCTCGGGGTTGCGTGAGGACGTAAGCCAGTAAGGGGTCCGGTCCTCCGGGTCTAGGATTTCAATTTTCACTACGGGCTTGATCCAGCCGCGGATGCACAGGTAGGCCAAACCGTTGAGTTTGATGCCGCGCTGAGCGGTCGCGTCGTCGCCAAAATGGATGCTGACGTCGCCAACAAATTGTCGTTCAATCTGCGCACGCCCCACTTGGAGTGTGTCTTCGGTGACGGCAATCGTCGGCGTGGAAGTGACCAAGACCACGATCTGAACCACCAGCAAAACACCGAAGGCCACGAACCCGGCCTCGATGCTGATAGGAATGAAGATCAGGATTCCTGCAACCGAAAGTCCCAGCACAATCACCCAGCCCCATAAGTTTGGCCAGAGTTTCTCGGTATAAGTGGGTGCAGCCGGGGAAGGGGAGGTGGCGCTGTGGGGGGATGTGGATGACATGGCACCAGCTTTTCATCTTTCCTCGCGTAATTCATCTTGGCTCATTCACCTTGGGATTGATCTTGACACTCACTGCGCGGACGCAGGCAGTGCCCAGCGCTTCGGGATAGAGTGTCCTGTTGTGACCAATGAGACTTTTCCCGCGAACCCCGCCCTCGATCCCCACACTCCTGTTGTCCAGGTGCAATTGCACATGCTCGACGCCGGGATCGAACCTCCCAGCTACGCCCACCCCGGTGATGCCGGAGCCGATCTGCGCAGCCGCATTGACCTGGTCCTGGCTCCGGGCGAGCGTGCGCTGGTGCCCACAGGCGTCAGCATTGCCCTGCCCTTTGGTTTTGTAGCGTTGATCCACCCGCGTTCCGGTCTGGCCACCAAGCATGGCCTGACCATTGTCAACAGTCCCGGAACGGTCGATGCCGGGTATCGTGGCGAGATTTCCGTAACCTTGTTGAACACCGACGCGCACCATTCCATCTCCCTGTCCCGGGGCGATAGAATTGCACAAATGGTGATCCAGCGTGTGGAAACCGCCGCGTTCATCGCCGTGGACGAACTGCCCGATTCTGTGCGCGGCACCGGTGGATTTGGTTCCACCGGAGGCTTTTCCCCGTCGAGCAATGCACCGGCGAGCAACTAATCGTTGATCCTGCGTTTCCACACTTTTACAAGGAGTCTTAATTCCCATGGCTTTTGGGTTCGGTAAGAAAAAGAACAACAGCTCAGACGAGTCCGCAGCAACCGCCTCGAGCACACGTGGCGCAGCAGATGCCACTGACGCAGCTACAGAGTCAGTTGAGAGCGCCGCAGCCATGCTGAATCTGCCACCGGATCCGGCGGATACCGCTTACGATCGGGCCGTTCACGGGCCACTGGATGTCAGCGAGATTGAGAGCACCGATGGTTATGTGGACCTCGGCGCGTTGATGGTGACACCGCGGGAGGGCCTGTCCCTGCGCTTGGAAGTTGAAGAAAACACCCAGCGCGTCATTGCTGTCACCCTCGATCTGAACGGTTCCAGCTTGCAGCTGCAGGCCTTTGCCGCATCGCGCTCGGAGCCGCTTTGGCGCGACATTCGCGAGCAGATCGGTCTCTCCGTTGGCTCACAGGGTGGAGAAATCGAGATCCTTGACGGCACCTTCGGCAAGGAAGTGCTGGCAAAGGTTCCAGCCCAGAGCGACGACGGCTCCAAGGGCTTCAGGGTGGCCCGTTTCATCGGTGTTGACGGTCCCCGCTGGTTCCTCCGCGGTGTCCTCGGAGGGTCCGCGGCCGTCGACAGCGAAGCTGCCTTGGTCTTGGAAGACTTGTTCCGTGGCGTGGTGGTAGTCCGCGGCGAAGTGCCGCTGCCTCCCCGCGATCTGCTCCTGCTGCGACTGCCCAAGGATGCTGTGGCCGCTGCACAAGGCGCTTCGGGCCCGGACATGGGTGCCGCCCAGGGTGGTTCCCCGCTGGAGCGCGGCCCGGAAATCACAGCGATTGGCTAACGTTGTCTCCTGTTGAGCAAGGTGACTGGCCGGAGGCAACTCCCATCGTCGAGTTGCCCCCGCGCGGCCGGGCAGTGTGCGTAGGCGTGATCGATGCGATCACGATCCTGCCCGCCACCGCGGCACCCACCTACACGGCCATCCTGAGCGACATCATGCTCAATGACCGTGATGCTTCTCGGGTAGATCCGCTGCGGACGGATCAGAAACTTCAGAACCACCGGCTGCGACTGGTGTGGCTGGGCCGGCGCCGAGTGCCCGGAATCGGTGCCGGAGTCGGGCTGCGTGTTGAAGGAATGGTCTCTTTGCACGAGGGGCTGCCCACCATGTACAACCCTCGCTACGAGATCATCGGAATCCAGGAGAGCTAGTTGAGCCAGCAGAGTCCCGAAGGACAAATACCAGAGCAAAAGCCCACCGGCAGCTTTGCCGAGATGGCCCAGGACATGGCTGCCAAGAACCCGCTGGCCCGCAAGGAAAACGGGCACATTGACCTTTTGGCTGCCGCCGGTGGCATGAGGGGTATTGCCGAAAGCGTGTTGCCAGGACTGGTTTTTCTGGTCGCATTCACCCTGACCCGGGACCTGAGCATTGCCCTGGTGGGCTCGGTGGCCATGGCCGCGGTCTTCCTCGTTGCCCGACTCATCCAGCGCACACCCCTGACGCAGGCGCTGGCTGGAATTGCCGGCGTCGCACTTTCAGCGTTTTTAGCAATGAAGACCGGCAAGGCCGAGAACTTCTACACCGTGGGTTTCTATACGAATGCTGCCTACATTGCCGCCATGGTGGTCTCTATCGCCGTGCGCTGGCCGATTCTGGGTTTGCTGTTTGGCTACGCGCGCAATGAGGGCGTGCGGTGGCGGGAGATGCCAGAGCGGCTGCGCGCCTACCGTGTTGCCACCTGGATTTTGGTGGGTGTCATGGCTGCCCGGCTGGCGGTGCAGCTGCCGCTGTACTTCGCCGGAGCCGTGGACGCACTCGGCGCCATGCGCCTAATCATGGGTGTGCCCTTATACGCCTTTGGGCTCTGGATCGCCTGGCTCATCAGCCGCCCGGTGGCCGAGGTGACGGCCGAAGCTGACACGGCAACTCCCAACACTGACGCCTAACCCGCTAGCTACGGCGTATCCTGGCCACGGCGCAGCCACGGACGCGGGTTTACGGGAACACGGGAACACGGGGAGGGGGAGCCCAAAAGCTGATCCCTAGCTCCGAAGCAGATCCCGCAGCTCATTTTCTGCAGCGATGGTGGTGATGAAGAACAGTTCATCCCCTGCCTCAACCACATCGTCCGGGCTCGGTGTGATGGGTGCTTCGTCGCGCAGAATCGCCACGAGAGTGGCATCCTGCGGCCACAGAATTGCCCCCACGGTGGAGCCAATCACGTGGGAATCACCAGGAACTGTGAATTCTACGAGTGAGGCCACACCCGCCTGCAGGGTCAGCAACCGCACCAGGTCGCCAATCTCCACGGCTTCCTCCACGAGTGCTGTCATGAGTCGGGGAGTATTCACGGCAACGTCAACTCCCCAAGAGTCATCAAACATCCAATCGTTCTTGGGGTTGTTGACCCGGCCTACCGTGCGACCCACGCCGAATTCGGACTTCGCCAGCAGCGAGACCACCAGGTTGACCTTGTCGTCTCCCGTGGCTGAAACGACTACGTCCGCTTCTTCCAGCTTGGCCTCGCGCAGGGTGCTGATTTCACAGGCGTCACCCACCAGCCAGCGGGCACCGCGCAAACCGCTCTTTCCGATAACCTCAGGCTTGGGATCGATCAAGAGCACCTCGTGACCGTTGGAGAGCAGTTCTTTGGCAATGGAGCAACCAACGCTGCCGGCCCCGACAATTACCACCAACATGCTAAATCTCCTTCACGGGGGCTGCTGCCAAAATACGGGTCACATCGGCTGAACGGGCGCTGGCCACCATGGCGTGGACGGTGTCTCCTTGTTGGTAGCTGGTATCTGCTCTTGGCAGGATGCCTTCACCGAAGCGGGTCAGATAAGCCACACGGACATCGGCAGCTTGTTCCATCTCTGCGATGTGCCGACCAATCCAGTCCGGGTGCGGTGCCAGTTCACACAAGAACAAGCGCCCGGATGGTTCACGGAAATCACCCTTGATGGCGGTCTCAGGCAAAATTCGGCGCAACACCTGGTCCGCGCTCCAGCGCACAGCAGCCACTGTGGGGATGCCGAGACGCTGGTAGATCTCTGCCCGGCCGGGATCGTAGATGCGGGCTACAACGTGTTCCACATGGAAGGTTTCCCGGGCTACGCGGGTGGCAAGGATATTGGAGTTGTCACCGCTGGAGACAGCGGCAAAGGCGTAGGCGCTTTCAATGTCAGCCTCCTTCAGGGTGTCCTGGTCAAAGCCGACCCCGGTAATCTTCCGGCCACTGAAGCCTGTGCGCAAGCGGCGGAAAGCCCGTTCGTCTTGGTCGATGATGGCCACCGAATGGCCGGAATCTTCCAAAGCATGGGCCAAGGTTGCGCCCACCCGGCCGCAACCCATGATCACGAAATGTGCCATTGACGCTCCCTGTCGTGGCGGACCCGGGCCGGAAGGCCGGTGCCGCAAGTGTGTACTGCTTTCTAGTGTTTCTCAACAGCGTTTTCCAAGCCCTGCGGGTACCAATTTCACGCCCCGCGTGGCCCCGCGGTCAAGTCGGAACCACCTCGAGCCGCGCTTGTCACCGCCTCACCAGTGTGTCATGCACCGAAGCTGACGGGCGGGGGCCGGGCGGGTGCGCTGTTCTGGTGCTAGCGTTACCCGCGTGCTGAATTTCTTCAACGCGTTCAAGCGGGTCCTTGTGGGGCGTCCGTTCCGCAACGACAAGCTGTCGCATACGCTGCTGCCTAAGCGCATTGCGCTGCCCGTTTTTGCCTCCGACGCGCTGTCTTCTGTGGCGTATGCGCCCGATGAAATTCTGTTGACCCTGGCCCTGGCCGGTGTGGCGGCGGTTTCACTCTCGCCCTGGGTGGGACTAGCTGTCATGGTGGTGCTTTTGACGGTGGTTGCTTCGTACCGTCAAAACGTGCACGCGTACCCCTCCGGTGGCGGTGATTATGAGATTGCCACGGTTAACTTGGGCAAACGCGCAGGCCTCACAGTGGCCTCGGCACTCATGGTGGACTACGTCCTGACGGTGGCGGTGTCCATGTCCTCGGCCGCACACTACCTGGCCACAGCAATACCCGGTTGGCACGACGCCCAAGCCATGATCGCCGTCGTCGGTGTCATTATTCTTGCCCTCGTGAACCTGCGTGGCGTGCGGGAAGCGGGCACGGTATTTGCCGTCCCCACCTACATTTTCATGTTCTGCATTTTCGCTATGACCGCCGCCGGGATCTTCCAGGCAGCCACGGGAACGCTGGGCCGGGCGCCGTCGGCCGATTTTGAGATTGTGCCCGAGGCCGCCTTCAACCAGGGTCTAGTGGGACTCGCCGGTGCCTTCTTGTTGCTGCGCGCCTTCTCCTCGGGTGCCGCCGCACTGACAGGTGTGGAAGCCATCAGCAACGGGGTGCCCAGCTTCCGCAAGCCCAAGAGTAAAAATGCGGCCACCACCTTATTGCTGCTGGGCGCGATTGCCGCGGGCATGATGGCCAGCATTTTGTTCCTGGCCAACGCCATTGGCGTGCACATTGTGGCTGACCCGCACACGGAATTCCTGGTCAATGGCGTGGCCCCGCCCGTTGGTTACGTGCAGAATCCGTCCATCAGCCAGATCGCTTCCACCATTTTTGGTGCCGGTTCCATTCCGTTCTTCATCATTGTGGCGGCCACGGGCACCATCTTGGTGTTCGCCTCCAACACCGCCTTCAACGGTTTCCCGGTGCTGGCCTCTATCCTGGCCAAGGACGGCTACCTGCCGCGCCAGCTGCGTACCCGTGGCGACAGGCTCGCTTTCAGCAACGGCGTGCTGTTGCTGGCGGTGGGCGCCATCGTGCTGATTGTGGCTTTCAACGCAGATGTCACCCGGCTCATCCAGCTCTACATTGTGGGCGTATTCATCTCCTTCACAGCCAGCCAGCTGGGCATGGTGCGGCATTGGGGCCGTGAGCTGCTCAAGGTCAGAGACAAGTCCATCCGGTTCCGCATGAAGCGTTCCCGGGTCATCAACACGATCGGCTTCTGCATGACGCTGACGGTGCTGCTGATTGTCCTGGTGACGAAATTTGAACAGGGCGCCTGGATTGCGCTCTTGGCGATGGCCGTACTGTTCGTGATCATGTGGAGCATCCGTTCGCACTACGACAACGTGGCCAAGGAGCTCGCCGTAGAGACGGATTCGGCGATCAAGGCGCTGCCGGCGCGGATTCATGCGGTGATCTTGGTCTCGCACGTGCGCAAACCTGTCATGCGTGCCATCGCTTTTGCCCGCGCATCAAGGCCCTCAACGCTGGAAGCCATCACCGTAGATCTGGATCCTGCCGAGACCGAACAGACCATCGCGGATTGGGAGCGGCTGTCCATCCCGGTACCGTTGACTGTGTTGGCGAGTCCCTATCGGGAAACGTTGACGCCGCTGATCAACCACATCAAGACCATGCGCAAGGATTCACCGCGTGATTTGATCGTGGTGTACATCCCGGAATACGTGGTGGGCAAATGGTGGGAGCAGCTGGTTCACAACCAGACGGCCCTGCGGATTAAGACGCGGTTGCATTTTGAACCAGGAGTAGTGGTTGCCAGCGTGCCGTGGCAGCTGAAGTCCTCCACCGACGCCAAGAAATATCAGGAATAGAGCTTATGAGCGAGCCCACCAGTACCACCCGCCTCACCGTCACAGTAGGTCCCGTGGCCCACGGCGGCCATTGCGTTGCCCGGCATGAGGGCCGCGTCATTTTTGTGCGCCACGCCATCCCCGGCGAGACCGTGGAGATTTCCCTGACCGAGCACGACGACGACGCCAAGTTTTGGCGCGCCGATGTTACTCGCGTCGTGGAAGCCTCGCCCGAACGCGTGGAGCACTTTTGGCCCGAAGCGGACGCGTTGCGCGCCGGAGCCCGCCACGGTGCGCCGATCGGCGGCGCCGAGTTCGGTCACATTTCCCGTCAGGGTCAGCTGGAGCTGAAGACCGCAGTGGTGCGTGAACAGCTCGAACGTTTGGGAGGCCTTTCCAGCGACTCCGTGGACGCCTTGTTCAGCGTTGGCGTTGAGGATGTTGATTCCAAGGGCACCGCTGATCAGCAGGCAGGCCTGGGCTGGCGCACACGCGTTGGTTTCGCCGTCACCCCGTCCGGCAAATTGGGCATGCACGCCCACCGCTCGCACACCATTCTTCCCATCACGGAAATGCCGCTGGCGCTTCCAGCCATCAATGAGCTGCGCCTGTGGGAACTGGACTTTACTGGCATTGACCGCGTTGAGGTGGCCGCCCCCGCCAACGGCTCCGGCGTTCTGGTGCTGCTGGCACCGGTTCACGGACTCAGCGATAAGGCGGCCGGCAGCGCCGTCAAGCGCATTGCACGCTCCTTGGCGGCACTGCCGACACCTCCCTCGGTAGCCCGCTGGAACCCGGAAAACAGCGCCATTGAAGTGGTCAGTGGCCGCGGCTGGGTCAAGGAAACAACCGACGATCACGAGTTCCGTGTCACCGGTGACGGCTTCTGGCAGATTCACCGCAATGCCCCCAAGGTCTTGACGGATGCAGCCCTGGGTTACTTGCTGCAGGGCGGTTACCTCAACGACGGCGCCGACGTGGCTGACCTCTACGCAGGCGCTGGCTTGTTCACCGCCCCGCTGGCTGACGCCGTGGGCACCGACGGCAGCGTCCTCTCGGTGGAAGGATCCCCGGGCACCAGCCGCGATGCACGCAAGAACCTGCACGCCAGTGAACAGGTGGAGATCCTTCAGGGCCGGGTGGAGAAGATCCTCGGTACCCAACCGCGGGCATCGCACACCGAGGCCGGACAGCGGCGCCGTTTTGACGCCGTCGTGCTTGATCCGCCGCGCGCAGGCGCCGGTAAGGCTGTTGTCCGGGCCTTGGTAGCCACCGCGCCCAAGGCGATCGCCTATGTTTCTTGCGATCCGGCCGCGTTCGCTCGAGATGTGAAGTACTTCGCCAACGCCGGTTGGCAGATTGAGAAGCTGCGCGCCTTCGATCTGTACCCGCACACGCACCATGTGGAAACGGTGGCCCTTTTAGTGCCCGCAGTTGCAAGCGCAACAGCAACGGCACCCCGCCAGAACTAGGAACAGACTAGGAACGGACTAGGAACGGTCTTGAACCAAACGGCACATAAGGTACGGCCGCCTCGGCGCGATCTCACTCGCAATAAGCCCAAGGACACCCTTCTAGCGGAGCGGCGGGAGGCGCATCGCCGGGCGGCCATGGCTGCGGCACGTGGTGCTCTGGCGCCGGTGGACGCCACACGGCTGGCCGCACGTGGACTCACGGCCGCACAGGTGCAAGAACGCCGTGCTGCGGAACTGACGAATGTGGTGGCTCACGAGAGCAGCCGCAGTATTTGGGCCATTGTGCGGGCCAACGTTTTCACCTTGTTCAACACGGTGCTGGGCAGTTGCCTAGTGCTGGTGTTGGTGGTGGGTGACCCACGCGATGCGCTGTTTGGGTTCATTGTGGTGGCCAATGCGGCCATTGGCGTGGTGCAGGAATACCGGGCCAAACGCACCCTGGACAAGCTCGCGGTGCTGCATGCTCCGCGGGCCCGGGTGTTGCGGGATGGGGCCGAGGCCGAGCTTGCCGTGGCCGAGGTGGTTCATGACGACGTGCTGTTATTGCGCACGGGGGATCAGGTGCCGGCCGACGCCACTATTTTGGCGTCCGAGGCACTGGAAATTGATGAGTCACTGCTGACGGGGGAGTCCGATCCCGTCACGAAGTCCTTGGGGGATGCGGCACTTTCGGGTTCTGCCGTGGTCGCTGGCTACGGCAGTGCGCGGGTTCATGCGGTGGGGGCGGAGTCGTACGCGTCCGCGCTGACCGCCGAGGCTCGGCGTTTCTCGCTGGTCAATTCCGAGATTCGCAACTCCATCAACCGCATCATCTTGTACATTGCCTGGGCGCTGATCCCCATCATTCTGTTGGTCATCAACGGGCAGATGAGCGCACATGGAGGCTGGCGGGCGGCCATTGCCACGGGGGACTGGCGCATCGCTGTGGTCAGTGCCGTGGCCAGCATTGTCGCCATGATCCCTGAAGGGCTGGTGCTCTTGACCAGCATCTCCTTCGGCATGGCCGCCGTGACCTTGGCCCGCAAACAAGTTCTGGTCCAAGAGCTGCCAGCCGTTGAAGGGCTGGCCCGGGTGGACATGGTCTGCTTGGACAAGACCGGAACCCTGACCGAAGGCCGCATGGAGTTGGCGGACACCACATTGTTTTCGCCCGTTCCGGGATGGGAATTGGTCCTTGCCTGGCAGGGCGCTCATCCCAATGCCAATGCCACGGCTGCTGCCCTGGTCAGCGCCTACACCTCGCCCCCGGATCAGCTGCCGTATTCCGAGGTGCACTTCAGTAGTGCCCGCAAATATAGCGCCGTCACTTTTGGGGCGGGACCTGCGGCCGGCGACTGGGTGCTGGGCGCCCCAGAAGTAGTTCTCGCCGAGGGAAGTCACCCCGAGGCGTTGGCGGCCTCCTACGAAGCGTCAGGGAAGGGCTTGCGAGCCGTGATCCTCGCCCACCGCGAGGTGACCGCGAAGGTGGGCGATCCGGCGTCGGACGCAGAATTTAGCTTGGCCGGCCTGAACCCGGTAGCCCTGCTGGTGTTCCGTGAGCGGGTCCGCCCGGATGCCGGCGCTACGTTGGAGTACTTCCGCCAGCAGGGAGTGGAACTGAAAATCATCTCCGGCGACAACCCTCGGACCGTGGCCGCCGTGGCCCGCGACGTCGGTTTCAGCTTCGACGGCGACGGATATGACGCGCGTGAACTGCCAGATGACCTCGAGGCCATGGCAGATGTGCTGGAGCGCGAGAACGTTCTTGGCCGGGTCACGCCGGAGCAGAAAAAGTCCATTGTGCAGGCCTTGCAGAGCCGTGACCACGTGGTGGCGATGACCGGCGACGGCGTCAATGACGCACTGGCGCTCAAGCACGCCGACATTGGTATTGCGATGGGCAGCGGTGCCGCAGCGACGAAGGCCGTGTCCCGGCTGGTGCTGCTCGATGGCCAGTTCAGCCACCTGCCGTCGGTGGTGGCCGAGGGGCGGCGCGTGATCGCCAATGTGGAGCGCGTGGCAAACTTGTTCCTCACCAAAACCACGTACGCCATCATCATTTCCGTGGTCATTGGCATCCTGATGTGGCGCTATCCGTTCCTGCCTCGACAACTCTCCATTGTGAGCTCCATGACCATTGGCATTCCAGCCTTTTTCCTAGCACTGCTGCCCAATGCGCGCCGCTACCAACCAGGATTCTTACGCAGAACACTGATGTTCGCGATCCCCTCTGGAACCATTGTGGCCGCCTGCATCATGGCCGTGTACTCCTATGCGTTGACCTTCCCGAACCCGTCTTTGAGCGGGGAACACTTGATTCGAGAGGCGCAGACGGCTGTCACCATGACGGTGTTGCTGGTGGCATTGTGGGTGCTGGGTGCCTTGGCTCGGCCCTTCGATAAGTGGCGGGCACTGTTGGTTACGGCCATGGTGGTGGGGCTCGTATTAGTCATGGCAGTGCCGTTCGCCCGCACCTTCTTTGCCCTTGATATCCCCAGTGGCGGGCTGTTAGCGGCTACGATTGCGGTAACAGCAGCAGGATGCGTCGCGATCGAACTGCTCTACCGCTTTCTTAAGAAGCGCGGAGCGGTTTCCGAACGTGAGTAAGGCGTGCCTAACTGGCATCCTGTCCCGTGCGTGACGAAGATAAAAGCAGTGGCGAGAGGAGTCCATCGATGACTAATGTGGACAGCTTCGGTTCCAAAGGCGTACTTAATGTAGCCGGGACCGAATACGAGATTTTCCGACTGAACTCGGTAGAAGGCGCCAAGAGCCTGCCGTTCAGCCTCAAGGTATTGCTGGAGAACCTTTTGCGCACCGAAGATGGTGCGAACATTACAGCCGACCACGTACGTGCGTTGGCAGGTTGGGATCCGAGTGCGGAGCCCGACACCGAAATCCAGTTCACCCCGGCCCGTGTCATCATGCAGGACTTCACAGGAGTCCCCTGCATCGTTGACCTGGCCACCATGCGTGAGGCTGTCAAGGACCTCGGCGGAGACCCCACCAGGGTCAACCCGTTGGCTCCGGCCGAAATGGTTATTGACCACTCGGTGCAGATTGACGTCTTCGGTAACTCAGATGCCGTTGAGCGCAACATGGAGATTGAGTACCAGCGCAACGGTGAGCGTTACCAGTTCCTGCGTTGGGGCCAGACCGCCTTTGAAGATTTCAAGGTAGTTCCCCCGGGCATGGGCATTGTCCACCAGGTTAACATCGAGTACTTGGCCCGCACCGTCATGACCCGCGAGGTCGACGGCGTTCTGCGCGCCTACCCGGACACCCTGGTTGGCACCGACTCACACACCACCATGGTCAACGGCCTGGGCGTGTTGGGTTGGGGCGTTGGCGGCATCGAAGCCGAAGCAGCCATGCTGGGACAGCCCGTCTCCATGTTGATCCCGCGCGTTGTGGGCTTCAAGCTGACCGGTGAAATCCCGGCCGGCGCAACCGCCACGGACGTGGTTTTGACCATCACCGAGCAGCTGCGTAAGCACGGCGTCGTTGGTAAGTTCGTGGAGTTCTACGGCGAAGGCGTTGCGGCTGTGCCGTTGGCTAACCGCGCCACCATCGGTAACATGAGCCCGGAGTTCGGCTCCACGGCTGCCATGTTCCCGATCGATGACGTCACCGTTGACTACCTGCGTTTGACTGGCCGTTCCGAAGAGCAGCTGGCACTGGTTGAGGCTTACGCCAAGGAGCAGGGCCTCTGGCACGATCCAACGGTCGAGATCCAGTTCTCCGAGTACCTCGAGCTGGACCTGTCCACGGTGGTTCCTTCCATCTCAGGCCCGAAGCGCCCGCAGGACCGCATTGAACTGACCAACTCCAAGGCACAGTTCCGCTCTGACTTGAACAACTATGTTGCCGCTGATGCAAACGCTGATGGCAACACGGTGGACGAGTCCCTGGAAGAATCCTTCCCGGCCTCCGACGCCCCGTCGTTCACTCACCCGGACACGCACCAGCACGATACCGAGCGCGTGCTCGTTTCTGCAGCAGCAGGTGCCAACGGCCGCCAGAGCGCTCCGATTCACGTCAAGAACGAATCAGGCGTTGAGTTCGAGCTCGATCACGGTGCAGTCTCGATTGCCTCGATCACCTCGTGCACCAACACCTCCAACCCTTCCGTGATGCTCGCTGCAGCCGTTTTGGCTCGCAACGCCGTCAACAAGGGTCTGTTGTCCAAGCCGTGGGTCAAGACCTCCGTGGCTCCGGGCTCCAAGGTTGTCACCGACTACTACGAGAAGTCAGGGCTGGTTCCGTTCCTGGAAAAGCTGGGCTTCTACACGGTTGGTTACGGCTGCGCTACCTGCATCGGTAACTCCGGCCCCTTGGACAGCGAAGTTTCAGCAGCCATTGCTGAAAACGACCTGTCCGTGACAGCAGTGCTCTCCGGTAACCGTAACTTCGAAGGCCGCATCAACCCGGACGTGAAGATGAACTACCTGGCCTCACCGCCGCTGGTCATCGCTTACGCCCTGGCTGGTTCCATGGACTTCGACTTCGACACCGATGCGCTGGGCCAGGATGCCGACGGCAACGACGTCTTCCTTGCAGACATTTGGCCGAACCCGGTTGAGGTCCAGGAAGTTATGGACGCCTCGATCGACCGCGAGATGTTCACCAACTCCTACGCCACCATCTTCGATGGCGACGATCGCTGGAAGGCTCTGGAAACTCCCGAAGGCAACGTCTTCGAGTGGGATCCCAAGTCCACCTACGTTCGTAAGCCCCCGTACTTCGATGGGATGAAGGCAGAAGCTGATCCGGTGGAGGACATTGCCGGTGCACGCGTCTTGCTCAAGCTCGGCGATTCGGTCACCACCGACCACATCAGCCCTGCCGGTTCCTTCAAGTCCGAAACCCCGGCAGGCCAGTACTTGCTGGCTAACGGTGTGGAGCGCAAGGACTTCAACTCCTACGGTTCACGCCGTGGAAACCACGAGGTCATGATTCGCGGAACGTTCGCGAACATCCGTATCCGCAACCAGATCCTGGACAACGTTGAAGGTGGCTTCACCCGCGACTTCACCCAGGCTGGCGGCCCGCAGGCATACGTCTACGATGCCTCCGTCAACTACCAGGCTGCCGGCACCCCGCTGGTCATCTTGGCAGGTAAGGAATACGGCTCCGGCTCATCCCGTGACTGGGCTGCCAAGGGCACCGCATTGCTGGGTGTGAAGGCAGTTGTCGCCGAGAGCTACGAGCGCATCCACCGCTCCAACCTCATCGGCATGGGCGTCTTGCCCCTGCAGTACCCGGCCGGCGCCAATGCCGAATCACTGGGTCTCACCGGCACCGAGACGTTCTCCGTCGAAGGCGTCACCGAGCTGAACAACGGCACCACGCCCAAGACGCTCAAGGTCACCGCTGTTGCAGAAGACGGCACCACCGTGAGCTTCGATGCCGTTCTGCGCATCGACACCCCCGGTGAAGCAGACTACTACCGTAACGGTGGCATCCTGCAGTACGTACTGCGCCAGATCTCCGCAGCGGCCTAACTGGTCCCTGCCACTTGCTCTGCAGGGCTCAGTCCAGTGGGGTTGATCACTGTATAGCTTGTTGCTGGTGAGAAATGCCGCCGTTTCCGCTTTACGCCATGGTTTGACCATAGCGAAAGCGGAAACGGCGGCATTTTTTGTTAGGCGTGGACTAGGTTATTGCCGTAGACACGATATTGTTAGACGTTGACCGTGCACCAGGAGGTACCCATGGGACTTTTAGAATCCATCACGCACCCGCGTGATCTGAGCCGGCTCAGTGAACGCCAAATGGAGGAGCTGGCCCAAGAAATCAGGGACTTCCTCATCGCAAATGTGTCCCAGACAGGTGGCCATCTGGGCCCCAACTTGGGTGTTGTTGAACTGACGCTGGCTATCCACAGAATCTTTGACTCTCCGCGGGACAGTATCGTTTTCGATACCGGGCACCAGTCCTATGTGCACAAATTGGTGACGGGTCGCCAGAATTTCTCCACTTTGCGCCAGCAGGGTGGCCTCTCCGGATATCCGGAACGTGCAGAATCCGAGCACGACATCGTGCAAAGCTCACACGCATCCTCATCTCTGTCTTGGGCCGACGGCATTGCCCGGGCTCATCAGCTCCGTGGCGAAAATGACCGCTACGTTGTGGCAGTCATTGGCGACGGCGCCCTGACCGGCGGCATGACCTGGGAAGCCATCAACAACATCGCCGCCGACAAAGACCGCAAAGTTGTCATTGTCGTGAACGACAACGGCCGGTCCTACGCCCCAACAGTGGGTGGCGTTGCAGACTATCTGGCCTCGCTGCGCCCTGCCATTGACCACGTGCGCACTCATAAGAAGTACGAAGCTTCCATGTACTGGGGCAAGAAGCGACTCCAAGACGGCAACGCTGCCGGACGCTTTGTCTACAAGAGTTTGCACGCCGCGAAGAAGGGCGTCAAAGACTGGTGGGCACCCCAGGGACTTTTTGACGACCTCGGCATGAAGTATGTTGGTCCGGTTGACGGCCACGACGAAAAGGCCATGGAGGCTGCCCTGCAGTTGGCCAAAAACTATGGCGGACCAGTCATTGTGCACGCGTTCACGGAAAAGGGCCGCGGCTACGCACCTGCCCGCGCCGACGAAGACGATCAGTTCCACGCTGTGGGAGTCATCAACCCCGAAACGGGTAGTGCTGTGGCAGCGGCCAGCGGCAAGTCGTGGACAAGTGTTTTTGGTGAGGAAATCACCAAGATCGCGCAGGAACGCGACGACATTGTGGCCATTACCGGCGCCATGTTGCTCCCCATGGGTCTGGCTGGGTTTGCCGCAAAGTACCCCGAACGCGTCATCGACGTCGGCATCGCCGAACAGCACGCAGTGACTATGGCGGCAGGTATGGCCTTCGGTGGCATGCATCCGGTCGTGGCCATTTACGCCACGTTCCTCAACCGTGCCTTCGATCAGCTGCTCATGGACGTTGCCCTGCACAAGGCCGGCGTCACCATCGTCCTGGACCGGGCCGGCGTGACCGGCCCGGATGGTCCCAGCCACCACGGCATGTGGGATTTGTCCATGTTGCAGATCGTCCCCGGCCTGCACTTGGCCGCCCCGCGCGATGCCGAACGTCTGCGCGAGGAACTCCGCGAAGCTGTCGCCATCGCTGATGCGCCTAGCGTTGTGCGCTACTCCAAGGGCCAGGTGGGCCCGGAGATTGTGGCTCTCGAGCGTTTGTACGACGGCGTTGACGTCCTGGCCCGCTCTGCGCACGACATGCCTGGTGCCGGTGCGGACCCGCAGACCGATGTGCTGATTGTCAGCGTCGGCGCCATGAGCGAACTCTCGCTGGATGTCGCCAACCGTATTGGTGCCCAAGGCATCAGCTCCACAGTGGTGGATCCACGCTGGGTCCTGCCCGTGCCGCGTTCAATTGTTCAGCTGGCCTCACAGCACCGCATCGTCATCGTCGTCGAAGACGGTGTGCGCGCCGGTGGTGTCGGCTCACGGATCCGTCAGGAACTGCGTGCTGCCGGCATCGATACGGCGCTGAACGAGGTTGGCCTCCCCGTGGAATTCCTCGCGCACGGTACGCGTGGCGAGGTGCTCGAACGTGTGGGGCTGACGGCACAGCGGGTGGCCCAGGACGTCGTCGAACAGGTCCTTGGCACCAAGGTTCCCTTCGCCCGGCCCCTACCCGGCCAGCCCGCCCCGCGCACAGGGCAGATGCCGATCCTGTGATAGCTGCGCAGGAGGCAGCGGTTGAGCAGCAGGGTGGGGTGGATCTGCCGCAGCCCGGCGATCTGGTGGTGGCCCGCAATCGCAAGTACGACGGCGGTGCCCACTGGGTTGTTCCCGGGCGTCACCTCGGCACGGATCAGCACGGTCATTGGGTCTTCCAGGGCACGCATGAGTTCATTTCGCGGCCCGGTGCGGCCCTGTACACCGAATCGGATGCCATCTTCTTGATCCCGCACACCGGCGATTGGGTGGCAACGTTCTTTGACGCAGCCCATCCACACGGGGTGGAGCTGTACATCGATCTGGCCCTGGACCTGCAGTGGCACCGCATCCGCCCGGACGTGGTGGAGTTCCACATGATTGACATGGATCTGGACGTTGTCCGCACCAAGGACCGCGGCTTGTTCGTTGACGACCGGGACGAGTTTGCCCAACACGCCGTGAAATTCTCTTACCCGCAGGAGATCTGCGACCGCATCGAGGCCGCCTGCCAGGCGCTCAGCGAAGCCGTGGCCGCCGGTCACGCCCCATTCGACGGCCGCGACGCGGCCTGGTTCACCCTTGGAAGGACGCTGCAAACAGCATGAGCGAGCACAACAGTACCGAACAGCACAGTTCAGAACAGCACACAGAAACCATCTTGGCGGGCCTGGACCCGAACATTGTGCGCATGTATAAGAAGGACGACGCCGGTCAACTGATTTTCCGTGAAGCGTGGGTTGACGCTGGGGGAGCCGGGGAGACGGATGGCGAGGGCGACGGCGAGAACGAGGGGGTGTTCTTCGTAGTCAACCACGGCACGGTGGGCCACATCAGCACCTCCAAGGATGCCCCGGTAGCCACCCTCGAAGAAGCCGAGGCCATGCTGGCAGCGTTCACAGCTCAGTGCCTCGAGGACGGCTTCGCTGTGCTTGAGCGCAGCCAGCAGTCGTTGGTCGTTGCCCAGTTCGCGTTGAAGAGCTCACGTGTCTCCGACCGCGACAAGCACCTGGCAAGCCGGGCCAAGGACAGCCTCACCGCGCACCTGGCCTGGCGCGGCAGCGGCATCCTGGAGAAGTACGAGTTCGGGCCGGCCCCGCACGGTCTCGGCAAGCTGAACATCTACATTGTGGCCCCCGATGCAGCCCGCGCCGTGGCCAACATCAAGGTCTGCATCCGGGACGAAAAGCTGGACTTCACCAAGCTGACCGTCGCCACCGGCCCCATCGATGATCCCTCAGCGCTCCGTGCCAAGCACAGCGCAACCGGCGGCACAGCCTTCAGCCTCTAGCCCCACCCCAGACGCCGCCCCACCCCAGACGCTAGGGCAGCAATGGCTGTTTTTTTAAGTTGGCTATCCATTTAGTGCACCTAGGGTGATGAGCTGTGGCCCGCCTCATCATGTGGGCACCTAAATAGTGGGGTAGCTCCACATCGGACGGCGCTTGCGGGAAAAGACGGCCGTCTAATGCCGTCTTTTCCCGCAAGCGCCATCCCTTTTGCGATGGTGGTGCCGATCC
>NZ_JBFBLV010000015.1:0-99978 GCF_040686835.1 Specibacter sp. NPDC078692
GTGGCCAACCTATCGGCTGTCGCTGCCGGGCCCCACACTGGAATCCGTCCGCGGTGCCAGCCGTTCGGGCTCCACCGGAGTTGCTGTAGAACCTCTACAGCAACACCAACCGCCCTTCATGCAGCAACTCAACTACCGTAAAGTAGCGCGAGTATTAGCCCAGGGTCAGTCCTAGTTAGATCAGGACTAGCCTTCGCCGCCAGCGTTACCGGTGGTGCCGGCATTGACGTTGAGCAGATCGTACTTGGCGATCGCCTGACGGGGTGCGTCGGCGTCGACCTTGCCGTCCTTGGCCAACATCTGCAAGGTGCGAACAACCACTGAGTGGCTGTCGATCTTGAAGAAGCGGCGGGCCGCGGCGCGGGTATCGGAGAACCCGAATCCATCGGCGCCCAAGGTGGCGAAGTCGTTGGGCAGGAACTGACGAACCTGATCCGGCACAGCCTTCATGTAATCGGTCACGGCAATGACCGGACCGTGTGCGTCTGCCATCTTGGCGGTGATGTACGGAACACGAGGCTCATTTTCCGGGTGCAGGAACGCGTCCTCTTCGGCGGCAACTGCGTCGCGGCGCAGCTCGTTCCATGAGGTGACGGACCAAACATCGGCGGCCACACCCCACTCGTCAGCGAGGATCTGCGCAGCTTCCAAAGCCCACGGCACAGAGACACCAGAAGCCAGCAACTGCGTGCGCGGTCCCTCGTGCTCGCTCTTCTTGAGCAGGTAGAGGCCCTTGACGATGCCTTCGACGTCCATGTTCTCCGGAGCCTTGGGTTGCACAATCGGCTCGTTGTACACAGTGATGTAGTACATGACGTTAGGATCCGTAGAATCCGGCCCGTACATGCGCTCCAGACCTGACTTGATAATGGCGCCAATTTCGTAACCGTACGCGGGGTCATAGGTGACCACGGCAGGGTTGGTGGAGGCAAGGAGCGGGGAGTGACCGTCAGCGTGCTGCAGGCCCTCACCGGTCAAGGTTGTGCGGCCGGCCGTGGCGCCAATGATGAAGCCACGGGTCATCTGGTCACCGGCGGCCCAGAAGCTGTCGCCGGTGCGCTGGAAACCGAACATGGAGTAGAACACGTAGATCGGGATCAACGGTTCGCCATGGGTTGCGTAGGCGGTTCCGGCTGCGGTGAACGCAGCTACGGAACCGGCCTCGTTGATGCCTGCGTGCACAATTTGTCCGGAGATGGACTCCTTGTAGGCCAGCACCAGATCGCGGTCCACGGACAAGTAGTTCTGACCGTTGGGGTTGTAGATCTTCGCGGTCGGGAAGAAGGCGTCAATACCGAAGGTACGTGCCTCATCCGGGATGATCGGGACAATGCGCTGCCCGATTTCCTTGTCTCGCATCAAATCCTTGAGCAAACGCACAAACGCCATGGTGGTAGCTGCCTGCTGCTTGCCGGAACCGCGGTTAGCGACCTCGTAGGTCTTCTCGCCCGGCAGGGTCAGCTCGGTGTGTTTGCTGCGACGCTGCGGAACAGAGCCGCCCAATTCGCGACGGCGATCCATCATGTACTGGATCTCCGGTGTGTCCATACCCGGGTGGTAGTACGGCGGACGGTACGGATCGGCTTCCAAAACCTCATCAGAGATGGGCAGGCGCAGGTGCGTCCGGAAGTCCTTCAAGTCCTGCAAGGTCAGCTTCTTCATCTGGTGCGTAGAGTTACGCGCCTCGAAGTGTGTGCCCAGGCCATAGCCCTTGACCGTGTGGGCCAAGATGACTGTCGGCTTGCCCTTGAAGTCCATGGCTGCCTTGTAGGCGGCGTAAACCTTGTGGTAATCGTGGCCACCGCGCTTGAGGTTCCAGACCTGATCGTCGCTCAGGTGAGCGGCGAGTTCCTTGGTCTGCGGCGTCTGGCCGAAGAAGTGCTCGCGCACAAATCCGCCGGACTCGGCCTTGTAAGTCTGGTAATCGCCGTCGCGCGTGGTGTTCATGACGTCCACGAGTGAACCGTCGGTGTCACGCTCGAGCAGGTCATCCCACTCGCGGCCCCAGAGGACCTTGATGACGTTCCAGCCGGCACCGCGGAAGAACGCTTCGAGTTCCTGAACGATCTTGCCGTTACCACGCACCGGACCGTCGAGGCGCTGCAGGTTGCAGTTGATCACGAAGGTCAGGTTGTCCAGCTTGTCGTTGGCGGCAAGCTGGAGCAGGCCGCGTGATTCGGGCTCGTCCATTTCGCCATCGCCCAAGAAGGCCCAGACGTGCTGGTCGGAGGTGTCCTTGATGCCGCGGTTGTGCAGGTAGCGGTTGGACTGCGCCTGGTAGATGGCGTTCATGGGGCCAATGCCCATGGAAACCGTGGGGAATTCCCAGAACTCCGGCATGAGGCGCGGGTGCGGGTAGGAGGACAGCGCGTGTCCTTCCTTGGACTTTTCCTGACGGAATCCGTCCAAGTCCTCCTCGCTGAGGCGACCTTCTAGGAACGCGCGTGCGTACATGCCGGGGGAGGCGTGGCCCTGGAAGAAGACCTGGTCACCGCCGCCAGCATGGTCCTTGCCGCGGAAGAAGTGGTTGAAGCCCACTTCGTACAGGGTTGCCGCACCGGCATAGGTGGAGATATGTCCACCGACGCCAATGTCAGGATGCTGTGCACGGTGCACCAAGATCGCGGCATTCCAGCGCAGCCATGCGCGGTATTTACGCTCGATCTCTTCGTTGCCGGGGAACTCAGGTTCCTGATCGACTGGGATGGTGTTCACGTAGTCGGTGGTCGTGACCATAGGCACGCCGACGCTCTGCGCGCCGGCCCGCTGCAGCAGGCTACGCATGATGAACTGGGCACGTTCAGTGCCCCGTTCCTGAATCAACGTATCCAGGGACTCAAGCCATTCGGCTGTCTCTTCCGGATCGCGATCAGGCAGCTGGTTTGTCAACCCGCTGAGGATATGGGAGCTTTCGTCTCCTGCAGCCACGTCCAACCTCTCTTAAAAGCAGTGTGGGGCGCCCAAAGCTGTGGCCATGGGCGTGTTCTAACACTGTAGACCGGAGGAAGCGCTTGTGCGTAGCTGTGGCTCTTGCATGAAGTTGCTTCGGCGCACTTGCCTGTGTCGTCGGTGCGCCCAATGTGGGGAACCGTGAACAAACCCTGAACAAAGTAGGTAAGGTAAATCACAACATTCCCCAAGGGGGGTGAGTTCGGTAGCCGCCAGCAACACGTTAAGTGGAGGCAAGGTGGGCTCACCCCCTAGACTGGGGTTCATTGACCAACAATCCAGCGCGCAAGCGTTGACCGCAGGAGGAAATAACGTGAGTGAGGCCGACGCCGGCACTGTTGCCAAGGTGGCAGGCAGTTTAGGGTTCAAGGATGGCGATCTCATCCAGGAGCTCGGATACGACGACGACGTTGATTTTGACCTACGTGACAGCATTGAGGCCCTCATTGGGTCGGAAATGTTTGATGAGCAGGATCATGACGTCGTAGATTCAGTCATCTTCTGGTGGCGAGAGGACGACGGCGATCTCGTGGACGCCCTCGTCGACTCGTTGACCACCTTGGATGAAGGCGGGGTGGTGTGGATTCTGACACCGAAGCAAGGCCGCGATGGTTACGTCCCGCCGTCGGACATTCAGGAAGCTGCCCCCACCGCTGGCCTCCATGTCACCACCACCGCTGGCGTGTCCACGGACTGGGCTGCAACGCGGCTTGCTCCGCGCAAACGCCAGTAGGTCCGTGTCACTGTCACGAGGCGAGTTCAGACAGGATTCTCCATGATGGACGACGGCGTCGGGCACCTAGGAGTGAAGCTCGGGGACATTGCCCCTGAGTTTTGTTTACCCAACCAGTTTGGGGAGCCAGTTTCGCTGGCTGGGTTGCGTGGCGCCGCTGTCATGGTGGTGTTCTATCCCTTTGCGTTCTCCGGTATTTGCACAGGGGAATTAGCTGCGTTGCAGGAAAGTCTGGGCGACTTTGATGACGCCGGAGTGCGCCTGCTGGCCGTCTCGATCGACACCAAATACACACTTCGGGCCTACGCGGCAGCGCAGGGCTACACCTTTGACCTGCTGGCTGATTTTTGGCCGCACGGCAAGGTGGCGCAGGAGTACGGCGTGTTTGATGCTGCTCGAGGCATGGCGGGGAGAAGCAGTTTTTTGGTCACCGCCGACGGAATTATCGCCGATATATTCAGCACTTCCACGGGAGAAGCCCGTCCTTTGGCTCGGTATCGAGCGTCACTGGAGCGGTTGTAACGATGGATAGTGTGCGCCCGGGCATTGGCCAAACTGGGTTTGTGCAGGAGTCGGTGGACGGTAGAGCGCGCGAGAGTAACGCGACCCCGTTGAGCCGTGCTGATATGAGCGCCTTGGACGGTGTTGCCGCAATGCTGAGTAACAAACCGTTCGCTCTGCTCACCGGTGCCGGCATCAGCACCGATTCCGGTATTCCTGACTATCGCGGGCCGGCCGCGCCGCCCCGAAATCCACTGACGTACCAAGAGTTTATGGGGGATCCCCAGCTCCGACGCCGGTATTGGGCCAGGAACCACGTGGGCTGGGCGAAAATGCGCTCAGCCACCCCCAACACCGGGCATCTTGCCGCTGCAGCGCTGGAACGCGCTGGGCTGCTAAGCGGCATTGTGACCCAAAATGTGGACCGGCTTCACGAAGCTGCCGGGGCCGAAAACGTGTTGGACCTCCACGGTCGCTTCGATCAGGTGCTGTGCACCGATTGTGGCACAAGCTATTCACGGTCTTTTCTGGCCATCATTCTCAAGGAGCTCAACCCCGGATTTTTGGATGCCGTCGAAGCTGCGGGTGGGGTTTCTGCGGCGCCAGATGCGGACGCCGATCTGGCCAGTGAGCAGCTCATTGCAGAGTTCAACGTAGCCAAATGCCCACTATGTGGTGGGCTGCTCAAACCGGACTTTGTCTTCTTCGGTGAAAATGTTCCCAAGGATAGAGTGGCGCGGGCCTTCAGCATGGTCGATGCCGCAGAGGCGTTAGTGGTTGCCGGTTCTTCCCTGACGGTCCTCTCGGGCCTGCGATTCGCCAAGAAAGCTGCCAAGGATGGCAAACCCGTCATCATCATCAACAGGGGTGAAACCCGTGGGGATTCGCTGGCAACAGTAAAGCTGGAGCTTGGCGTAGGGGAGACTATGAGCCATCTCACACGGCTACTGGGGGCTCGATTGGCGTAAACGGTAAAACGTCGTGTAAAGTAGTTTCTCGTTGGTCAGGCCAACAAGCGCAAAGCTTGAAAGTCTGAACAGTGAATGGGTCTTTAGCTCAGCTGGTAGAGCGCCACGTTTACACCGTGGATGTCATCGGTTCGATCCCGGTAGGACCCACCAAGGAAATGCCCGTTATTCCCTGCCAATCTGGCAAGGTATAGCGGGCATTTTGTTGTCTGGGGTTAGCGGCCAGAATGTGTGTATGGCCCGGGCGTGTCATCGGCTTCTTCCGCCCCATCCTTGTTGGATTCCGTTTCCGTCTTCGGGGCTGAAGGCTGTGTCGTAGAGGGCTGGCCCGATGGGCTCTTCGATGGTTTTGGTCTGTTTTCTTTGGGGCTGCCAGTGGCTGGGTTTCACGAACGTCCAGGGGTCTTTCGGGGACTCGCTGTGGAGGTAGAGGTACCAGTCAACGGCTCGTTTGGCGTGGTGGTCTGTGAGACCACGGTGATCGCGTAGAAGGTGCTTGAGGCCGGCATTGATTCCGCCTTCCAAGGGGCTGGTGGTGCGGTCGATCTTGTGCTCGTTAGCGGCGGCGGTGAGCCAGGTGAACAGGTGCCCATTTTTCAATACCGTGGCCAGTGTTCCGCGGGCCCGACGCAGGCGTAGATGTGTAAACCACCATTGCTGGTTCGTGCCGATATGGGAGGGCCTCTCGCCGTTCTTCTTCGCGTAGGTTCGGGTCTTCAAGAAGGACTCCCAGCGTGCTTCCCAGGAAGCGAATTCCCCGGCCCAGACAGCGGCTTGGTCAAGGTCTTGGATCGGTGTCAGGGCCTTGGCTAATGCCAGTAATTCCTTGCCGGCATCGAGGTTTGGGCGCATCGTGAGGTGTGTTCGAATGTTCTGCTGGATATGAAAAAGACACCGTTGCACCTTCGTCTCTGGCCAGTGCTCGCGCAGCGCACTTTCCAGGCCTTTATGCCCGTCAACGATGGCGACCGCAGGCGCCGGGATTTGTTGCAGCAGGGCAGACCAGGACGCATGTTTTTCTCTGTCGCACCACTGCCAGGCGATGACGTGGTTGCCGGTGTAGGCGACCAGCACGCACCAGTCGTTGAAGTACGTTCCGTCGAGCATGATCTGGGGGTGTATTTCACCGCTCAGGACGGCTGTAGGGGACACGTCCCAGCACCATGCACTCTGACGCCTAAAGGTGCGTGCGGAGCCTGCATGGGCTTCCTGACGGTCCTTGCCGGTGATCCAGGACAGGAACGCTGTGAACTCTGCTTTCTTGCTGACATCGACACGTGACTGGGTGCTGGAAGCACCACAGGACTTGCACCGCCACCTAGTTCTTCCCGCGCTGGTCTTGCCATTCTTTACGAGCTTCTTGGTACATACACCACACCTGGGGTGATTCTTGGGAACTGTCACCATACATGCTTTCAAAGCATGTACAGGGCCCTGCATCCCATATGATTACTGGCCGAAAGCCACTTTTCATACACACATTCTGGCCGCTAACCCGTTGTCTGCGTCGATCCTTGGTTAGCGGCCAAAATGTGTGTACAGTCCGGGCGTGTCAGTGGGTTCCACGATCGCCATCTTCGAGTCGCCATGTCTGGCCCCGAAAATGCGATTAAACGGGCCATATCTGGGGACTCGAGTGCGGCCAAGGTCATGCAGCCACAGAATAGATTCCGAGTGGATGCTATCCCTTAGCGCGAACACGTTCGATGAGATCCACGATAGCGTCAGCGACGATGCGCGGTTGTTCCTGGTGCACGATGTGACCGCTGTCGGTGTCGCCGATAATCACGGTATCCGGTAGGAGCGCGGCAACTGCTGCCCGCGACTTGACTAAAACTGCGTCGAGTTTGTACCCAAAGTCAGCAGGCACCTCAGGCGGTTGTCCGCCGGCCGCGACGGACTCCTCGACGAGCGGCCCCCATGGGTGGTCTGCAGAGATGACGGTAAACGGCATGGGCTGCATCGGCGGAGCTTGCCGAACCTGATCGAAGCTAGCCTGGATATCGAATCGTTCGATATCAGGGTACTCCACGAGCATCTCGCTGGTGTCACCATTGATAAGCGCAAGTTGAATCGCCCAGTCCTCAGGGCTGTACGCATCCTGCATCTCGATCGAGGTGGCGTCCACGAGCACGAGCCCGAGCACCTGATCGGGGTGGGTTGAGGCATATAGGCGCGCTACGAGTCCACCGATCGAGTGCGCGACGAGCGCGAACTGCTCGCTTTCTCCCGCTGCGGCGAGGAGCGCATGCAGGTCATCGACGGCCGCGCGGGCGTTCGTCGGCATTGGTGCGGGGTCGCTTCGGCTGAAGCTTTCTCCGACAGGAGTTCCTGGACGGTCGAAGGCGCACACCCGAGTGTGCTGCTGGACATCTTCGAACACGGCTGGCCCATCGACACCGTCGGCGACCTCCATCCAGTCCTGAGCCGACGCTCTTTGCCCCGAGACCAGCACGACAGTTGGGGACCCCGTTCCCCGGCATTCGAGATACATTTGCCGACCATTACCGACATTGAAGAGGCCCGCCACCTCTGTACTTGGGTTGGCTGGCTCGGGCGACGTCGGCGCGTCAGTCAGGGGCGGCGCACATGAAGTCAGCAAGGTAGAACTCAATAAGGCAGCGAGGCACGCCGCGTAAAGTGTGTGGATGTATCGTCGCTGCATCGACATGGAAAGTCCCGTTCGTCAGGGAGCAACCGCCTCACCGTGTTCAGTACATGTCACCCGTGACAGCGGAAGCCTCCAATGTCGAGACCACTACCTCGTCATCGTACGCTCATGGACGAAAATTTACAGCCCACCGCGACGAGACTCAACAGACCCAGCACGAGACTCATCTAAAAAGTCCGGGAACTCTCACGCTTGCCTCACGAAGAAATATCCGCGTGAAATTTCGGGGTACCTGGCAGAGTGAGCAAGGAACTTGGGATGGCCACGCGCCGCGATATGACGAACAAGTGGCAATCCATGTTGCTGCCGTGATTACGCGGGTCCGGCATGGTTCCGCACGCCAAATTGGCGCGAGATCCGTACCGGACAACAATCAGGCGCAGTTCTTTTTGGGTGCGGGGGTTGTCGTGGACAGTCGCCCCGGTGTACCGTGCGCGACTGGTAATAGCTACCCCCATCAGGGGTGTCCGCAATGGCAGCGAATGACCACAACGCACCCCTGCCCGACACCTCGACGAGCCCGACACCTTGACGAGCCCCTCACCTTGAGGAGGTCAGGTGCACCCACCAGGCGACGAGCACGCCAACCCCACCCCAGGAAAACTGCATGACCTGCTCGACGTGCGATCACGCACGCCGTTGCACGGTGAATCTTGAAGCTCGCCTCCAACTCACGCACAGGCACACCGTCTGCGTAACCGGAGGGCAGTTCAGCACAATTCGAGGCACTCAAAAGGGATTGAGAAGCACCTACGGAGGCCCACCAAAGAAGAACCCCGCCATTCAACACCGTCACGGTGAAGAACAGCGGGGTTCCTTGCCTTGGCAGACACTAGGATTGTCTGGACCACACGCTTAATAGGGGAGTGCATGCAGGACATCTCGTTCACCGCAATCGACTTTGAAACCGCCAACAACTTCCGGGCCTCCGCTTGTGCCGTCGGCATGACAAAGGTGCGCGCCGGCGTCGTGGTTGAACAGGTTTCCTGGCTCATGAAGCCGCTGCCTGGCTACGACGACTTCCACCCTGTTAACGTTGGCATCCACGGCATCACCGCAGCCCAAGTGCGCAACATGCCCGACTGGCGCCGCATCCACGGACCGATGATGGACTTCATCGGCAGTGATGCGCTGGTTGGCCACAATGTCAGCTTTGAGAAATCCGTGATTTCCAAGGCGAACGAGGCGTGCGGGCTCCCGGCCCCGGCAGCGGACTTTCATTGCACCCTGCAGTTGGCCAGGACGCACCTTGAGCTGGGCCACTACACGTTGTCTGACGTGGTCGGTGCCCTGGAACTTCCCGCCTTCAACCACCACGACGCCGGAGACGACGCGCGTGCCAGCGCGCTCATCGCGATTGAACTCGCCAAACGCAATGGCGCATCGAACCTTGCCGCCCTATGGCCTGCCACAGCGAAATCAACCCTGCCCAACTATTATTCAGCGGGCTACACACGCAAGCTGGCGGACCTGCCGCAGGCCAACATGCAGGCCAACCCCTATGGGCCGCTTTATGGGCAGACCATTGTTTTTAGTGGTGACCTGGTGGCCATGCCACGTGCGGAGGCCCAGAACGCTGCCGCAGCCAAGGGCGCAACCATCGCCAACGGCACCACGAAGAAGGTCACCCTGGTGGTCAGCGCCGACGGAGCTGCTGTTGCCCGTCCCAGCGCCAAGATCAAGAGGGCGCAGGAGCTTGCGGCTGCCGGCCAGGAAATCATGGTCATCAATGAAGTGCAGTTCCTGCGCCTCATGGCATTCAAATAACACGGAGCGCCATGTGTAGGCGGAGCAACGCGTCTGGGCGGCGTACGGAGTGCCGGAGGTGAGCCTGTGCGCGAGTGACAAGCCTGTGCGCGCGGCGTGCCAGCGCTGGGCGTTGCCAAAGCTGACATTCACGGCGTAAATGTGGCGCTCCCGCTTGGGGCCGCCGTCGCACTTGGCGTGCACAAGATGGACAGTCACAAAAGGACGGCGTTTGCGGAAACGGCGGGTGTTAGCCCGGAGCCCGCCGTTTTCGCGAACGCCGTCCTTTCGCCGTCTGAGACAGGCTGGCACCGTCTGAGGCGAGAGGCTGCCAGAATGTCACACCCACTCCATAGCGTCCTTCCCATGATTGAACTTGCGGAACAAGTGTTGGTGGAAACCACGAGTGAGGGGGCCTGTGACGGTGCGGCGCAATGGCAGGGTGTGGACGGTGGATGCCGAACCCCTGCGCTGGTATGAACGCACGCCATGGTGGAACCAAGTACAGCGGATGCCCGAGGGGCAGGGGCGTGTGGATGTGCAGGTTTGGCGGGTGCAGGCGCGATGGCGGCGCAATCAGCGCAACGAACTTGTCACCATGGACCTTGAACGTGACCATCATGGTGGGACGTGGCGCATGGGGGATGGTTAACGTGAAAGGTTCCCCGCCACAGCTATTGGGGGACGCTGTGGTGGGGAACCAGTACTAAAAATATAACGCTTGTTTCGATGGGATGCAAACTGACACGCAGAATTTCCAGATCGTTTCTGATCGGAGTTTGCGACGGCGTTAACCGCCATCGAGTGGACTAAACGCGCTGAGTTGAAAACGCAGATGATGCGATGAAAATCGCGAATTTGTCGCGTCTTCTGCAGCCTCGAACAGGTTCAGCGCATCATCTGCTGTTTCCAAGCAGAAGCCACTGACACGCCCGGACGGTACACACATTTTGACTGCTAACCCGGATCTCGAATTTTGGCCGCTAGCCCCTGTACTCGAGTCCCCAGATATGGCCCGTTTAATCGCATTCTCGGGGCCAGATATGGCGACTCGAAGATGGCGATCGTGGAAGCCACTGACACGCCCGGACGGTACGCACATTTTGGCTGCTAACCCACTAACCCCTGAGAATGCAGAGTTAACGTGGAGGACCTTCCACTGTGGCTATTGGGGGACGCCACAGTGGAAGGTCTGCAAACGAATATACCGGCATGCCGGAAAAAACACAAGAGTGGACGTTCTACCTCTTTGCCTGAACAGTATGATGAAAACTGTCCACTTCAATGTACTGTAAGTGAGCGGTAGAGCACCGCTCCGGGCTCTCCCGGGAACCTTCAGCGTCGAGGATAACTACGTGAGCGAAATTCAGGCCATACCCAGCAGGAACAGTGAAGTGCGAGGCCATGGATCTCCTGCCCCTGCCGTGACCCGCGCTTCCGCAGTGCTTGACGCCTTGGCACAGTCGGTCACGGGCCGGTTGACGCTCAGTGATCTTGCCCGCGAGCTGGGCATCCCCAAATCCTCCACGTCCAACTTGTTGCAGGCGCTTGAGGATGCCGAGCTCATTACCCGCGTCGGTTCCGACTATGCCCTGGGTGTGAAGCTGGTGGAGCTCGGGGCTGCCTACCTGAGCCGCCGCGACGAGGTCAGGGAGTTTTACCGCTTTTGTGAAGCCGCCCCAGTGCTCAAGGGCGAGACGGTGCGCATTGCCATGCTCGACGGCGAGAATGTCATTTACTTGGCCCGCTATGAAGGGCATCCTGCCGTGCGGCTGACCTCAAACATTGGGGACAAAATGCCCGTCTCTTTGTGTGCCGTGGGGAAGGCCCTTATTGCCAGGCTGCATGACCATGACCTGGATCGGCTGTACCCCGACGAGTCTGCGCTCCCTGTTCTGACACCCAAGTCACTGCGGACCGGTGCAGAGCTCAAGGCCGAGATCGCAGCCATCCGCGCCCAGGGTTATGCCTTTGAGGATGAGGAGTCCACCTTGGGCGTGGTGAGCCTTGGCGTAGCCGTTCCTACTCGTGGCTCGCACGGCCCCAGCCTCGGCGTGTCAGTGACGGCTCTGCAGGCCACGTTCTCCGATGTGCAGCGCGCAGCAATGGTCCAAGAGCTCGTGGAGCTGTCCAAGATGTTGGGCAATCCCATGGGCTAGTGAGCCACATAACATTTTCCTCTTGGCCTTCCGTTCAACATGTTGTACGCTGTTCAACATAGTGATCGACCTTAGGGTCGTTGTCGCCTGCCTGAATCAATGGTGGTTCGGTAAGTTTCAAGGGAGAATCAGTGACTACACAACCGCTACGCCCAGCCCACGGCGCCGCCTCGACAGTAGACGAGAAGGTGGATCCGGATCAGCTGCGCCGGGCCACCCTCGCCAGCTCCGTTGGTTCGGCGCTCGAGTACTACGATTTCTACATCTACGGCCTTGCCTCGGCACTGATCTTCGGCCCCCTCTTCTTCGCTCCTCTGGGCGACACGGGCGCCTTGATTGCATCCTTCGCCACCTACGGCGTTGGCTTTGCGGCCCGACCCTTCGGCGGCCTGGTATTCGGCTACATTGGCGACCGCTTCGGCCGCAAGCAGGTACTCCTGCTAACCATCGCGCTCATGGGTGGCGCATCCTTCGCCATCGGCCTGCTGCCCACCTATGAACAGGCGGGAATGGTGGGCGCCGTGCTGCTGGTACTCATGCGCATCCTGCAAGGTCTGGGCGCCGGAGCCGAGCAGGCCGGTGCCACAACCCTCATCTCCGAAGTTGCTCCGCGCAAACGCCGCGGCTTCTTCGCCGCCCTGCCGTTCGTCGGCATCCAGGTGGGCACCCTGCTGGGTGCCGGAACCTTCGCGCTCCTCGGCCTGGCCCATCCCGAAGTGCTTGAAGGATGGCTGTGGCGTGTGCCGTTCCTGGCCAGCATCCTGCTGATCGGCGTTGCCGTGTACATCCGCCTCCAGCTCAAGGAAACCCCGGTCTTCCAGGAGCTGGAAAAGCACAAGAACGTCACCAAGAACCCGCTCGGCACGCTGTGGCGCACCTCCAAGAAGAACGTCCTGATCGGCATTGGCTTGCGCATGGGCGAAAACGGCAACTCCAGCATCTACTCCACCCTCCTGGTCGGCTTCATGGCTGCCAAGGGCGGCGTCTTTGAAGGGGACAAATTCATCGGTCCCGTGGGCCTGCTGATCGCGGCTGGATTCGCCGCGGTCATGGTCATTTCCTTCGGTGCGATCTCCGACCGCGTTGGCCGCGTCAAGGTCTACCGCTACGGTGCACTGTTCCAGCTGCTCTTTGCCTTCCCGGCGTTCTATCTGATCACCTTGGGTAACGTCTGGCTTGTCTGGGCTGTCATGGTGGTGGGTATTTCCATCGGCGTGCAGTCCATGCTTGGCCCGCAGTGTGCCATGCTTCCCGAGCTCTTCGGGGCCACCCACCGCTTCACAGGCGTCGCCATGAGCCGTGAAATCTCCGCCGTGTTTGCCGGTGGCATTGCGCCGATCGTTGGAGTCGCCCTGTTGGCTGTCACCAACCACTCCTGGCTGGTGCTCGCCGTGTACTCAGCGGTCTTGGCCGGTATCTCCTTCGTGACCACGTTCTTCACACCGGAAACCGCGGCCCGCGACCTGAACCTGGTTGAGGACGCCTCCTAGCCTTCCGTTGACCAAGTGGCACCTGCTCCGGCGGGTGCCACTTGGCGTTTAACCGAGTTTGGTGATGGACGACGCCGGTCCCGTCCGGCGCTGGCAGCCAGCCTGTCGCCGTCGTACTTTAAGAGGGCAAGTCACCACCAGGGTGCGGGCAAAACAGGGTGCGGGCACGCAAAAGGGGAGCCTTCCGCGAACGGAAGGCTCCCCTTGAGCAAGTGCGGTTAGTAGAAGTGGACGGGATCCACGGTGTGCAGCAACTCGGTGCCGGTCTGGAAGCGCGCCAGGTTCTCCATGAAGCGCTCGGCGATCAGGCGGTTCTCGGCGGAGCTCAGGGCCGAGGTGTGGGGGGAGACCATGACGCGCGGGTGCTCCCAGAGCGGGCTTGCCTCCGGCAGCGGCTCGACGGCAAACACGTCCAGGCAGGCGTAGGAAACCTGGCCGTTGTTGAGAGCCTCAAGGAGCGCATCCTCGTCAATGACCGTGCCGCGGCCCACGTTGACCACGATGGTGCCCGGCTTCATGGCGGCGAAGATCTCGGCGTTGATCATTTTTTCCGTGTAGGGGGTGCCGGGGAGGGTGTTGATGAGGATGTCGGCCGTGGCGACGAGGCCGGGCAGCCCGGCGGTGTCGGTGACAGTCTCGATTCCCTCGATGGGCTCCACGGTGCGCTTGGTGCCGCTGACGTTCATGCCAAGGGCGCGGGCCAGACGGGCGGTTTCGAGGCCGATCTCGCCCAGGCCGGTGATGACCACGTTGGAGCCGCGGGCCAGGCGGGTGGGGGTGCGCAGTTCGGGCCAGTGCTTGGCGGCCTGGTCAGCAGCCAATTCGGCGCTGCGCTTGAGGCCGTTGAGGGCGCCCATCATGGCGAACTCACCCAGCGGCAGGCCGTGCACGCCGGCTGAGCTGGTGATCTTGATGCGGGCAAGGTCCACATCGGAGAGTTTGGCTGCCTTGACGGCTCCGCCGGCACCTGCGGCCATGGCCTGGATCCACTGGAGCTTCTCGCTGGAGGCAATTTCGGCCAACCCGGCCGGGCTCTCGTTGGGGAAGCCGTAGAGCACGTCGGCACTGCGGAGCATCTCCCAGTAGCGAGCTTCCTGCTCCTGCGTGCGCTTGAACGCCGGATCGCCGGCGTGATCGGCGGGGAAGCGCTCCTGGGGGAGCAGCTCGGGTTCGTACAATACGGTCACGGACGGATTGGCGGCACGGATGGCCTCCACATGCTCGGCTTCGAGCGGTACGGCAATCGCAACGGTGAGATTATTAGGCGTCATGATGTTCATCATACTGAATTGCGGATAGAATACTGAACAAATGTGGCGATGAGTCACTTTAAGAACCAAACCACAAAGTTGTGAGGACTGGTGTTCAATGACGCAAACCACTGATTCCCCCCGTCAGGCCCCGCCCGCCATTGGCTTTGTCGGCCTGGGCCACATGGGTGCCCCCATGGCCGCCAATCTGCTCCGCGCCGACTGGGACGTGACGGTGTGGAACCGTTCGGCTGCAGCGCTCGAATGGCTAGCCGCAGAGGGTGCCCGGACCGCGTCCGGCGTGGCCGAACTGCGAGATGCCAACGTCATCATCTTCATGCTCCCGGACTTGGGCTTTATTGAAGAAGCTGCGGAGCCGCTGCTAGCCGCATGGCGAGAAGCGCCCCCGACACAGGGAACCGTCGTGGTGATCATGAGCAGTGTCTCCCCGCAGGCCGTCCAAGTTTTTGGTGCCCGGGTAGCGGAGGCCTCCGGTGGCCGGGCGACCGTCATCGATGCTCCCGTCAGCGGAGGCACGGTCGGTGCCGAAAAAGGCACCCTGGCCATCATGGCCGGAGGAGACGCTGCCGACTTTGAGCGCATCGCCCCAGTACTGGACAGCATGGGCACCACCGTGCGCCTGCTGGGTCCACTCGGCAGCGGATCCCTAGCCAAGGCCTGCAACCAGTTGTTGGTGGGAACCACCATGGCAGCCCTCGCCGAGGCGGCGGAGCTCGCCGAATCCTCAGGCATGGACGTTCCGGCGCTCTTTGAGGTGTTGGCCGGCGGTCTGGCCGGCAGCAACGTCTTGCGGCTCGGCGGGCCAAAGATCGCGGCCAAGGACTACACACCCACCGGCCCGGCGAAATTCATGCACAAGGACTTGGGATTCGTGCTGGAAAGTGCCGCCGCAGTTGGTTCCGCGACCCCCATGGCTAGTGCGGGACACGCCTTGTACGGCACCCTGAAGGATCAGGGCTTGGGGGACCAGGACCTGACAGTGGTGCGGGAAACCATCGCGCGGCTCGGCACCGGGAACAAGCCTTCGCCGCGATGACACGTGCGCGGTGACATGCTCGTGTGCCGGTGACACGTGCGCGGTGACCACCGCTTGGGTGAGCCGTACGCCGTCGGACCTTTGAAAGTCTTCAAAATCATTGAAGCCCGAGATCGACTAAGACTAGAAAACCATTAAGGACAGAATTGATGAGTGGATTGTTTGACTTGACCGGCCGGGTGGCCCTGGTGACTGGTTCAAGCCGCGGAATTGGCAACGCCTTGGCGCGTGGACTGGCTCAGGCCGGGGCAACCGTGGTGCTTCACGGAATTGATCCGACGCGTCTGGCAGCAGCCGAGGCCGTCATGGCCGCGGATTTTGCCGAGGGGCAGATTCGCTCCGTCGCCTTCGATGTGACTGACGGTGTGGCGGCCGCGGAAGGCATTGCCTGGGTGGAGGAGAATGTGGGGCCGCTGGAGATCCTGGTCAACAACGCCGGAATTCAGCACCGGGTTCCGTTGCTTGAGCTAGATGTGAAGGACTGGGATCGGGTCATCAGCACCGACCTGACCAGCGCCTTCCTCGTGGGCCGCGAAGCTGCCCGCGGCATGCTGGCACGCGGACACGGAAAGATCATCAACATTTGCTCGGTGCAGACAGATCTGGCCCGCCCCACCATCGCTGCCTACACCGCGGCCAAGGGTGGACTGCGAAACCTGACCCGTGCCATGACGGCAGAATGGGCCAGCGGTGGCCTGCAGATCAATGGCATCGCGCCCGGATACATTCACACCGAGATGACGCAAAACCTGGTCGATGACGAGACGTTCAACTCCTGGATCCTGGGCCGCACCCCGGCCAACAGATGGGGCACCGTGGAAGACCTGGTGGGGCCGGCCGTCTGGTTGTCCTCCGATGCCTCCAACTTTGTCAACGGCCAGACCATCTTCATCGATGGCGGCATGACGGTGGTGGTCTAAATGGCGAACGAACAACTCCCGCTTCCCGTGACAGCTGCGGCCGTCGTGGCTCACGGCAAGGACGATCTGCGGATTGACCAGGTGACGTTGGGTGAACCGCGTGCCGACGAGGCCGTCATTGAAATTGCCTACGGCGGCATCTGCGGCTCTGATCTGCACTACTGGCTGCACGGAGCTGCCGGGGAATCCATTTTGAAGGACCCCATGGTGCTGGGCCACGAGGTGGTTGGCGTCGTGGCCCGTGCGGCCGCGGATGGCACCGGACCTGGCGTAGGAACCCCCGTCGCCGTGCATCCGGCCACCCCGGCCCCGGGTGCGGCGAGGTACCCGGCTGATCGGCCCAACCTTTCCCCGGGTTGCACCTATCTGGGGAGCGCTGCACGCCATCCGCACACCGATGGTGCGTTCCTGCGCTACGCGAACTTGCCTACTCGCATGCTGCGGGTGCTGCCGGATTCCTTGCCCTTGCGCTTGGCAGCCTTGATCGAACCGGCCAGCGTGGCCTGGCATGCCGTCTCTCGGGCCGGTGACGTGCGTGGAAAATCGGCGCTCGTAGTGGGCTGTGGCCCCATTGGAACCCTCGCAATTGCCGTTCTCAAGCGCGCTGGGGCTAGCCATATCACTGCTGTCGATATGCATCAGAGGCCGTTGGACATTGCTGCGGCCGTGGGCGCTGATGTGTTGCTGCTGGCACCGGATGCCGAGAGAATTGCCGCAATCGAGGCCGATGTGGTGATTGAATCCTCCGGAAACCATTTTGGTTTGGGAACGGCCATCAATGGCGCAACGCGCGGTGGTCGAGTTGTCATGGTGGGCTTGCTCCCATCCGGTGCGCAACCGGTTGCCATCTCACTGGCGATCACGCGCGAGCTTGAGCTCCTGGGGTCATTCCGCTTCAATGAGGAAATTGCCGAGGTGATTGCCGCTTTGGCTGACGGTTCCCTTTTTGTGGAACCCGTGATTACGCATGAATTCGCACTCAGCGACGCCTTGGCTGCATTTGATATGGCTAAGAACTCGGCTCAGTCGGGGAAAGTTCTGCTCAACTTCGCCGATTGAGTCTGAATTTTGGCATCCGATTGCCAGCTTGCCCATGTGGCTTGCGTAATGTTACGTATCCAAATCATGGAATGAGGTGGGGAACTGGACCCATTACCGATAAGCTGTAGGAAACTATTCAATTCACCCTGGAGGTAGTATGTCTGAACTAACTGGCACTGCACAGATCGGTGTTACAGGTCTGGCCGTTATGGGCGCCAACCTGGCACGCAACTTGGCTCGCAACGGATACACCGTTGCGCTGCACAACCGCTCGGTCGCCAAGACTGACGCACTGCTCGAAGCCCACGGCAGCGAAGGCGAATTCGTTCGCACGGAGACCTTGGCCGAACTCGTTGACTCCCTCGAAAAGCCGCGCCGCGTGCTCATCATGGTCAAGGCTGGCGGCCCCGTTGACTCCGTCATCGATCAGCTCGTTCCGCTCATGGAAGCTGGCGACATCATCATCGATGGCGGCAACTCGCACTACCAGGACACTCGCCGCCGCGAAGCCGCACTGGCCGAGAAGGACCTCCACTTTGTAGGCGTTGGCGTTTCCGGTGGTGAGGAAGGTGCTCTTCTGGGCCCATCCATCATGCCCGGTGGTTCCAAGGAATCCTACGATGCTCTTGGCCCGCTGCTGGAAAAGATTTCCGCGAAGGTTGATGGCCAGCCGTGCTGCGCTTGGATCGGCACCGATGGCGCCGGCCACTTCGTCAAGATGGTTCACAACGGCATCGAATATGCCGACATGCAGGTTATTGGTGAAGCTTTCGACCTCCTGCGTAGCGCCGCTGGCATCGAGCCGGCCGAGCAGGCAGAGATCTTCGGCAAGTGGAACGAAGGCCAGCTGGCCTCCTTCCTGATCGAAATCACCGCTGAAGTTTTGGGCCACGTTGACGCCAAGACCGGCAAGCCGTTGGTTGACGTCATCGTTGACTCCGCAGGTCAGAAGGGCACGGGCCGCTGGACGGTTCAGTCCGGCCTGGACTTGGGTTCGCCCATCTCCGCCATCGCCGAGTCTGTTTTTGCTCGCGGTCTCTCCTCACAGCGTGATCAGCGTGCCATCGGCCAGGAAGTTCTGGCCGGCCACGAGGTTGCTGTTGAACTGGGCGCCGACTTCGTTGAAGACGTACGCCAGGCACTCTACGCTTCCAAGCTCATCAGCTACGCACAGGGCATCGACATGCTCACCAGCGCAGCTACCGAGTACAACTGGGATCTGAAGCTGGATGAGATTGCTTCGCTGTGGCGTGGTGGTTGCATCATCCGTGCCGAGCTCCTCAAGGACATCACCAAGGCTTACGCTGCTGATGAGAAGCCGGCCAACCTGTTGTTCGCTCCGGCGTTCCAGGCAGAAATCGCCGAAGTCCTCCCGGCTTGGCGTCGCGTGGTTGCAACCGCCGTTCAGCTGGGTATTCCGGTTCCGGTGTTCTCCTCCTCGCTGGCTTACTACGACGGCCTGCGCCGCCCGCGCCTGCCCGCCGCACTGACCCAGGGCCTGCGCGACCTCTTCGGCGCCCACACGTACAGCCGTGTTGACGTTGAAGGTACCTTCCACACCCAGTGGAGTGGCGACAAGTCCGAGATCGAAGCAGTCGACACACACTAGTCCCCACCCGCTCCCAAGTTGAAGACGCTGGCGCGTCTTTAACTTGGGGCCCTCGCGGGCGTGGGCCCATTGGTTCGGGGGTTCTTTGAGCCTGTGGGCCCATCTGGCTGAGAACGACGGCGGCCGGTGACCTTCCCTAGGAAGGTCACCGGCCGCCGTCGAACTTTAAAACGAAGTTAGATCCACATAGCAGGGTCAATGTACTCGGCAGGATCTACAGCCGGGGCCATTTCCTTGCGGGCGTCGCGATGCCGAATGGTGGCAGGGATGCCGGTCAAGATTGAAGCGGCTGGCGCGTCCTTGACCACGACGGAGTTGGCGCCCACGGCAGAGTCGTCGCCGATGTTGATAGGGCCCAAGACCTTGGCACCGGCACCAATGGTGACCCGGTTGCCGATAGTGGGGTGGCGCTTGGTTTTCTCCAAGGAGCGCCCGCCCAAGGTGACACCGTGGTAGATCATGACGTCGTCGCCAATTTCACTGGTTTCACCAATGACCACACCCATACCGTGGTCGATAAAGAAACGCCGGCCGATCGTGGCGCCGGGATGGATCTCAATACCGGTGAGGGAGCGGGTGATCTGCGAGAGGAGCCGTGCGGGGAAACGCAGGGCAGGAACGGCCCACATTTTGTGTGTCAGCCGATGCACCCAGATGGCGTGCAGGCCGGAATAGACAAACAAGTTCTCCATGGAGCCTCGGGCCGCCGGGTCATGTGACCGGGCCGATTCGAGGTCTTCACGCATTCTGCCGAAAAATCCCACAGACTTCTTTCAGTTTATCGCCGTCACCATGTGAGGGCGGAGCTTGCATGTATTTGGGGCCACAGACCAGAAGACCCGCATTACCGACATAGCGTCAGTAATGCGGGAAAAATTCCGGCTAACCACAATGTGGACACTTGGGTCCACAATTTGGGCCTACAGCCCGGGCCCAATGTTCCGGCGCGCCAGCGGCAGAACAAAAGAACATCGGGAGACGTTAGGAGGCTAGCCCCGGATGTCGTCGTAGAGCACCGTGGAAATGTAGCGTTCGCCGAAGTCGGGGACCACGGCGACAATGAGCTTACCGGCGTTTTCTTCACGCTTGGCGAGCTCGATGGCAGCCCATACTGCGGCACCGGCGGAGATGCCGCCGAGGATGCCTTCCTGATTGCCCAGTGCGCGGGAGAAAGCCACGGAATCTTCCAGTGTGGCGTCCAAAACCTCGTCGTAGATGTCCTGGTCCAGGATTTCGGGGATGAAGTTGGCGCCCAAGCCCTGGATCTTGTGCGGGCCGGGTGCGCCACCGTTGAGGATTGCTGAATCGATGGGCTCAACAGCCACAACCTTCAGGCCCGGCTTGCGGGACTTCAGGTACTGGCCTGCGCCGGTGATGGTGCCGCCGGTGCCGATGCCGGCAACGAGGATGTCTACGGCGCCGTCGGTGTCTTCCCAAATTTCCACACCGGTGGTGGTGCGGTGGATGTCAGAGTTGGCCTGGTTGGCGAACTGCTGGGCCCAGATGGCGTTCTCGGTGGTGGCGACGATTTCCTTCGCCTTTTCCACAGCGCCGCGCATGCCCTCAGAACCCGGTGTCAGGACGATCTCGGCCCCGTAGGCGCGCAGCATGACGCGACGCTCAGTGGACATGGTCTCCGGCATGGTCAAAATGACCTTGTAGCCGCGTGCGGCGCCGACCATCGCCAAGGCGATTCCGGTGTTGCCGGAGGTGCCTTCAACAATGGTTCCGCCGGGCGTGAGTTCGCCGGAGGCTTCGGCGGCGTCGACAATGGCGACACCGATCCGGTCCTTGACGCTGTTGGCCGGGTTGTAGAATTCCAGCTTCACAGCGACCGTGGCGGCAAGGCCCTCGGTCAGGCGGTTCAGGCGCACCAACGGTGTGCCGCCAACCAGCTGGGTGACATTGTCATAAATACGTGCCATGTGTGGTCCTTAATCAGTCTGTGAAGCGGGGGAGTGCGTGAGTTCGATGCAAGAAACTCGACGCTGTGCTTAGTCGTCAGCGTATCGAGTACCTTAGTTTGGTTCTAGGCGGTGAGCCACTTCGCGTAATGTTTTCTAACTTTCGCAATTTTTGGGTTGATAATGACCTGGCAATATCCAACCTCGGGCCGCTGAGCGTAAAAGTCCTGATGGTAGTGCTCGGCCTCATAGATCACACCGAGTCGGCTGACTTCGGTGACGATCGGGTGCGAGAACAGCGGCTGGTTACGCTCAATCGCAGCCCGGAACTCCGCCTCCTCGGTCTCATCGCGGTAGTACATGACCGAGCGGTACTGAGTGCCGACGTCGTATCCCTGGCGGTTCAAGGTGGTGGGGTCATGCTGGATAAAGAACATGTCCAAAATGACGTCCGCCGGGATGATGGTCTCGTCAAAAGTGACGGAGACAATCTCGGCGTGGCCGGTCATTCCTGTGCAAATTTGTTCATAACTCGGGTTGGGAATGGCGCCGCCGGTATAGCCGGACACCACAGATTCCACGCCGCGGGTCATCTGATATACGGCATCGAGGCACCAAAAGCAGCCGCCGCCCAATACAAAAGTCTTCATGGTTATTTATAAGTCATTAATGGCTCTCAAGATTCCCGGGCGGCGCTGATGTGTGCTGCAGCTCCTGCCCGACAGTAAGGTAGAAGTATGAGCAAGGAACCAACTTTTCCCACGTCCGACGCCGGAAGTGATGCAGGTGCCCACGTCGCCGACATTCCGGAACAGCCGGTAGTTGGCGCAGACGCCGCTTTTTCAGGCGCGGAATCCTCTGGTGAAGATGGCTTCGCTGATCAGGCTGGCGATGGCACTGGCATGGACGGCACTGGCATCATCGGTGACGATGAGGGTGGCACGGACGTACTGGAATCGGAAGAAGACGTAACGGACGATTCTTTCGTCACTGAACGCGTCACTGAACTCCTCACTGTGCCCGAGCCTGGAGTAGAGGCGGATTCGGAACTCAACGCTGAGCCTGTGAATCCTTTACAGAGCCCTGTCCTTTCCGATGTCCTCCTGGCGGCAGAAGAACTGTGGCCGGAATCGCTCGCCGAGGACTGGGACCGTGTGGGCTTGGTGGTGGGGCGCCTCGAAGCCAGAGTGGACCGGATCATGTTTGCTGTGGACCCCACGCTTGAGGTCATTGAAGAAGCGCTGGAGTGGGGAGCGCAACTCCTCATCACCCACCACCCGTTATTGCTCAAGGGTGTTAATTCAGTGGCCGCCACCACCGGGAAGGGTCGGGCCATCCATAGCCTGATTGAGGGCGGCTGCGCTCTGTTGACGGTGCACACCAACGGCGACAGTGCCGTGGGCGGTGTCTCTGATGTCCTGGCCGACATCCTGAAACTCGACGACGTTCTGCCGCTCATGCCGGCACCCAATGGATTGGCTGAAGAGGGGATTGGCCGGGTGGGTTTCCTGCCGACTCCAGAAAAGCTCGGTGACCTTGCCGCTAAGGTGTTCTTGACCCTGCCCGCCGTGGCCGGGGGCGTGCGCGTCTCAGGGGACAAAGACGCACTCGTTCGCAAGGTTGCTGTTTGCGGTGGCGCCGGGGACAGCCTCTTTGATGCGGTGCGAGCCAGTGATGCGGAGGTGTTTGTCACCGCAGACCTGCGCCACCACCCAGCTTCTGAAGCCCGCGAGGCACGGCTTGATGGACGTCCATACCTGATTGATCTTTCACACTTTGCCAGCGAATGGTTGTGGCTACCTAACGCCATGGTGGCTCTTGGCAATGTACTCGGTGACCAGGGGTTTGCCGCGGAACTAGCACTAAGCCAGACCAACACGGACCCCTGGGACTTTATTCTGACTCCCGGGAACTAGGCTCTTACCAAGAACAATCACAGCACTTGATGCAGCAGGAGGAGTTACATGGCTAAGGCAGCACCGGCCGAACAAATGCGTTTGCTGGAGGTCCAGGTATTGGATGGCAAATTGCGGGCACTAGATGTCCAGGCGAAGGCTTTGAAGGAAGACCCCAGACTTCCGGACCTGCACGCGGGCGTCACCGTGGCCAAGAGCGATCTGGTGGTCTTAGACACGGCCGTCAGCGACTGCCAGCGGGCCCTGACCAAGTCTGAAGATGATGTGGCCGCCGTGGTGGCCCGGATTGAGCGCGACGAAGCCAAGTTGAACAGTGGCACCGGCCTGTCCAAGGACCTCATGGCGTTGCAGAGTGAAGTCGAGTCGCTGACACGGCGTCGCAGTGAGCTTGAGGATACTGAGCTCGAAGCCATGGAAGCCTTTGAGGAAGCCACCGCTAAGGCTCAGGCCGAGCGGGATCTGGTGACCCAGATGCAGAGCGTCCTCGACGAGGTTCTGGATGAGGTGCGCAGCAAGCTAGGCGGCCTCAAGATGGAACGCGATGCCATCCTGGCAGAACGTGCCGAGCTGGCAGCTACCTTTGACCCGGCGCTCATGGCCATCTACAACCGTTCGCTGGCCAAATACGGTGTGGGCGCAGCGCGTTTGTTCCATGGGAAGTCTGAAGGCTCCGGCATGCACATTAGCGCCGGTGACTTGGCTGAGATCAAGAAGGCTAGCCCCGACACCATCGTGATGTGCCCGGATTCCGGTGCCATCTTGGTCCGCTCGGAGGAATGGAGCTAACTAGCTCCTCAGGTGCGGGCGCTCAGGAGCGAGCGCTGCGACAGCAACTAAAAGCTGCGGCCGGTCCGGCATATGCCAGGACCGGCCGCAGCTTTTCGCGCTACTAGTTCAGAATCAGTCGGTCAGGATGATATTCAAGGTATGGGCCTTGCGCGCCGTCCCTGGAACAAGCTCCACCACCCACTTTTCCGCGGCTGCCTTCGCCAGCTGAGCGGGTGTCTCTGGCGCCTTGCCGCGACGGGTCAGCAAATGCCGGGACAGTTCTCCACGAGTATGTTTGGCGAAGTGCGAGACTACTTTACGGACGCCGTCGCGCTCGGTGAAGACGTTAACCGCCACGGTGTGGGCCGGATCCGGAACCCAAGCGGCTGCATACGTGCTGGAACGGCAATCGACCATCAAATGCCCCTCCGTGTGGCTGTTGATGGCTTCGGCGAGTTTAGGCTTCCAATAACTGGCCAGCTTGCCTAGGCCAGGCAGACCTACCGACATGGACAGCCTGTACGCCGGAATTCTGTCGGCAAAGCCCACTGCACCCCACAGCCCCGAGACAACCACGACGGCGGCGTCGGCCTTGCGCTGTTGCGTTGCGCTCATGTTCTGATATCCCAGAGCGTCGAACAGCACGCCCGTGTAGATGCTGTGGGCTGGTGCGGCAGGCTCGTGGGCCAACCGGGTATTTCGGCTGACTTCATGCACCAAGGTGGCACCCACGCCCAGCTGTTTCAGCGCGTCGTCTTGACCCGAAACGGTGGCCAAGGCTTCGGCAACTTCCTGTCGGGCGGCGTTGAGCTCAGGAAAACTCAGCTCGGCCAGATCAACGGGAGCGCCGGCGTCGGGCGGGGTCTTACCTTCAGAGGGGGGAAGCAAAATTAGCACCGTTCGAGCTTATCGGTTCGGTGGGCCCGACATTTCCGCTCCGCCCTTTGCTCGCCTTTGCTCGAAATGTGAGTAGATGACAATCCTGGACATCAGCATTGTCATCTACTCACCCTTCGCGGGGCAGAAGCGGGCGAAGTCTAGACCGGTCTAGTGAGAGCGCTCACTGAACTCGCCGGTAATATGTGCCTCCTGAGACACTGGGGGTGGCTTAAACCAAGGGTGTTTTAAGCTAGAAGAGGGTAACTACAGTGGTGCAAGAACTCGTGGCTAACAACTCCGACGCCGTCCTGGATTCCTGGATCGGACGCGAGACCATGGCCGAGGCCATGATCCCGCTCATCGGCAAGCTCTACCGGGAAAACAATGTCCTAACCAACATTCACGGCCGTTCATTGATCAACCAATCGGTGATCAGTCTCTTGAAGGCTCACCGCTTTGCCCGTCAGATTGACGAGGTTGAACTGCCCCTGGAGGAGACCCTGCCACTGCTGCGTGCCCTAGTGACTTTGCAACTGGGCGCCGCTTCACTGGATCTGGCCCGACTCAACGCCTGCTTCAAAGCCTCCGGACAAGCCGATCTCGAAGCCTTCCTGCGTACCGAATTGGCCGACATCGTTGACCGATTCGGCGCCGACGAACGCACCAGCACCGACGTTGTCCTGTACGGCTTTGGCCGCATCGGCCGCCTCCTGGCCCGCATCCTCATTGAACACTCCGGCGGTGGCCACGGCCTGCGACTGCGCGCCATTGTGGTCCGCAACGGTGGCGACATGGACCTGACCAAACGTGCCAGCCTGCTGCGCCGCGACTCCGTCCACGGCCCGTTCAACGGCACCATCACGGTTGACCACGAGAACAACATCATCCAAGCCAACGGTACCGCCATCCAGGTCATTTACTCGGACAGTCCGGCCACCATTGACTACACCAGCTTCGGCATCAACAACGCCCTGATCGTGGACAACACGGGCCGCTGGCGCGATGAGGAAGGCCTGTCCCAGCATCTTAAGAGCACGGGTGTGGCACGGGTACTGCTCACCGCTCCGGGCAAGGGCACGCTGAAGAACGTGGTGCACGGCATCAACCATGGCACCATCACCGCCGAAGACAAGATCGTCACCGCCGCTTCTTGCACCACCAACGCCATCACCCCGGTGCTGAAGGTTCTCAACGACAAGTACGGCATTGTGCACGGGCATGTGGAGACGGTTCACTCGTTCACCAATGACCAGAACCTGACGGACAACTTCCACAAGGGAGATCGCCGTGGCCGCTCGGCAGCCCTGAACATGGTGCTGACCGAAACCGGCGCCGCCAAGGCAGTAGCCAAGGCCCTGCCCGAACTCGAGGGCAAGCTGACCGGTAACTCCATCCGCGTCCCCACCCCCAACGTCTCCATGGCGATCCTGAACCTGACACTGGAGAACGCCACCACCCAGGACGAGGTCAACACCTACCTGCGCGAGATTTCGCTGCACTCGGGCCTGCGCAAGCAGATCGACTACATCGATTCTCCCGAGGTGGTCTCCAGCGACTTCGTGGGCTCGCGCCGCGCCGGTATTGTCGATGGCCTGGCCACCATCAGCACCAACAAAAACCTGGTCCTCTACGTCTGGTACGACAACGAGTTCGGCTACAGCTGCCAGGTAGTGCGCGTCATGGAGGAAATGGCCGGGGTCCACCCACGCGCATTCCCCACACTTGATGCGTCGGCCGAGCTGGCCACAGCGCAGGCCTAGCCTCGGCACCCAAAGCAGGCTCCGGCGTCGAACATTAATGTCCGACGCCGGAGCCTTAGCTTTTGTACCGAGCGCCACCTTCGCTCCGCTCGCTCGGGGCCGCTCGCCCTGTACACTTGATAACTGGATAGGGCAGCTAGGCAACCGCGCGTCACGCAAGTGGCTCGAGGAACGTCCGGGCTCCACAGGACAGGGTGGTGGGTAACGCCCACTCGGGGTAACCCGCAGGACAGTGCCGCAGAGAATAGACCGCCCGCACGGCTTCGGCTGGAGCGGGTAAGGGTGAAACGGTGGTGTAAGAGACCACCAGTTCCCTAGGTGACTAGGGAAGCTAGGTAAACCCCACCCGGAGCAAGGCCAGACAGGGCATGTTTGAGGGCTGTTCGCCCGAGTGCCTGGGTAGGCTGCTAGAGGGCGTCGGCAACGGCGTTCGTAGATGGATGGTTGCCTCTCCGCCACGGGTAACTGTGACGGATGACAAAACCCGGCGTAACGGCTGCCCTATCCAACACACATCACCTTTATGGAAAATGCCGCAGTTTGACGTTGATGCCAGGGTTTGAGCTATGGCATTTGCGTCAAACGGTGGCATTCTTGGGTCTCGAAGACTTTTGGGTCTCGAACGCCTGTGGATAACCGGGCGCACGTTTGCCCGCCAGTCCCTAGACTTAAGCCCATTGCGATTCACCGTTTCTTAGAACACCCAACAGGTGGATCAGAACCCACGGTGGGTCAGGGGCGGGGTGGTTGATGTCACGGCATGCGCAACAGCTCCCTGTGCGCCCGCTACCCCCAGCGCGTCCGCCCCTCACAGCCGCTGCTGTGCTTTTTGTTCTCGTTGCGGTGATCCTTCTTGGCTGGCTCCATACCTCCGGCCGTTGGCCATTTACGCCCGACGCCGGTCCGCCGCCTGCCGTGGGCATCTCACCTCCGGGTTTGGGACAGCCGGTGGCCGTGGTGGGCCCAGGAACTGCGCTGGCGTTGTTGGAAACGCTTGTGGTGAAGGGTAAGGCGCCCCGTAGTGACTACCAGCGCAGTGCGTTCGGTGAGGCGTGGCTGGATGCCGATGCTAACGGCTGCGACACCCGCAACGACATCTTGCGCAGGGACATGCAGGGCCTCACTTTCACGGACGGTTCCCTGTGCTTGGTAGCTTCCGGAACACTGCAAGAGCCCTACACGGGGCATGGGGTTTCTTTTCAACGTGGCAAGGACAGTAGCGGGGCGGTGCAGATCGACCACGTGGTGGCACTCGGCAACACCTGGCAGACAGGAGCCGCGGCGCTGACGCCCATCCAGCGGCAGAGTCTGGCCAACGATCCGCTAAATTTGCTGGCCGTTGACGGTCAGGCGAATCAAGACAAGTCCGACGGCGACGCCGCGACGTGGCTGCCGCCGTCCAAAAAGTTTCGGTGCCATTATGTGGCCCGCCAGATTTCCGTCAAGGCCGCCTACCGGCTGTGGGTCACCCCTGCCGAGAAGTCCGCCATGGTGCGTGTTTTGGGCCTGTGCCCGAAACAGCAAAGCCTGCCCTCTGGCTACCTCCCGTAGGGGAGGAGGCGTGAGGGCAGGCTCAGGGCCGGAGTGATCCGGGGTTGCTACATCGTGGTGCCGATTTCGCTCAGCGGCAGGTCCGGGTGGTTCTTTTCCACGCGGCGCATGGCCCAAATGTCATTGAACAGAGCCAGGAATTCGCCGTCACTGCGCTCCAGTACCTCAGCGCCGTGGACATTGGCCAACACGGCTGTTGCCTCCGGCGTCGTCAATCTCGCGAGCGAATAGCTGAGGCGTTCCAGACGCATGGGGGCGTTGAAGTCGTGGTGCATGCGGTCTTCGACCACCTCGAACTGCATGGGTCCGACGGCGGCCAGCACCGGTGCTTGATCACCACGCAGATCCGAGCGCAGCACCTGGATGACGCCTTCGTGTTCGAGCTGTTCGATGCCGCGGCGGAACTGCTTGTACTTGCTGGGGTCTTTGGACCGCGCTACCTGGAAGTGCTCGGGTGCGAACAGCGGGATGGCCGGGTATTCCACGGGTTCCTCGACAAATAAGGAATCGCCAACGCGCAGCGCCGAAGCGTTGACGAGGCCCACCACGTCGCCAGGGAAAGCCGTATCGATGACTTCGCGGTCGCGGCCAAAGACCTGCTGCGCATACTTGGTGGCGAAGGACTTGCCGGTGCGGGTCTGGGTGACCACCATGCCGCGCTCAAACATGCCTGAGCACACGCGCACAAAGGCCACGTGGTCGCGGTGGGCCTGGTTCATGCCGGCCTGGACCTTGAACACAAAGCCGGAGAACGGGGCGTCAATGGCGCGGTCGCTGCCATCAACATCGGGTCGGGGTGCGGCCGGCGGCGCGAAGTCCACCAGGGTGTCCAGAATCTGCTTGACACCAAAGTTCAGCGCCGCCGAGGAGAACAGCAGGGGGGTGGCCTTGCCGGCGTAGAACGCTTCCAAATCTAGGGGTTTGTCCTCGTCGATGACCAGGGACGCCTCGTCGATGGAATCGCTCCACGCAACACCTTCAGACGCGGCAGCTTCCTCGGGGGTCATGATTTCGGTCAGGGCGATCTGGGCGCCGGAGCTGTTACGGGCAAACTTCGCGAACTCATTGCGGCGAACATCCCACACGCCACGGAAATCACCGGCGATGCCAATGGCCCACGTCAACGGCATGGGGGTCAGGCCCGTGCGCTCGGTGATCTCATCCATCAGTTCCAACGGGTCAAGTCCCGGGCGGTCCCACTTGTTGATCACGGTGATGATGGGCAGGTTGCGCTGACGGCACACCTCGAACAACTTCATGGTCTGTGTTTCCAGGCCCTTACCGGCATCCACGAGCATGACGGCGCAGTCCACAGCCGCCAGCACGCGGTACGTATCTTCGGAGAAGTCGGCGTGGCCGGGGGTGTCGAGCAAGTTGATGACGGTGTCGCGGTAGGAGAACTGCAGCGCAGCCGAGCTGATCGAGATGCCGCGGTCCTTTTCCATCTGCTGCCAGTCAGAAACCGTGTCCTTACGGTTGGACTTGCCGTTCGTGGCACCGGCCGTACCGATCACTTTGGCGTGCAGCGCCAGCGCTTCGGTCAGCGTGGACTTACCGGCATCGGGGTGGGAGATGACGGCGAACGTTCGCCGGCGCTCGGCCTGGCCGGAAATTTCGGTGGCACGGGCGGGGGACTGGGCCGGAGAGGACACAAGACTACTTTCTAGCGGTGAAGAATTTGTGCAAGCAAGATAAAAGGTAAAGAGGGCGCAACTACCTAGTTTACCGCAGCCCGCGGCTCCCTTTGGTGGTGCGCACGACGGCGGCTTCCCTGGCTTGGGTGCGTGGGCTCAGCGTGGGCTAGTCACAGCTCAGGCGATGCTCAAGTGCGCGCTTTTCATGGAGGGTGAGGCTGCCAAAGCCCAGCTGCCAAGCACCTCCGCCATCGATGCGGTTAAGGACAATTTGTTGCAACGCCGTCGTCCGGGGGAGGGAAGTGAGGTTCTCCATGCTGCGGGTGCGGAAGGTGAAGTACACGGCGTCGGTGGGCTCGGTGCGCGGTTCGCCATAGGGAGTGAAGAGGGCAGCAAAGGTGGCGATGTTGGAGGCAGGGGCCAAGTGGGATGACAGGTATGGATCCAGTAGCCAGGACTCGCAATTGGCGGTCCGGACGGGTTTTTCGGGGAAGTGTTTGGCAAAGAAAGGGGCCGCTAATGACAAGCTGTGGGCCACCGCGTCTGCAGGCAGGCCGCCGTCCTCGGGAATATGAATGCCTAGAATCCACTCATCGGAGCCAACGCCGGGGATCTGTGCTGCGGGCTGGTGGATGAGATATTGCAGACGGCCCAGCTGGTAGATGCGGCCGGCGAAAACATGGTTGAGCCACTTGTAGGTGTCCATGCCGAAGCGCTGGTGGACGCGGCGGTTGATGGCCATGTTGCGGCCGAAGTCAGCCAGCGTTTCCCGGGAGGTGGTCTCGGGAATACCGCGTTCGCTATGCCAGGCCACGATTTCGGGCACAAAGTGGAGCATGGCAGTGAGCCAGTCGAGCTCCGTGATGGGTGCCTCGGGGCTGCTCAACTCAGGAAGTGAGTCATCGGAGCTGCCCAGGCGCGCTGCCAAATGAGCCAGCACGGCTTCCACCGCCGGCGTCACTGGATTCTGCAGCAGCGCCAAAGCCTCGGCCCGATCCTCCGGAGCAATGTTCAGGTACTCAAGTGTTTGGTCTGGGCTCATGGCAGTGCGCAAGGTCATAAGCCCAGCTTAGCGACCATAGTGGGGACCCGGCCGGCCTTGCTGGATCCGCCTAGTTTGCTCCTGCGCGTGGTTAAACCTTAACGGCGCGCCACTCCAGGAGTGGCGCGCCGTTAAGACGTAACCGAACGCAGCTTCAGACTGCAGGGTTCAGCACAGCACAGATCAGGACTGCTTGGCAGCCTTGGGCTTCTTATCGAACAGGGTTTCAGCCTGCTCCAGTGACATTCCGTTGGTCTCCGGGATCTTGAACATCACGAAGAAGAAGGACGCCACGGCGAACAGGGCGTACATGCCATAGGTGAGCGGCAAGGAAGCGGCGGCCATGGACGGGAAGGTCAAGGTGATGGCGAAGTTGGCAATCCACTGGGCGGCAGCAGCCAAACCGAGAGCGCGGGCGCGGATCCGAGAGGGGAAGATTTCGCCCAACAAGACCCAAACCAGCGGTCCCCAGGAAGCGCCAAAGCTGACAACGAACACGTTGGCTGCAACCAGGGCAACGGGGCCCCAGGTGCCGGAGAGCGAGACATCAGAGCCGGTACCGGTGGCAGTGGAGAAGGCCAATGCCATGGTGCCCAGAGACAGTGCCATACCCACTGAACCGATCAGCAGGATGGGCCGGCGGCCAACTTTATCCACCAAGGCAATGGCTACCAAGGTGACCAGGATGTTCACAATGGCAGTCACCACGGAAATGGTCAGCGAGTCCTTCTCCTCGAAGCCCACGGCCTTCCACAAGGTGGTGGAGTAGTAGAAGATCACGTTGATGCCCACGAACTGCTGCAACATGGACAAGATGATGCCGATCCAGACCACGGGCATCAGGCCAAAGCGCTTGCCGCGCAGCGTACCTTGGCGTGCGGCCATTTTATCGGCGTGGACAGCGTCCAGGATTTCGCGGATGCTGATTTCAGCGTCCTCGTTCGGTGCGATGGTCTTGAAGACCTTGGCGGCTTCTTCTTCCTTACCGTGGAGGACCAGGAAGCGTGGGGACTCCGGCAGCACCATGGCAATGACGAAGTAGACCACGGCCGGCACGGCGGCGGCAAGGAACATCCAGCGCCACGCCGGCAAACCAAACCACAGCTCCTGAGCAGCGCCTCCGGCAGCATTGGCGAACAATGCATCGGAGAGCAGGGCAGCAAAGATACCGATCGTGATGGCCAGCTGTTGCAGCGATGCCAAACGGCCGCGGTGCTTGGCTGGGGAAATTTCAGAAATGTAGGCCGGCGCAATCACGGAGGCCAGGCCAATGCCCAAACCGCCAATGAGGCGCCAGAAGATCAGGTCGTAGACGCTGAAAGCAAAGCCAGTGCCCAAGGCGCTGACCAGGAACAGGATGCCACCAATTTTCATGGCGGGAATGCGGCCCTTGGCATCGGCGATGCGGCCGGCGAGGTAGGCGCCTACGGCACAACCCAAAAGTGCGACGGCGACAGCGAACCCGGTGAGGGCATCGCCAAGAATGAAGTGATCTTGCATGGCGTCAACGGCTCCGTTGACTACCGATGAATCAAAGCCAAAGAGGAATCCTCCCACCGCACCGGCGATGGCCAGCCCCGCAACTTTTCTAGGTATCCCCGTTGCTGGCTGTTTTTGCATAGTTGTCCCGGACATGGTTCCCCTTTGAAGCCGCCTCGCTCATTAGCGTGGCCCATTTGAAAAAAGTGCTTAGTAATTCCAAATGGTAAAACTACTCCTAGTGGGGCGTTTCTAGCCGTCTTAATCGCTGATTAGAGCCGTGAGATATGACTCATGGGAGCTGTGCCACAGTAAGGGGGCGGCTGCACTGGGGAAGAAAGCGCGTGGATGGGCCCACAATTCCGAGGGGCCCCGGCCGAGGAACGAGGTTGGGGAGGAATTGGGGATTAGTGGCCGAAGGGGTCCGGGTCAACGCCGGGCATCCAGGTTAGCCCCGGAACGCCCCAACCATTGTTCTTGGCGGCCCGTTTGGACTTTTTGGAATAGCGGGCGTTGAGCCGGTCCACATAGAGTTTGCCGTCGAGGTGGTCGTATTCGTGCTGCATGCAGCGAGCAAACCAGCCAGTGGCTTCAAAGTCGAGGGGGTTGCCGTCTACATCGAAGCCACGTACTCGAACCCACTCGGCGCGTTTGAGTGGATAGTCGATGCCGGGAACGGAGAGGCAACCTTCCACCTCGTCGTCCACGCTGGGCGGGTTGCCGGAGATCTTGCCCACGGTGAGTGTGGGGTTCACAACAACGCCCCGGGCGGGAACGTCGTCGTCGTTCTCCATTTGGTAGGTGAAGAGGCGTAAACCCACACCAATTTGCGGGGCCGCCAGGCCCACGCCATGGGCGGCATCCATGGTCTCGTACATGTCGGCGACAAGGGCCTTGAGGTCTGCGTCGAAGGCCTGGACCTCATCGGCGCGGCGGTGGAGCACGGGCTCACCCAAAATGGTCACGGGGCGGATGGTCATGACGGATTCCTTTTCAGGCTCGAAAACGTTTTTCAAGTTTTAGCGCACTCAGGCAATGAAAAACACCCCGATCAAATGACCGGGGTGTCTTCGTGATTCTCAGCGAACCACATAAGGGGTGAGATACGGGGGTTGAACCCGCGACCTCCTGGACCACAACCAGGCGCTCTGCCAACTGAGCTAATCCCACCATGTCCGCCGCAGTCTCTTGGAGCATCTTGCGATGTCCGCCTTGCTTGTGGCAACGACAAATAGTCTACCCGAAATAAAAGGGGGTCAAGACCAAAGCTGTCCCTTTTGCAGTATTTGTGATGCAAGTCGCAGCACGGCCGTGGCGGAGGGGCGAAAAGACGCGGAATTTATCCCGAGAATTGTGCCGAAATCTTCTTGGCCGTTTTGGTATCGGGGCCCGGAGCCGGCACGAATACCGCCTCGCGGTAGTACTTGAGCTCGTTGATGCTGTCGATGATGTCCCCCAGTGCCCGGTGGTTTCCGGTTTTAGCGGGCGACTGGAAGTAGGCGCGCGGGAACCAGCGGCGTGAGAGCTCCTTGATGGTGGAGACATCAACCACCCGGTAATGCAGGTGTTCCACCAGTTCGGGCATGTCACGGGCGAGGAACACCTTGTCTGTTCCGATGGAGTTCCCAGCCAAGGGAGCCTTGTTGGCCACGGGGACATGTTCGCGAATGTAGGCCAAAACCTGCGCCTGCGCGTCCTGCATGGTGGTGCCACCGGCCAGTTCGTCGAGCAGTTTTGAGGTGGTGTGCATGTTGCGCACAAAGTCGCCCATCTGCGCCAGAGCCTCGTCACTGGGCTTGATGACCACATCAACGCCCTCGCCCAGAATGTTCAATTCGGAGTCTGTGACAAGTGCCGCAACCTCGATCAGGGCGTCATTGACGGCATCCAAGCCGGTCATCTCACAATCAATCCACACAATGCGTTCATTAGTTATAGCCACCCGTCCAATGTACCGCGAACCCGGCTCCTGCCGCCCCGTGCGCTAAAATTGGGGCTTCGGGGTTGCTGTACCGCCGACATGATATGAAACTACTTTTTGATGGCCGGAGGCGTGGGATGAAGTCGGCACCGTCTGCCGCTGCCCCTGCGGGTACTACCGTTCAAGGGCCTTGGTTCGCGTGGTTGCAGTTACTACAAGGGTTTATTGGCTCCTTGATGATCTTGGCCGGTTCTGTGGGTGTGGGTTGGATTGCCAATGGCTCACCCATGATCCGGAATCAGCTGGTGATAGACATGCGCACGGAAGGCGTAGGGGTCATCACCTCCACCATTCTTTTGACGTTGGGCGCCATTATTCTCCTGCGCTCCTGGCTGCGGCTGGGACAGCGGCTTCGTGCATGGCGCCCTGGGTCGCTGCACACCGTGGTCACGGCAGTGTTGCTCTGGGGTGCTCCGCTGTTCGCCGCCGTGCCCATCTTCTCCCGTGACGTGTACGCCTACACTGGCCAAGGCCGGCTCATGGCAGCGGGCCAGAACCCATACACCACCGGAATCTCGGCACTGAGCAACTGGTTTATGCTCGGCACTGACCCCTCCTGGGCTGAGAATCGGACCCCCTATGGGCCCGTGTTTTTGTGGCTGAGCCGCGGCGTGGTGGCCTTGACCGGTGGGCAACCGGACGCCTCGGTGCTGTTGTTTCGGGCACTTGCGTGTGTGGGTGTGGCGCTGTGTGTCATCTATGTTCCCAAACTGGCCGCCCTGCATGGTGTTGATGGTGCCAGGGCCCTGTGGATCTCTGTGGCGAATCCCTTGTTCCTTATCTCGTTCGTGGCCAGCGCCCACAATGACGCGTTGATGGTGGGTCTGGCCGTGGCCGGCACCTACTTTGCGGCAACACGGCGGGGTGTGCTGGGTGTGTTGTTGGTGACGCTGTCCATTGCGATCAAGCCCATTACGATTGTGCTGCTGCCGTTCATCGGCCTGCTGTGGGCTGGGCACAAGGCCGGCTGGGGGAGGCGCTTCCTGTTCTGGGCAGGGACAGGAACTCTGAGCCTGCTTATTCTGTGGCTCCTAGGCCTGCCGGGAAACTTGGGCTTCGGCTGGACCTGGGCTCTGTTGGATTCAACTCCTGGCTACACCGGATACTCACCCTCAGGCTTTGGTGGCCAAATGGTAGGGGCGCTCAGCAACGCGTTGGGACTGGACGGGGCGGCCCTTGAAAATGGGTTCCGGACGCTGCTGACAGTTCTCAGTGTGGGCCTGGCTGTGTGGTTCATGTTCCGAGGGAACCCGCAACATGTGGTGCGTCGAATGGCGTTGGCGTTTGCCGCCGTCGTGCTGTTGGCGCCCATCATCCAGCCCTGGTACATCCTGTGGTTCCTGCCCTTCTTGGCGGTGACGGGCATCCGCAACAACTGGCAGATCAAGATCTGCTACGTAGTGATTGCCTTCTTCGTGGGGTTTGGGGCGCAAGACCAGTTGTTTGTGTGGGGCTTTGTGGAGCTGCCGGTGGGCACAGCATCGCTGTCCATGGCAGTGGCCTTGGCCGGTGTGCTCTACCTGCTGGTGGTGGATGTGTATACGCGCAAGCTGCTGTTTAGCCGTGAGGCTGCCCTCAGCACTGAGAGTGTTGAGGGCACTGCGAACTAAGCCGGCGCTAGTTGACGGCTGGCTTTGCGGGGACAGCTGCGGGCCGTGTCGCGGTGCGGCCCAGTTCCACGGTGCGGCGTACAGCCCAGACCAGCAGTGTCACCAGCAGCACGTTGCGGCTGGTGAGAACGGCCGCCATGATCGGGTTCGCGTGGATCAGCGGGGTATAGAACAACGGGTAAATGATGAAGGTCGTGAAAGCGATGCCCATCAGGAGTGTGGCGGGAATTTTCCACCGATCCCAGTGGTGCACCAGACCGGCGACTACCACTGGCAGCAGCCAGATGATGAACTGCGGGGAACCGACTTTGTTGAAGACAATGAAAGCTGTGACCATCAGCAACGAGCCTTCAAGGAGCAGCTCTTGGCGTTCGGCGCCGCGGCGCAGAGCCCACACCATCAGTAGCGCCCCAGCCAGTGCAGCGACAATGAGCAGCGGCTGCATCAGGAACGCGGCCACTTCGGCGCCCGGACCATAAACCTCGGTGGAGTTGATAGCCACGTTGTCGGCAATTTTGGACCCGCCAATGTTGAACACGCTGAGCCAGACCCACGGCGTAGAGAACGTGGCCTCCAACTGCATGCCACGGTCACCTTGGTTAATGGCAAAGTCCAAGAGGTGCGAGCCCGCGCCGGTCAATACTGCAAAGGCGGCAACGACTGCGCTCACAGCCACACCTGTGAGGAAAATCTGGACTCGTTTGGCGCTGGCAATCAGCAAGGGCGCAATGACTGCCGCCGGCCAGACCTTGATCCAGGTGGCAACTGAGAGCAGCAATGCGGCCACCAGGGGACGTTCCGCCGCGTAGAGCAGCGCAATCAGCACCAACGAGGTGGTGATGCCTTCCACCCGGGCAAAACTGAGAAAGCCCATGAACATGGTGAAGAAGAGCCAAAACCAAGCCGGTGCGATGCCGCTGACAGAGCGTTTGCCGCGGGTTAAGAAAACAAGACCCAGAGCATTGAGGGCAATGATGATCAGCGTCCAGCCCAGCAGATAGAGCGTGGGACCAAAGACATTGGCGGCAAAAATTGGTAGTTGAGCCAGCAGGGGGTACACCCAGGGGCTGATCGTATCGCCCAACGAGGAAGGGTTGTAGCCCAACAGCGCCCACTGCCGGTACTGCTCGGTGTCGCTGAACGTGTCCCCGTGGACAAAGAAGCTGAACATCCACGCCAAGAAAAATGCGTGCACGGCGGCAAATCCCCACCAGACGCTAGCTGGCGTCCGGAACCAGGCAATCACCGGCGGTGGCAGGAAGCGGCCACGCACGGCAACCGCTCGTTCTAGGACTCGATCAAACAACGGCGCAGAAATCTTAGTGTTCCTTGTTTAGGGGATTGTTAGCGGGATTGTCCGCAGGATCAGTCGCAGCACTCGTGGCCGAAGCCGTACCGGTGGCCGAAGCGGTGCCGGTGTCCGCTGAGGAAACCACAGCGGCAGTCTCGGAAACCACGGGGGAGGCCCCGGCGTCGTGCCTGGGAATAGCCAGGGGATCGCGGCCCATGATCACAAGCTGACGCACGCTCCACACAAAGAGGACAACGAGCAAAAGGTTCCGCAAGGTCAGCACGCCGGCCATGATGGCGTTGTTGTGCGCAAGGGCGTTGTAGAAGAGCGGGTAGACCACAAAGGTCAGCATGGCCACGGCAATGAGCATGGCGGCCGGGACCCGCCATGCCTTCCACTGATGGGTCAGGCCGACGGCGACAGCGGGGGCCAGCCACACCATGAACTGGGGTGAGCCCACCTTGTTGAACACAATGAAAGCGGTGACGAGGGCGAGCGAACCGAACAGGAGCAGGGCGGTGCGGTCGGCGCCACCATTGCGCTTTCCAGTGTGCAGGGCCCAGAAGATGAGGGCCGCGACCAGCAGTGCTGCGACGATCAGCAGCGGCTGCATGAGGAAGCTCATGACATCGGATCCGGGGCCATCGACTTGCATGGAGTTGATGTCCTGGTTCATGTACATGCGCGCCCCGCCTATGCCGAGCACGCTCATCCAGAGCCACGGGGTAGTGAAGGCGGCTTCGAGTTGCATGCCGCGGTCGCCCTGTTCGAGCAGGAAGTTCAACAGCAGCGGAAGTGCGTTCATGGCCATGGCCAGCGCCACCACAAATGCGGTGACCAACATGCCAGCCAGCACCACTTGGATGCGTTGTTTCACAACCGTGAAAAGCGCCAAGATGATGGCGGCCGGCCACACCTTGGTCCAGGTGGCCACACTGAGGATGAACGAGGTCAGGAACGGGCTGGCGACGCCGAAGCACAAGGCAATGAGCACCACCGGAGCCGTGAGTCCGTCAACGCGGGCAAAGCCGAGCCAAGCCATCAGTGTGGTGAAGGAGATCCACCAAAGCGCTGCCGGAATGGCCTTGTGGTTGCGGCCCCAGCTGGTGAGTTTGCCCACGGCCAAGGCGTTCAGGCCGGCGATCATCAGAACCCAAATAAACAGGAACGGACCGAGACCGAAGATGTAGGCCACGGCCATGGGCACCAAGGCCAGAATCGGGTAGACCCAGGGGCTGGGACCATCCACGCGGGAGCCATCAAAGTCCACATAAGCCCACAGGCGGTAGAAGCTGGTGTCGCTAAACGCTTCCCCATGGAGGGACAAAAGGCCCGCCAAGGTGAGGAAGACCAAGTGGATGGCAGCAAAGAAAGTCCACATGCCACGAGGGGTCTTGAGCCAAGACTGGGCCCGTGGGGGCAGCACAGCATCCCGGCATTGGGTGAGGGTGGCAAAGAATTTGTCCGTGGACATGGTCCGGTCCTTCTCAAGTGTGGGGGCGCCTGGGCCGGGCCCGGGGCGGTGCAGATGCTGCGTGTTGCATGGCGTCTTTCCAGCGGTCTGCCCTGCTGGAGTGGGTAGAATGCCAAGAACGGTGTCCGCGGCTGCTTATATATTAGCGCAGGCGCCTTGTGTTGCCCGGGTGTTGCCCTTGTGTTGCTCGGGTCTCGCCCGGTGTTGCCCGGGTCGGTCCGCTTCGCCGCAGGCCAGCCATTGCCGCCATGATCGGCGGAACAAGTTCAGGAGTTAGTTGTTGACCAGCACGCGCAGTGTCCATCCGGAGGTGAACGCCAAGGTGTCTAAAAGGCTGCCGTTCCGCCTAGGAACAGCTGATTCGGCCGTGTGGCAGGGTTTTGCCGGTTCCCTGATGCTGCTGTTGGGCTCACTGGGAGTGGGCTGGTTGGCCAGCAGTTCGGTGCTGATCCGGAACCCGTTGTTCATTCTGGCCCGGACCACGCCTGTGGCCGTTGTCACCACCACCGTGCTGTTGTGTTTAGGTGCAGCGCTGATGCTGAGAGCCTGGTTGCGGCTGCGCCAGCACTTGGCCGGCTGGGATGCGAGCAGTGCTCCTGTCCTGAAGAAGGCACTGATCTTGTGGGTGGCGCCGATGATGCTGGCACTGCCCCTCTTCAGCCGGGATTCTTATGCCTATATTGGCCAGGGCCGACTCATGCAAGAGGGGCTGAACCCGTACACCGACGGGATTTCTGCCCTCAATAACTACTTTTTGCTGGGCCCGGACACGCTCTGGACCGAGGCGCCCACACCGTACGGCCCGCTGTGGCTGTGGCTGGAACACTTCGCGGTCATTTTGCCTGCCAACAGCCCCGAAATTGCGTTGATCCCGTTCCGGATCGCCTGCCTGGCCGGTGTGATCTTGCTGGCCTTCTACGTGCCAAAACTGGCCGCCCGCCACGGCTTCAACCCGCACCGCGCCTTGTGGCTGGTGGTCTTAAACCCAGTGGTGCTGATCAACTTCATTGCCAGCGTCCACAACGATTCACTCATGCTCGGACTGGTCGTGGCGGGCCTTTACTACGCCTCCGCGAAGCGCCCTGTGCTGGGCATTTTGCTGGTCACCGCATCCATCGCTATCAAGCCGATCACGTTGATTGCGCTGCCGTTTGTTGGCTTGCTCTGGGCTGGTTCGCAGGCCGGCTGGGTGCGAAAATTTGCTCTATGGGCGGCCACCTTGGGCATCTCGACGGCCGTGATGGCGATCATGGGAGCCATCAACGGATTGGGCTTTGGCTGGTTGGCTGCCCTGCAGACGCCCGGCACAGTATGGATTTGGTACGCACCTGTGGGGCTTTTCTCCAACGCCGTGGGTTTCGTGGTCACGCTCCTAGGAGGAGCCGGGGCTGTGGTGACCGACGTCATTCAGAACATTGGACAGGTGGCCTCGATTCTGATCGTCATGGCCTTAGCCTTCCTACCGGTCAGGGCGCGGATACGACCCCTTTCCGGAAAGTACGACGCCGGCACTCCTGTTCTGGACGAAGCGCAGCTTTACAGCCTGGCCGTCATGCGACGAATGGCGTGGGCTTTTGCCGCTGTCGTGCTCATGGCATCCATGATCCAGCCTTGGTACATGCTGTGGCTGCTGGCCTTCTTTGCGGTGACCGGGATTGAAGAAGGCTGGCAGACACGTACGGTGCTGTACTTGACGGCCTTCTTCACCGTGATCGCTTTGACCGACCAGCTGAGCGTCTTTCCCTGGATTCCGGTGGTGATGGTGCGGGCTGTGGCCATTGCGGTGGGCCTCGCCGGGGTGCTGTACATCATGTATGGCGACAAGAAGACACGGGTGTTGTTTATCCGCCAGCGTGAGCATCAAGATGCCAAGGGTGCTGCGCCACTGAGGTCCTAGGTCTTTAACTGGATATTGCCATAGGGATCTAACGGCTCAAAGCTGCTTGAGCGCCTCGCGGCGGGACAGCGGGCTGAGCTGCTCTTCATGAACGGCTACATAGTGGCGCACCCAGACCGGATCGGTCCGTGCGTGCTGACGCAGTGCCCAGCCAATAGCCTTGCGGATGAAGAACTCGCGGTCTGCAAGATTGGGAGCGATCACCTCACTCAGCAGTTGAGTATCGGTAGATGATTTTGCCGCCAGCTGGGAAATGATGGCGGCCCTGCGGAACCAGAAATTGGGATGCGTACTCCATTCCCGAAGCACCTCTTCCATCGCTGTCCGGTCCCGTTGTAATAGTCCGCATAGGCGAGGCACCACAGAATCCACATAGTCCCACCACTGGCCCGTCCTGATCACGACGGCGTAAAACGGCAGGAGCGTTGGTTCGCCTCGGCCCAGCTTGGAATCGGTGAGCATGATAGCGGCATAGCGTTCCTCGCGGTAGCTAGCCTCATCCCAAAGGTGGCTGACGGTGGCGAGGAGCTCGGCCACGCTGCTGAAAGGGTGTTCCTTGGCGAGCGCCCGCACCGTTTTGCGCACGGCGGGGGAGGGCACGCCCTTGAAGGGCATGGTCGATTTCATATAGCGGGCCATGCCGGCCGCTTTTTCGTGGATGGCCACGGTGTCAAGAGCGGGGCCCAAAGCGTTCAGGAATGCTGCGTTCGGGCTTGCCTGCTCGGGGGAGGAAATAACGGTTGTCATCTCCCCAGCGTAACTGTGACAGGGCTACCCTGAGAGGGTGATGGTGGATCGCGCGAAGATGCCCCAAGGAACACTTGTTGCTGCGCTGCGACATGCCGGTTGTGTCTTTGCCGAGGAGGAAGCGACCATCCTGCTGGAGCAAGCACGCTCTCAGGAGGAACTCGTCGCCATGCTGGCCCGCCGGATAGAAGGACAGCCACTGGAACACATTGTGGGCTGGGCCCAATTCCATGGTCAGCGTATTCAGGTGGGGCCAGGAGTTTTTGTTCCTCGACGGCGGAGTGAGTTTCTGGTGGAGCGAGCGCTCGCCGTACTTTTTGCTGATGATCTTTTTGACGGTGACGGTGACGGTGACGGTGCTCGAGCCGCCGTTGGCGGGCCTGCTGTATCCAGCACCCCAGCATCCACGAGTGAGTCCCACCGGGCAGTGGTCCTTGACTTGTGTTGCGGCAGCGGCGCCATTGGGGCGGCACTGGCTCAAGCGTTGGAACAGCGAAGGAGTGCAGGGCATACAGCCTACTCGGGGAATCTAGGGTGCCATCTGCATGCGGCGGATATTGACCCGGCAGCCGTGGCCTGCGCCTCCGAAAACATTGCCGACGTCCTTGGCGCGGCCTACTGTGGCGACTTGTTCGCAGCGCTCCCGGAATCGCTGCGCGGCAGGATCGATATGATCGTGGCCAACGCGCCCTATGTGCCTTCCGAAGCCATCGAGTTCATGCCTGCCGAGGCCCGAATCTACGAACCGGATGCAGCGCTAAACGGCGGAGTCGACGGGTTAGAGATGCACCGCAGGATCGCGGAGGAAGCACCACAATGGCTTGCTCCAGGTGGCGTGCTGCTTCTGGAAAGCAGCGAGCGGCAGGCAGCTACGACGGCCAGCATTCTTGCATCGCAGGGATTCTCAACCAGTATCGCCAGTAACAAGGGGCTGCAGGGGACAGTGGTTACGGGACGCAGGAAACTCACTCTTTCATAGCGGGCGCTGATGCGGGAAACTTGGGGGAGAGCCCGAACGCTATTGCCGGGCCCGGACGGAGTGGGGGCGCCATGAAACCTCGATTTGGATACGGCCCGGTGATAGTAGGGCTGCTACCGGAACAAGATCCTGCAGTGCTGAATCAGGCCGCCGCCTTGGCAGGGGCTCTCGGTGCTGAATTGATTGGTGCCTATGTTGATCCGGGCAGCTACCTGATTGAGTGGGACCCCAGCGGAAATGTCAGGGGCCAGTCTCTGGAAAGGGCGCTTGATCCGGACGACGAAGCCGCCAGTGCCGTGCGGGAACTGGGGCCGATTCTAGAGGAATTGGCGTTACGATATGGGCTGAAGCACAGCTTTCGTGTCCTGGGCGGGGAACCCAGCCTAGCGCTGGGACGTCTGGCGGATGCTACTGAGGCGGCAGCTATTGTTGTCGGGGCCCGCCGACCGGGGCTGCTGGCTGGCGTCAATGAGGTGCTTACCGGATCAGTGGTCCGCAAGTTGCTGGCCACACAGTCCGTCCCCGTACTGGCCATTCCACGTGTTGATGCGCGCTCTCCACTGCACGGCTGAGGCCGCGGAATGCCCGCGTGACGGATATTCTCGGCGGTGCGAGAATGCCTGTATGCGCACCTTCTTGGAGACTGAACGGCTTCTGCTCCGGCAATTCACCCCCGACGACGCCGATCTGCTGGTGGAACTGGACGGGGATCCGCGCGTGATGTGGTTTATCACCGGAGGCGCCCCCACGCCCCGGCCGGAGATAGAAGGCGAGGTCCTCCCGGCGTTTCTCGACTACTACCAGCGCCTTCCCGGCTACGGGTTCTGGGCCGCGCTCGAGAAGACGACCGGAAAATTCCTTGGCTGGTTCCACTTCCGGCCAGCCCCCGGTGATCCACAGGACCAACCGGAACTGGGCTACCGGCTCCGTCACGCGGCCTGGGGAAAAGGGTACGCGACGGAAGGAAGTCGAGCACTGATCGCCAAGGGGTACACCGAATTCGGGGTGCAACGGGTTGTCGCCTCCACCATGGCAGTCAACACAGCCTCGCGACGGGTGCTGGAGAATTCCGGAATGCGCCTCGTGCGGACCTTCGTCGCCGACTGGCCGGTATCGATTCCGGGCGATGAGCACGGCGACGTCGAGTACGCGATCACCCGAGATGAATGGGAGGCTGACTGTTCCCGCCCGAGCCCCCAACGGCCGCCGGCACCGGCCGATTCCACATAGGGCATCGCTGGATTGCCGGTCCGCCACGTGGCGGTCTGCCGGGTAGGGGTATTCCCGTGGACAGCAGGGGCTGGCCCGTCACCGTGCGCGGGGAAGTTCCAGAGGTTCCCGGCTTGTTCATTGTTGGACTGCCATTCCAGTTCGGGTTGACGTCCACTCTGTTGGGCGGTGTGGGGCGGGACGCCGCTCATATTGCCGGGCGCATAGCAGTGCGGGACGGTCAGCGTTCAGCAGCCACCACGGCAGCCAGATGAGCCAGACCCTTTTCAAAGTCACCGCCCACCAGCTTGTCCATATTCATGAACAAGGCAAACACCCGCCCAAAGCCTTTGTTTTCACCCGTCATGGTCCAGACGACGGTGGTTCCGTGACCGTCGGGGGCAAAGGTGAACGTGGTGGGGTTGACCGCTTTCATGGGCTTGGTAAATTCCAGCCGAATCGCAATCCGGGAGGGCTGCACCGCTTCAACAATCTCCATGGTGCCGGCGCCTGCTTTGCCGTTGCCCTTCCACGCATATTTGGCTCCCACGCCCTCCACAGGACCGGAATACGTCCGTTGCATGGACGGGTCTATTGCCTCCCACGGCGACCAATTGCGCCACCCTCTGAATCCGATGACGTGCGGGTAGATGTCTGCTGCCGGGGCGGGGATGAAGGCGCTGCGGGAAACACTAAAAGTGGACATGGGGACAGCCTATGCCTCAGCACGCACCAAGTCTTCAAGGAGCCGCACAATTTCGTTCGGCGCCGACAAGGCATTGAGCTAAGGTCGCAAGCTCGGCGGCCCGGGCAGCATGCCGCGGATCGGCCATGATCGCGGCAATGGCGCGGGCAAGTCGGGCCACCGTGGGCGTGCCGGTGCGCAAATCGATGCCAGCCCCGGAATAGGCCACCCGGGCTGCAATCTCCGGCTTGTCAATGTCCCGTCCGGTAACGATCAGCGGGACGCCGTGAGAGAGGGCGGCCAGCACCCCGCCCCAGCCGCCGTTGGTGATCATGAGGGAAACGTGCGGGAGCAGAGCTTCATAGGGAATCAAGTCCGTTACATGGGCGTTGCCGGCCAACGGCAGGCCCACATCGGTATGGCCCGCCCTGCCCGTGACGGCCACAGCCTGCACGTCCAGGGGGCCAGGGCGGCCAAGGCTGGCCGGATCAGCTCGGCTGGGCCAACGTTTAGCGTCCCCTGGGTGATGTGGACCAGCGGCCGCGGGGCAGTCAGCACCGCGTCCCACCACGGCGGTGGGTCCCAGTTCTCCACGGTGGTCTTGTGCACTATCTCCACATAACGGATGTGCGCCGGGCACTCCGGCCGGGGATAATCCATTTCCGGAGTGCCAAGGACACAGATCGGTGCCGGTGAGAACCAGGCCGTGTCGAGCCGGATGCGTGAGGGCGGCAGGCCGGCGTCGTGCCTGGTTTGGTTGTAGGAACTGTGGAGCGGGCGGGTCAACAGCGTGTAGGGACCGCGGGCCTTTGCTCCCCGCTGAGGCCGGAAAGGTGGCGGCTAGGTTGAATTCGTCAAAGTCGAGGGCGTGCTCCCACCCCAGCCAGATAGCCACTGCGGGGTGCACCCCGTCCTGATACGCCTTGCCCGTATAGACCCGGACCTCGTGCCCGGCTCGCACGAGGGCGGCGACTATCGGCAGCACCGAGGCGAGGTGCCCGGCAAAAGGGCATGACTGCCACCATGACGCGCATGGGCTTGGTTCCGGCTGGCTTCTGAAGGGCCGGGCCGGCTACTCGTCGGGCCCCTCGGCCGCTGCCTGCGAGTGCATCCGGATCTCCGGCAGGTCCAGTCCGTCCCTGCCTTCGGCCGCCGTTTCGCTGTGTTCGCGGGGGTTGCCCGCCTCGCGCTCGGCCGGTGTTGTCTGTGGGGCGACGGGGATTGTTGAGTTGTTCATGATGCGTGCCTTCCCTCGTGCCGGGCGGCAACTGGGCGCCGCGCGGCCTCACCTTCATTGTGATCCCTTCCCGCAGGTTTGTCATGAGGTTCAGCGGCGGCGGGCAAGCGGCGCAAGGTCCCATTCGTCGTCGGACATTTTCAGGACCGCGGCGGCGACCAGCAGTGAGCACAGGGTGGTCAGGCCCCATCCGAGGGTCAGGTCCAGCAGCCGGCTGGGGATGACGACGGCGGCGATGAAGTGCACGGGCTGGGAGGCTATGAGCGCGATCCAGACCCAAGGCTTCACCACTTTTGCCTTGCCCAGGGCCACCGCCAGGATGATCATGCCCGCGAGGTGGCCGAACAGCCAGAAGATGCCGGCGGCGGCGTTGACGGGGTCGTCAATGATCAGCGCATTGATGTGCACAATGGCTGCCGCGTCAAAGCCGTTGTTGCCCAGCAGGTTTGTCAGATAGTCGGTGCTGGCGGTGTTGGTGGTGCCCACCCAGGACACGAACAATAGGCCTGACCCCAGCGTTGCCAGGACGGGGGCGCTGCGGCGGGCAACGAATCCCATGGCCAGGGCGCCCAACAGCAGCGCCGGCATCAGGAGCAACCCCATCCAGTTCAGCACGGCCATGGCGCCGGGGCTGGCCAAAACGTTGTCCACGATGGTCTCCGGTGACTGGTCCGTCCAGTACGGCATGATGCCCCGCCCGATCGTGACGCCCAGCGGGCCCAGCGGGATCAGCACCGCGGCGCCGATGCGCCAGAACCGGCGCAGGTCCCGGACCGGCGGTACAGCAGTCTGGGTGGTGTTCAATGCTTGAGTGCGGCTCATGGCGGGCTCCTGCCAATCGTGGGTGCCGGCCACTTTGACCGGTGCCTTAAGCGTGGTCCGGCGGGCGGCAGTGCAGTAGGTGGCTGGCACCGGACAATGTCTCCGTGGCAGTACTGAAGACGGCGGGACGGGTGCGGGAATACACTGAAATATGCGGCGGCTGCGGGCTGAACCAGTGGGCATCGTGGTGGTTTCCCTCGGGGTGGCAGCCATGGGATTTTTGCTGCCTGCATTGGCAACGGGCCGGCCGCCGGAACTGTGGCCTGCCCTCTCCGCGGCTGCCGGTCTACCGTCCCTAGTGCTGGGTGTGGTGCTGCTGTGGCTGCGCCCGAACAACCGGACCGGGCTGCTTCTGGCACTCGCCGGGATGGTCGCCCTGCTGCTGGCTGGCATTGACAACTACCTGCAGGCTGCCCAGGTCCTGCAGGCTGCAGGCACCGGCAGCCTTCCCATCAGCGGCATCGCCGTCGCAGCCGTCCAGGGAAGCTGGATGCTGTACTACCTTCCGTGGGCCTGGCTGCTGCTGGTGTTTCCCGGCGGTGCCCCCACCCACCGCATTGACCTGGTCCTGGCGGCAGCCCTGCCGGGCATAGTGCTCCTGTTTGCCGTGCTGGCGGCGCTGGGCCCCGTGGTTTCGCCACTTCCCGGGGTGAGCCGGGATGCGGCACTCGTGCCGGGGGCGGATGTGGCGGCCGTGGCGTTGCTGCCGCTCTTTTTCGCGTCCCTGTTGGCCAGCGTGGTTCGATTTGCCGTCAGGTTCGGCCGCGCACCCGCGGCGCAGAGGGAGCAGATGCGGTGGCTGGCCGCCGCGGGGGTGCTGGTTCCGGCCACCTTGTTGCTGTGTTGGGCCGGTTATCTGCTGGGCGGTTCCTCGGATGTTGTGGTGGTGGGGCTGTGGCTGATCTACCTGCTCCTTCCCGCGCTGGTGGTTGTCGCCGTGCTGCGTGCCGAACTTTTTGACGTTGACCGGGTGCTTGCTGCAGGGCTTGTTGGGACTGGACTCGGTGCCGTCGCACTGGCGGCGCTGGCGGCCATTGGAGGCTGGGCCGGTGCGGCACTGGGGCAGGAATCTACCGCGGCCACGGCAGCTGCCACTGCTGTCATGGTGCTGGTGCTGCTGCCGGTGCACAAGATGCTGGTGCGATGGGTGGACAGGCGGCTTTTCCCCAAACGGTGGCTGATCATGGAGTCTGTTGCCGGCCTTGAGCGAGACGTGTATGCCGGACGGGCCCGCCCCGAAGACCTGGAAGCGAGGCTGCGGGCCGTCCTGTCGGAGCCGCGCTTGGAGATTGGCCATGTGCTCCCTGGCACTGGCGAGGTGGTCAATGCCAGGGGTGGGGCCATGATGCCGGACCCCTCAGCAATGGCCGTTGTGGTGGCGGGCCGGGCCGTGGGATTTTTGGGGCAGGTTCCCGAAGTGGGGTATCTGCGAGCGCCTGACAAGGAGGTCATGGCTGCGCTTGCCAGGCCCATGGAGCTGGTGCGGCTGCGTCTGGAGCTGTCCATGGCCTTGGCCGAGGTCGAAGCCAGCCGGGCCCGGATCCTGGCAGCGGGCTACGTGGAGCGCCAGCGGCTGGAGCGCGACCTGCATGACGGCGCCCAGCAGCGGCTCGTGACCCTAGGCATGTCGCTGCGCCTGGCCCAGCGCCATCTTGGGGCCGGCAATCAGCAATTACGAGGTGTCATGGATGCGGCAGTGGCGGAATTGGGCACGGTGGTGGCGGAGATCCGCCAACTGGCCCACGGGATCCGCCCCGGCAGCTTGGACGCCGGCCTTCCTGCAGCCTTGGAACAGCTGTGCCACACAGCACCCTTCCGCGTAGACCTCGAACTCCGACCGGCCGGGAACCCGGCGGACGTCATTCCAGAGATGGTGGGCACCACCGCGTACTTTGTTGCCAGCGAAGCCGTGGCCAACGCCGCAAAATATGCCGAGGCCAGCAGGATTGCCGTCCGTCTGGAGCACGGCGGGGGCATGATCCGCATCGGTGTGCGCGACAACGGAGGCGGGGGCGCCGTCGCACGCATCGGCGGGGGACTGGCAGGACTGATGGACAGGGTGGCGGCGCAGGGCGGCAGCCTGCGGGTGGTCAGCCCGGCTGGCCGCGGCACACTGGTGGAGGCGCAACTGCCATGCGTTTAGTCATTGCCGAGGATTCGGCGCTTTTCCGGGACGGACTCGCCCGGCTGTTGGCGGACGCGGGCCACGACATTGTCGCTGCCGTGCCCGACGCCGTCGCCGCCCTTGCTGCCATCCGCGCCCATGCCCCGGACCTGGCCATCCTCGACATCCGGATGCCGCCGGACTGCTCCGACGACGGCGCCCGTCTGGCGGTCACCGCTCGGGTTGAGTTCCCACACATGGGCCTTGTGCTGTTGTCCCAACACGTCCAGGCGCGCCTGTCGGCAGAACTGGTGGGGGCGGGGAGCTTCGCTTACCTGCTCAAGGACAGGGTCCTTGACATTGATGAGTTCCTTGACGTCCTGGAACGAGTCCGCGCCGGCGGCTCCGCACTCGACCCGGAAGTGGTTGCCCGGCTGCTGGGCGCCCGCCGGGCAGACAGCAGGCTGGCCCAGCTCACGCCTCGGGAACACCAGGTGATTGCCCTCATGGCGGAAGGCCTCACCAACACGGGGATAGCGCACAGGATGTGGCTGACGCCGCGAACCGTTGAAACCCACGTCGGCAACATCCTGGCCAAGTTGGAACTGCCGCTGGGTGCCGACGACCACCGCCGCGTCCTTGCCGTCATCGCTTACCTGGACACCCATGGTGCCGACCACGCCTGAGCGTGGCAGGCTGGCTACATAGGACAGACTGCCTGCATGGGACAGACTGGAAACATGGAGAACATCTTGGACAGCACGGTGGGCCGCTGGCGTAGGGAGTTGCGCGGGACGTTCAGCAACAATTCGCCCACCGTCCCGCAGTGGGAGCTTGACCTGGAAAAGGGCGACGACGGAGGGTACTTTGGGCCCGGATCGGCGGCCTGGGCGGTGCACGGCTCCATGACGACGCTCGTGGCCGGGATCCAGTCGCTGCTCATCCAGGCGCTGCACCCGGGTGCGCTCGCAGGGGTCCATGACCATTCCAACTACCGTGCTGACCCGCTGGGGCGGCTGGCCGGGACCATCCGCTGGATCTTCACCGTCAGTTACGGCGACACCGCCGCTGCCCGGGCGGCCTCGGAGAAGGTGCTGCGCATCCACGAATACATCCGCGGGAGCTACACCACCAACGCCGGTGCGGAGCGCCCCTACACTGCCAATGATCCGGACCTGCTGCGCTGGGTCCACCTTGCCTTCACCCAGGCATTCCTGGGCACGCACCAGGCCTACGGCTCATCCATCCCGGGCGGGGCCGACGCCTATGTTGCCGACTGGGCCGTGGCCGGGGCGCTCATGCGCGTGGAGCACCCGCCCACCACGGTGGCCGAACTGAAGGCACAGCTGGCCGCCTTCCTCCCCGAGCTGCGCCACGACGAGCGCGTGGCCGAAACCATCGCCTTCATCAAGGACCCGCCGCTGCCGCGCTCGCAGCAGGCCGGGTACAAGGTGCTCTTCTCCGCCGCGGTGGCGTCCCTGCCACCGGACTACCGGGAACTGCTCCGGCTTGCGGCGCCGTCCCTTGGCCCGGTGCCGCTGCCGGTGACGGTGCCCACGAAAGCCGTGCTCGGCGTCGTGCGCTGGAGTTTGGGATCTCCGGGACCCAGTGAGGCCGCGGCCCGTGCGCGCCGGATGCGGCTGGGAGTGGAGGCGGCTCCCAGCAAGCGCGGCTAGGATATTCACGGCGCCTTTTGCCGACTCTCTGTCACCAACTAGCCAAGGACTGCACCCAGCCCATGACACCCCGCACTTTTTACCGCGCATTGTCCATCGCCGAGGCCGTCACCTGGACGCTGCTGATTGCCGGAATGATCATGAAGTACGCGCTGAAGGTGGGGGACTGGCCCGTCACGGTGGGCGGTTTTGCGCACGGCTTGGTGTTCATCGCCTACGTGACCACGGCCGTTTTGGTGGGGCTGAACCAGCGCTGGCGCCCCCGGCTGATCGTGGGTGCGGCGCTGACAGCGTTTGTCCCGTACCTGACCATCCCCTTTGACAGGCGGCTGGAAAAGCAGGGCAGGCTCGACGGCGGCTGGCGCACCTCCGCGACCAGTCACCCGGGCGACGGTCACTGGATCCAGGTGGTGCTGCGCTGGATGCTGAACCGCCCGGTGCTGTTGAGCGTGCTGTTTGTGGTGTTTGTTGGCGGGATCATGGCCACCATGATGTTCGTTGGCCCTCCCGGCGGCCGCGCGTAACTTTTCTTTAGTCGGTTTCGGCCGGGTTCTGGCGGAACCCCACGAGCCGTGCCTGCAGGTCCCAATAGGGGGTGGCCGGCGGCAGTGGCGAACCGTCGCGCAGCGCATTGACAGCTTCGACGGCGGCGTCCACTGCCCGGCGGTACGGCAGGGATCCGGAGCTGATGCGCCGGACACCCAACGCTCCGAGCTCGGCCACCGTGAGTGTGGGGTGCGCCAACACATTCACCGGCAGGCTGGTTCCGGCGGTGACGGCCCGGATGTCTTCCGGACGGGCGAGTCCGGGTACGAAAATCCCGTCTGCCCCGGCCACTTCGTAGTGGCGGGCGCGGGACAGGACCTGGTCAACCGTGGCCTGTTCGGAGACCCAGAAGTTGTCCACGCGCGCATTGATGAAGATGCCCGGGTTGCGGTGTTTCACGGTGCTGATCTTGGCGGCGGCGGCAGCCGGATCCACCAGGTGCCCGTCGGTGCTGTCTTCCAGGTTGATCCCGGAAACACCCAAGGATGCCAGCTCGGCAACAAGGTCAGCGACGTCGGCCGGGTCATCGGAGTATCCGTCCTCAATGTCGGCGGTGACGTGGACGTCCATGTGGCTCAGTTGGGCAACCAGGGTGAGGGTGGCCAGCCTGCTGGAGCGGCCGCCGTCGGGCATTCCTGCGCTGGCGGCAATGCCGAAACTGGTCGTGCCCACCGCCGGGTAGCCCGCAGCTGCGAAGGCCAGGGCGGAGCCCACGTCCCAGGCATTGGGCAGCACCAGCGGGGCAGTGCCGTGATGAAGTTCCCGAAACGTGGCCATGATCATTCCTGTCTTATTCGTTGGCGGCGTAGGGGTTCACTGTCCTGCCGGCGAACGGCGTGAACCACTGTGAAAAGTCGAGGTTGACGATCCTGAGCTGGGCGTAGTCCGGGTTGCTGCTGATCCCGTCCATGGCGGGGTCGTACAGGAATTCGTGATCCAGATCCTCAAAGAGGGAATCTTCCAGGGAACCGCGCCAGTCCTCGGGCAGCTCCAGAGACGGGAGCAGCTCTGGCAGAATTTCCACGCCGTCCAGGACCAGCCGGAGCGCAAGCTCCTGCGCCACACAGCTCGGCGCGGTGAAGGAGGAAGCGAAGGCGGTGCCCAAATCGAGTGCCACGGCCAGGAACCTTTGTGCGAACAGTGGCCCGTAACTGGCACTGTGCAAGGGAGGCAGGCTGCTCAGTTGCATGGTCTCATCGATGGCGTCGGGTGCCTCGCGGAGCACTGAAATGTCGTCAAAGAGTTCATCGATCAACGACTCGTAGGCCCAGTGGATGGCACCACGGAGCATCGTGGCCCCATACAGTGAATTGGCGCGGGCATCGGGATCGCCCTCGTCCGCGTCATACCCCAGCCGTTCCAGATTCAGGCCCGGCAGCTTGTCGGCATCGGCAAAAATTTTCTCCAGCCAGTCTTCCTCACTGTCCAGCCCCTCGCCGGACGCCAGGGCATCCGTCCCGGCATCCTCCTGGTCCTCAGTGTCGTTGTCCGCAGCAAAGTCCTCCGCGCCCAAGTCGTCGCCGGCATCGCCTTCCGGACCCTCCACCCACATGGTGGCGCCCACCGCCATGACACCCGGAATGCCGCCGACCACGTCGGAGGGCTCCACCAGCATCATGAGTGCGGCGTCGGGTGCTTCACCGGCTTGCTCCAACATGGCGGCCTGTGTTTCCGGATTGTCGCCGGCGTTCTCTTTCGCCCATGAGCGGGCATGGTCCTGTACCGCCCCGGCGTCGGTGAATTCGAGGTCCAGTTCAAGGTGCAGCCGTGCTGTGCGGGTTGTCTCCATGCACGAAATCCTATCCCGCAACCGTGCCGTCGCCGCCCAGCCCGCCACCCTGTCAGCCGGACCGTCGCGGCTTCCCGCTGGCGGGGCGGGTGGCCAGGCGGGACAGGTCCATGCGGTTGGTGGCCCCGGTTTTGCGCAGCATGTTTGAGATATGTGAGCTGACGGTCTTCTCGCTGACAACCAGGGACCGGGCAATCTCGCCATAGGTGCGCCCGGCGACCACATGGTCAAGAATCTCTCGTTCCCGGGGCGTCAATCCGGGCAGCACTTCGTAAAGAGACCGCACAGCATCCTCCGGATGACTCGTGTCGATGCGGGCGCTGGCGGCCAGTTTCTCGAGCTGGTCCTTGAGTGGAAGGGCCTGCAGCCCTTCGGCCAGCTCAAGCCCGCGGCGCAGCCACAGGGCGGCAGCTGTGCGCTGGGTGTGGCTACGCAGCAGCATGGATTCCGCGGCCTGCCAGCAGCAATAGGCTTCCTCCCAGAGGAACGAGACCGAGTGGAAGGCGTCGGCGGCCGCGGCCCACTGGACGGCGTTGCCGGGCTCTGCCCTCGCACGTCCGACTTCCGCAGCGTACAAGTGGTTGAAAGCGGCCAGCTGCGCCCGGTACAGGGGTGAGTTGTAGCCCTCGTCGGAAACGACCTGTGGGAACCGCGTCTTCAGGTCCTCGAGCAGGGCAAACAGCTCCGCGGTGGGATTCCCGGCGTCCTGGGCCAGCCCGATCCTGTCGGCGAGGGCCCGGGCGGCCAACGGGATCAACCACTCACACATGGTTGGCGGCGCGCCGTCTGTGCAGGCCCCTTTCATGGCTGCCGCATAGGCGGCAGCCTGGTTCCCTCCGGCAAGGAGTACCTCGGCACGGACGGCGTCAAAACTCAGGTTCAGGAATGCCACGTTGGCGGCGTACAGTTCTTCCGCGCGGGCCAGGTGCGCCTCCGCCTCATCCTGTCTGCCTTGCCAGGCTGCGAGCCTGGCCGCCACGAGGCGGGTATCGACGTCGGCCATGACCCCGGGGTCGCTGCCCAGTGCAAGGCGGAGCGCTGTGGCGCAGTCACGCCAGCGCCCAACAGCCAAATAGCTGCCGGCCTCGTTGGCGGCCAGTTTGGCGACATAGGTGTGCGGGGCGCCAAGATCGAGAAGTTGCTGACGCCCGGTGCGCATGAGCTCGGCAAACGCCACGCTTGACCAGCAGTCTGTGGCGTTGGCCAGCCACATGGTGGCATGGACGAAGGCCCAGAAGTCGCGGGCCTGCACAGCTGCCTGCAGGCCCCCCGCCGCAAAATCGATGGCTTCCGGGGCCCGGTCCGCAAAAACCGCGGCCATGGCGTTCGCCGTCAATGCGTAGCTCAATGCGCGCTGATTCCCGGCGGCCGCGGCTATGGCGAGCGCCTGCCCGGCGCAGGCTGCAGCCTCGGGATCGTCATGCCACAGACCGGAATGGGCGAACTCGGCAAGCGCCAGCCCGTGCTGCCAACTGTCGGGCTCGACGGCAGCCAGCAGCACTGCCCTGCGTGCATCCTCCACGGGGAGAAAGGCCTTGCCTGTTGAAAAGCGCAGGAGGCTGCGGCGCACCAAAAGTTCAGCCTCGGCCAAAGGCCCGGAACCGCCGTCGGGCAGGGCAAGAAGAGCCTCCACCGCTTCAAGTTCCTCCTCCAGAGAGCCGGTTTCTTCGGCCGCGGAGCGCAGCCGTGACCACAGATCAGCAAAACTCTCCTGCGCTTCTGGAACGCTGCTACGCAAGTCGAGGGCGCGGCGGAGAAGGCGCAGCATTTCAGCCGCTCCGCCAACTTTTCCGGCGGCAGCCGAGGCGCGCAACGCCGCATAGAACGCGTCTTCGGCGTGGCCTGCTGCGTAGTGGTGGTCGGCCAAGGCTGCCAGCGACTGGAAGTTCGGATGTGCCAGCCCGGCCAGCTGGTCCTCGTAGTGTTGGGCAAACGCCGCATGCCAGCGCCGGCGCTGATCACCATCCAGTTCCTGCAGGAGAGCTTCGGCAATCATTGGATGGTGAAACCACCAAAGGGTGGCGTCGGGGCCGCAATCCAAGATGCCAGCCGCGGCGCTTTCGTGCAGGAGCTTCAACGCTCCGCCGGACAGCATTGCAGCAGGGTCCACGGCAGGCATCAGGGCCGCCAGATCCTGTGCCCCGATGGGGCGCCCGCCCACAGCAATGAGCTGGGTCAGCGTCTGGGCACCGGGGGACAGTGCCACCCACGAACGCAGCACAGCGACCTTCAAGTCTGCAGGCAGTGCGCTGGGCAGATGGCGTGAGCCGGTGCGCACATCGGCAACAACCAACCGGTTGAGATACGCGTTTCCGCCCGTGTGGTTGAAGACGTCCTGGACCAGGCTTTGGTGCGGGGCGCCACCCATCAGGCCCGCCAACTGGAACCCGGTGTTGAGCCGGTCCAGGGGGCCCAGCGCCATCCAATCCACGCGCGGCAGGCGGCGGATGTCAGCGAGCCAGCGCAGCAAACGGTTCCCCACACCAGACTCGCCGCTCCGTAGGGTGGCAATGAGGGCCAGGCGCCTGTCGGGTGGGCCGGCGATCAGGTACATCAGCACATCCAGGGTGCTGAGGTCCGCCCAGTGGAGGTCGTCGATGACAAGCACCACGGGACGGAGGGGACACAGCTGATCCAGCCACGCGTCAATGATGACGGGGGCGTCCGGGTGGGCCTGGCTGGAAATGATGTCCGTGGGGTGTTCCACTCCGTCAACCTGCGGCGCGTTCCGGAATGCAGCCCGCAGCGCCAGGAAGGGCACCGTCATGGAGGCCAGGGGCAAGGCGGCACCTGAGAAGATCCACGGTGCCGAGCCGGCGGCGCGGCAGGCTCGTTGCACCAGGGCGGTCTTGCCCACGCCGGCGTCACCGGAGATGACAAGGCTTCCGGCAGATCCGGCGGCCGCAGCGTCGAGAAACGTCTTGAGGGCAGCCTGTTCCCTCGCCCGCCCGACGAGCCCGGCCCCGGCTGTTCCCACGATTCCCTCCACGCCTCATTTTCCCACGAAGCACGCCCTGGTGTCCGGAAAATCTGAGGATAGAAATGGGCTTTCTCAGGGGTCTCCCCGGATGCAGGGCGAGCACTCCGCGGGGCACTGTTGAAGTACGAGAAATACCCCGCCAAGGAGGCAGCATCATGAACAAATCGCATCAGGGGCGCCGATGGGCCGGAGCAGCCGTTGCAGCACTACTGCTCGCCACCGCCATGGCGGCACCGGCCTCGGCCCGGCTGGATCCAGACGGCACCCCGCTCAACAACACGCAGCAGGTGTTCTCGCAATGTCCGCTACAACGGATTGACCAGCAGCTTGTCCACTGCGACAGTCTCACAGGGGGCGGAGTGCCTGCCCCGTCCTGGGTGCCGGAGCAATAGCAAGCAACCCCGTGGAAATCTTCGGATACCGCGGCACCTTCGGTCACGCACGGCATCAGCAGATCTGATGTGCTCAGGTCCGCTGGTGCCGTGCGTTTTGTGGAAGCCGAGCCGATGGTGATGCCAGAAGAGCTCAAAATCTGGAGCCGAGGGAGAGATTTCTGGCCGGCGGTGACAATAAAAATGAAATATTGGGGATTATTTCAATTCAGACTGGATTTATGCGGAGATTCTGTTGTAGTTTATCTAGTAGTCCCCGACGAGTTGTCCGGGATGTCCGCGTGCAACTGAAGGGAGGTCATGATGTTTACAAATATCAAGTCCGGAATTATCGGATCTCATCATGCCTTTACTGGCACGCCCGACAACCGCTGGCACATCTAACCACTGTCACAGCGTAGGGCCGCCACCGCAAGGCGTTCGGCCAGTGCCGCATTTATGCAGCAAGCTTCGGACCGATGATCCAGGTCATTCACCGCAACCACAGCCAGTAATTCTCTGCACCTCACATGCGTTGTGAGGGCTGAAACTGCTGCTTCTGCGGGAACCCATAATGTCCCGGTCCGATAAATTCGTACAAAACAAATCGCGCATTTTTGTACTCTTATGATGCCATTTTTCGTTTATTCAATAAAAGAAAAGAAGGCTTTATTTGTCGCGCCCCAATATGTCCACTTATTCACATCCAGCGTCGAAAGGAGGTGCCATCATGAACCCCAAGCCCACGAAGTCTTCCATCAAGAGGATCTTCTTTACGCCCGTGGATCAACAAAAGTTCAACCAGCTTCGCGAACGTCAGTATCGCGAGATCGTTCGAGTTGACCTCTTCAATATCCGGTAGTCTCCGCTGCTCCTGAAGCGGTGCCGGAGCCGGCGACGGCACCCCACTGAAAGGAGGCTCCGAAATGACCATTACGCATTTCGATCACCTCATCGTCCGCCTAGGCGCCCCTTGCCCTGGCGCAGGGCATCGTGCCCCTGCTGGACACCGTGAACAGCCCGTGCTGATATGCACGGGCTGTTTCGTTTAAGGGTCGCGCTGGAACTCAAGGAGCAAAGCGAGCATTTCGCCGTCGTAATGCGGTCAACCCCGCTACCTGATAGTTGAAGCTACAAGTAAAGGGTGTATCTTTAAGCTATTAGGCACAGTGCTGTAGCTGGCCACTACCCAAGGAGTTTGAATGAACACCACCCTGCGCGATGTGCGATCACCCGGCTGGAACACCACCGATACTCCTGAGGCGATGGTCCTTTTCCTGCATGGTTTCGGTTCCAATGAGCGCGATCTCACGCAGTTGGCACCGGCCCTGGGGCTGGAGCTGCCGTGGGCTTCCCTGCGGGCACCGCTGGAGGTGGGCAATGGGGGAGCGGCGTGGTTCTCCATTACCACCCCCGGAAATCCCGACGCCGCCCCGGTAGAAGTAGCCACTGAAGCGATTTGGGCCTGGATTGATGAAAACGTGAACTCGGAAACTCGCATTGTTCCCATCGGTTTCTCGCAAGGCGGGCTCATGGCCAGCCAGCTGTTGCGTACCCGGCCGCAGCGTGTGGTGGCGCCGGTGGTGTTGGGCGGATTTGTTTTGGGTGCCGCGCAGCCGGGGGACAGTCAGCTGATTGAACAACGCCCGGCACTGTTCTGGGGGCGTGGAGCCGAGGACCGGGTTATCGCACCGATTGCCATCACGCGCAGTAGCGAGTATTTGCCGCAGCACACCTCGCTGACCGAGCACGTTTATCCGGGGCTGGCGCATGGGATCAACGCGGCCGAACTCAGTGATGTCCGCGACTTCCTCACCCTTGAAGTCGGTGCCCATGGGGTGGTCTCGGCATGAGTGGCACCAAGCCGTTTGAGATCGGCATCTTCACTTTTGGTGAGCTGACCCGCGATGCCCATGGCCAACCCATCGACGCTATGACACGCACGCGCGACATCCTTGAGTGGGCCCGCGTAGCAGATGAGGCCGGGCTGGATGTATTCGGAGTGGGCGAGCACCACCGTGAAGACTTTGCAGTCTCCTCACCCGCTGTGGTGTTGGCGGCTGCCGCCGCGCAAACCAAGAACATCCGCCTCACCAGCACCGTCACGGTGCTCTCCAGCTCTGACCCCGTTCGTGTCTTTGAAGACTTTGCAACACTGGACCTCATCAGTGGCGGACGTGCGGAGATCACCGCGGGCCGGGGCGCCTATGTGGAATCCTTCCCGCTGTTCGGCCAGAAGTTGGAGCGGTATGACGAATATTTTGAGGACCGGCTCGATCTGCTGCTGCGCATTCGCGAGGAAAACCCCATCACATGGAATGGCACCACGCGTGCGCCGCTGACGGACGCCGGCGTCTGGCCGCGGCCGGTGCAGGCTCAACTGCCCATCTGGGCTGCTGTCGGCGGTACGCCCTCTTCTGTCGAGCGAGCTGGCCGGCTGGGCATGCCGTTGTATCTGGCAATCTTGGGTGCCCCTGAACGATTTGGGGCGCTGGCGCAGTTGTATCGACGTGCGGCACAAGAGGCTGGCAGGGAGCCGGGGCAGATCGGTGTCACCTCGCACTTCTACGTTGAGGAAACGTCCCAAGGCGCCAAGGACACGTTCTTCCCGCACTATTCCTCCTACATTGAGCAAAACATGCCACGCGCTGGCAGGATGGACCGGGCCAGTTTTGACGCTTGGTCCGGATCTCGCGGCGCACTCTTCGCGGGAAGTCCGACCGAAATTGTGGACAAGATCCTGTGGGAGCATGAGGTCTTAGGTCACACACGTTTCCTCGCTCAGGTGGGATTGGGTGGTTTGTCGCAAACTGCAACCCTGCGTTCCATTGAACTCTTGGCCACCGAAGTCCTGCCCGCCGTGCGAGCCGCGCTGAAACAATAAGGTTCTGGCCCGTCATAACCGCACCATGGCGCCTACGCTGGTGAGGCAGTCAATAGCGGAAGACACAAACGGTGGTGGAGGAGTGAGCCATGGACGTGCTCGAATTCCGTGACGGCCGCGCATGGCATTCCTGGTTGCAAACCCAGCACGCGCAACACAGTGAAGCGTGGTTGCGCATAGCCAAGCGTCATGCAGCACTGGAGCTCATCTCTATTGTTGACGCGGGCGACGTGGGACTTTGCTTTGGCTGGATTGATGGCCAGCGAAAGTCCTACGACGAGCTGTCCTTTGTGCAGCGTTACTCGCCCCGGCGGGCGGGCAGTCCGTGGTCGCAGGGCAACGTGGCTCGGGTTGAATCGCTCCTGGCGGCTGGCCGCATGCCCCCGGCGGGCTTGGCGGAAATGGAGCAGGCCACAGCAGATGGCCGGTGGAGCGGGGCCTATGCCCCGCAGCGAACTGCTCAGCCGCCCGCCCAATTGCTCGCGAACCTGGCCCTGAACCCAACTGCGCTCTCCGCTTTCGAGGAGCTGCCACGCTCGGAGCGGTACCTGCTGATGCTGCCGCTGCTGCAGGCCTATACGCCCAAGAGTAAGGAGCGCGCCCTTGCCCGCATCATGTCCACTCTCTCGCCCCTGATATGTGAAGTCCGACGGCGTTCGCCTCACCTGCGCGGCTAGGTCCCCGCTGGCAAAAGGTGATTCGGGAGCCTGTTTCCGGGCACCCGGCCACGGATTTCAAGGAGGTCCTTGGCGTGGGCGTGCAGCCGTTTGTCCTCCTCAGACACGGGGACCCACGGCGGCACCGGAACCGAATTCCCCGCGTGATCACGAGTCACCATGACGGTCAGGCAGGAGGTGGTCAGGTTCATCTCACGGTCCTTAGGATCCCCGGAGCGGACGTGGACGGCGATGTGCATGCCCTTGTTTCCCGTGTAAACCAGCCGGGCCTCGACCTCCACCACGTGGCCGATCAGCAAAGGCCGGTAGAAGCGAATGCCGCCGGAAAACACGGCCACGGTGTCCGTGCCGCAATACCGGCTTGAGCACAGGTAGGCGGCCTCATCGATCCACTTCATGACGATTCCGCCGTGAACCTTGCCGCCCCAGTTCACATCCGTGGGGGCTGCGAGGAAGCGTAGGACCACGCGTTCGGCCGTTCCCGCGTCGGTGTATTCCTGGACCTTCATGGATTCCACAATTTCTTCCCGGACGCTAACGCGGTCCAGGGCGTCATCGCGGTGATGGATATCCTGGGCTGTGACCGGCTCAAACGGTGTCACGGGGATGGGCTTGCCGTCCTCGCCCACGGCCACAAAGATGACGATGCACTGGCTGCGCATGGTGGGGGTTCCGCCACGTGGATCGCCTGAGGAGACCACGGTTTTGATGTGCATTGAGGAACGTCCGGTGTACACAACGGTGGCCTCAACTTCCACCATGTCGCCGCTGTTGACGGGATCCGCAAAGTGGATATTACCCACATAAGCTGTCACACAGTAGGACTTGGCCCAGCCCACAGCGGTGGCGTAGGCAGCCTTATCAACCCACTCCAGGACGGTGCCGGCGTCCACGGATCCGCTGTGGCCAACGTCGGTGGGGGCAGCAAGGAAACGAAGGGTAACGGAATTTGCGGGGGACTCATTCATAGGACGACTCTATTGAACGGTTCAAGTGGTCTCGAGATGGCCTGTCTCATAGGCTTGTTCGCTCGTCATAATGCCGTGCTGTCGGAACCATCTCGATAGAGCCTAGGCCACCGGCCTCGGCCGAGATGAGCGTTGCTTTTTGCGAGCAAGAGGCGTCATGCCTGCCGTAGTCTTCGAAGAGTCCAAGACATTTCCGGCCCTCCGGGATGTGGAAAAACCTGTTCCAGACCCCCATCACTTCGGTGCCTGGAGCACGGTATTTTCCAGCTACCCGGCTTCGCCTCAAACTAGTGTTAACACGGGGCGGCTTGGCCTTGTTATGCTCGGCGAGTGATTATCCGAGCGATCGATCTCGTGGATGTCTTCGTGTACCTGGTGGTGCTCGGGGCTTTCACCCAGCTGTTCCCGCAGGTCATTTCCGAATCATTCCTGCTGGCGCTCCTGACAGCAATCCTGCTCAAGGTCGTCCTCGATTTAGTGTTGTGGGTCAAGAAGAACATCGTTGGGCGGATCAAGACCACTAAGAGTGCAAGTGTTCGAGTCATTAATGTTGCGGCCCTGCTGTTGGTGCTCCCGGGTAGCAAGTTTGTGGTTCTGGAACTGGTTGCCTTGGTTTTCGGTGATGCCGTTCAGCTTGGGGGCTTCTTCCAAGTGACCGCTCTGATCATCGTCCTCATGCTTGCCCGTGGCGGGATGAGACGTTTGTGCCCTAGCGCTGTTGCCTAGCCTGTGACAGGCCGGGAACGCGCTATCAAGTTGCGAGCCAAAAGGGCAACGAATACTGCTAAACAGAGGATTGCGCCGATCGCCAGCGTCGCAGTAATACCCGTGTGAGTGGGGTGTAGATCAGGGGCCATATTCGCTGCGAGTACCGCCCCGGCCACCGCGGTGCCAAAGGAACTTCCCACTGTGCGCAGTACTTGATTGAAACTTACAGAGCTGCCAAGCTCTTCAGCGGCCACGCTGCGGGCGATCAACGCCGGCATGGCGGCATAGCTGGCGCCCATGCCCAGGCCCAAGACCAACATCCCAATGAGGATCTGCCACAGTTCAGTGTGGGCAAACCAGAGCAGCATTCCGGCGACCGTCATGGCAGCTGTGCCGATGGGTAACAGCGTCGCCAGATGAATTCGATGTGAGAAGCGACGTACCAATCGGTTCGCGCTAAAGCTTCCCACCGAGAGCGGGAACATGACGAAGCCAGCCCAGAAAACCGGCATCGCAAGGCCATAACCGGTAATGGCGGGGGCTTGTGCGATGAGGCTTGAAATTGACAGGCCAATGTACATTGCCGCGCCCAGCCCCACTGCGGTGCAGTTAGCCAGCATCACCTCGCCGTTTTTTAGCACGTGGAGGTTGATCAACGGATAGTCACTGCGTAGTTCAAGTCGAGCCCACGCGGTCAGGGTGATTGCCGCGAGAATGAATGCGCCAAGGGTCCACGGAGAAACCCATCCCCAATTGGGGCCTTCACCAATACCCAGCAGAAGGGCGCCCAAACCTAAACCGAGGAGGGCTGCTCCGGTGAAATCGAAGGGAGTACTTGTGGCTTGAGTATCAGTCCCTTCTGGCATAACGCGGTGGACAACGATGATGGCCGTGACCACAAACAAAGCGGCAAACCAGAACGCGATCCTAAAGTCGAAGAGTCCAGCGATGATGCCGGTCAGGGGATAGCCGATTCCGATTCCAGTGGATACCGTCACCGACAAACTAGAGATGGCAGCCTGCGCTGACTTGGCCGGAACGTAGCGCCGGGCCAGCGCAATGGTCACCGGAACGATCCCGTAGGTCAGGCCTTGCAGTGCCCGCCCGATTAGAAAGATGGTGAAGTTTGCTGCCGTCGCCGCGATGAGGGATCCGATGAGGATGATGAGCAAGGACACCAGCAGCAGCCGCTTCTTGTGTGGACCGTCGCTGAGCCGGCCCATGACCGGCGTCGCAATGGCGCCAACCAAGAGATTGACAGTCAGCATCCACTGCGCCGTGCTGACTGAGACATCCATCTCGCGGGAGATGGTGGGCACCAGCAACATGCCCAGCGAACTCACGATCGCCGTCGAAAGTGCAGCGTAGATGAGAGCCGGAACTAGGCGGGAACGCGCGTTAGTCAACGGCCGGCTCCGCGCCAAGCTTCTTCAAGATCGGGATCACTGTTTCGAGCGTCTTCTGCTCCTCGAGCGTCAACTTTTCGGTGATGGCTTGGCCCAGCCAGCCCTCACCCGCCAACGTTTCTTTGCCCAGCCGCTGAGATCCCGCCTCCGTGATTTCGATCCAGGCTCGACGGCGGTCCTCCTCATCTGGGACCCGCACCACAAATGCCAAGCGTTCAAGCTCCCGCGCGGCAAGTGAAATCCCTTGGGGACTGACGCGTATGGCTGTGGCTAATTCCGAGGTTGTCGCTCGCCCATGCAGCGCCAGATGCCGCAGTACCCCAATCTTTCCTGCGGAGATGGTGCGTTCGCTGGTGAGGCGTCGCAGCAGTGGGTGGAGTGCTTCGAAGAAGGCTCGTGTCATGAGTGGGTCGGTCATGAGACGATCCTACAAGCTACTTGATCAAGTTGCTTGTCGAATTCCTGGAATGTGTCGAATCAGTCATGATCGACGTCGGTCGTTTCGCGTTGCGCTTCACTGGGGTGGTTGGTGAGATTTCCAGTGGCTTTATGGCCTTTAGTGCGGTGCGAATCCTTGCAGGGGTTAATGAGAAGACTTCAAGTCGTTTCAAAAGTGCCCATCCCTGCACTGGCTCAACATGCTTCATTGGGCCCGAGCCGGTTTCTCCGCCCGGCGGGAAGAATGCGGGTATGGAGAAGATTCGATAGGCTCCGCTGAGCCATCAGTACTGGGTGATCCGTGCCGAAGCCAGTCCAAAGCGTCAGGGGTGAGGAAATAGATATGTCGACGGAGAGCCCGATAGTTTTCACCGGCGATGCGGTCTGTCTCTTCCGCTACGAGAGCAAACCCCGCATCCGGGCCTTGAGCGACGCTCTGTGCGAGGCCGCAACCCAGAGCGAGCCACAGGTATGGCGCGGATGGTGAGTTGTCCGACGTCGTGTTTGGGTATATCGGGTAGATCAGCAAAGGGAATCGTCTGGCATTAGGGTGATCGGGCCACCAGTTCCTTTATGATCTCGTTGGTGCCACCGAAGGTCTGCAGGTACCGGTCCGGTGCCTTGTTTTGCCAATTGGCGCGCCACAACTTTGCGATCGAAGCTGTCCGCGACGCATTCCGCGAGCACAACCCTAGTGTTTTGAAAGGCCATCAGGTTCGGCCGAGGGCATCTCGATCGTTGGCGGACACCGTCGTCTCGGGGACCTGCGTATTCACGAAGTCACGTTCGCGGGAGTCCTGTTCGTGCGTGCCGTTGAGCATGGGCGACTTCGAGCTATTGATCACCTATGAATCGCAATCACGCTTTGTCGGGTATGGACACTTTGGGGCGCTGGCCCGTGGATGGTTTCCTCGTTAGCGCTGCCGGAGTGGTTTCATCTGGGCATGAATCGACACCGGAGGTGGCCTCGGCTACGACTTGTTGGGCTCGGGGTCTGAGAGCGCTTTGAGCTCCAGTAGGGTCTGGCGTAGTTCGCGGTAGCGGTCGGTGCCCAGGATTGTGGCCCAGTGCTCTTCAGTTTCGGCGATGAGCTGCCGCGACAGATCCGCCGCAGCAACACCGGATGCGGTCAACGTGACAATCTTTGAGCGATTATCTGCTGGATTGCGATCCAGGACCACGTATCCCTCTCGTTGTAGATGCGCTATGAACTGGCCAATTCCGGGCTTGGTGATATCAGCTCGCCGGGCAAGCTCGCTGAGCTTGAGCCCCTCCGCAGGGATCAGTGCCATCACGCGGTAGTGGGAAGGCCTCAGGCCAGGCAGCGACGCGGCGTTGAGAGCAGTTCGGAAATTCTCGAAGGCGCCAATCAACAGCGCTGGCATGGAGGGCTGCATGTCAATTTGGGACTTGCCGTTGACATTTTTCATAAATTAACTTTACCATTATTGGTACAGTTAGTTAACCATTGACTTGTCGTGGGGGAGCATCTCGATTCTTCCCAGGGGAGCGCCATGAACAACGCCGCGCTAGTGAATCTCGACATCTTGGGCCCAGCCGCTCCCACAGGGTCGGAGCTGGGCCGAATCGCCGGCGCGGCTCTGCATCTGCCTCCGGTGGAAATAGGTTTCGCCAACGCTGCGCCGATCCAAGTTCCGCTCTTCAATATGACCACTGGTGGCTTGTGGCGCGTCACCGGAACTGCCCGAATGGGTGGTTCAGAGGTACCCGGCAAATCAGTCCCGTTCAGCGTTGTCGTGAAGTCAATCCAGTCGCCGGCGTTGTGGTCTGGGATATGGCAGGTGCCTGATCACTTCAGGGAGAGTTTGGTGCGCAATTATCCGTGGCGCACCGAAGCACAGGTGTACGCCTCCGATCTAGCGAATAACATGCCCGACGGCGGACGTCTTCCCGAGGTGTTTGCCATCAACGAGCTCGATGATCAACGCGTTGCCATCTGGCTGGAGGATGTCACCCAAAGTCCTGATGATGGGTGGACGGACGATGTGTTTTGCCAGGCAGCCGCACTGCTGGGAAGGCTGGCAGGAAGCGGAGCTGTTCGTCAGAGTGGACCGGCGCTCTCGATAGAAAAGGATGCCGAACGTCTCCGGTACTTCCTCGATTCAGTGGGGTCCTTGATCTACATTCCGAGCCTTCGTGGCGATGAATTGTGGCAGGTGCCTGCTGTTGCCGAGGGTGCCAGCGCCGAACTCATTGCTGGGCTCCGCTCGCTGACGGATCGGGCCCACCAGCTGGTCGATGAGATTCTTGAGCTTCCTACATTTCCGGCGCACGGAGATGCGAGTCCACAGAACCTTCTCATCGAAACGAGGGAGGCGAGCGTAGGCGAGCCAGGAGCGTCGCCGCGATTCGTCGTCATTGACTGGGGAGCCTATGGAGCGGCATGCGCTGGTTTTGACCTCGGTCAGCTGTTGTCGGGCTTAGTTAACAATGGGCTGATGAGCGGCGAGGAACTCTACCGATTGGAGCCTCTCTGCTTTCACGCTTACTGCGACGGGCTGGCCGAGTCCGGAGCGGATGTGCGGGAATCAGCGGTGTTGCGAGGTCATGCGATGACTATGGCGCTTTTTACGGGGTTGTCTGCAGTACCTTCCCAGCGCTTGGGGGAGCCCGATTCGGAGGAACTGCGGGTATTCATGGCCGGCAGAATTGTGATGGCTCGCTTTGTCCTAGATCTGCTGGCATCAACTGACTAGCCAGAGGCCTCAAGCGTCGCTGTGGATGTCACCGGTGTGGTTTCTCTGTCGCCCTTGCTGGACTGGCTTGGAGCCTAGCGAGTCTTCTTTGGATGAAATGTAGAGCTGGGTTCGCGCTCAAGCGCCATGCGGGGAAGGTCCTCAAGGGCCAGCGCTACCTGCATTGGATGCAGCCCAAGTGGGTGGCTCATAACATTCATGCCCTCCTGTGAGCTGGAGCTGAATCGCGAACTAGTCAGCTAACAGGAGCGGCTATGTTACGCATTTGGTAGAGGATTTTTGAGTGCTCCGTCACATTGAGGGCCTTCGAGGGTGGAAGCTGACATAGCCTGAAGAGGCTGCCTCAATGACGAGGTGGCCGGAACAGTCAAAGAAAGCAATGGCGCATGAACTTTGAATTGAACACCTTAACCCTGAAAATTTGGGACCAGTCAACCATCGACCACACCTTGGAAGCGGCTATTGCCCACGTTTCCTCCAAGGCAAACGCACCGAGAGACATGGTTAGGGTCACTCGAAGTGGACCTAATGTATTCACAGTGAACGTGACCGGCGGAATGCCCGGCGACTCGCTGACAAATCTCAGTTAGGGTCTGTGCCCCTGACCCACGGAAGCGCTGACCCACGAAAGTGCCGCCTCAACACCTTGTTGGGGCGGCACTTCTGGGTGTATGCCCAGCCTGGGCATTTGCTTAGAGGTGAAAGTCCTCTGAAGGAGAAGGTGGTTTAACTAGTCGATGGTAACTGCGTCACCGTGAGGTGGGGTGGGAAGGAAACCGGAGGCAAATCCCTGCACCGAGGGACACGAACCGCATAGTAGGCATGCTGGTTGGGATAGGCCAGCGCAAGATGGTGAAGCCCGTTCCACCGAAACGGCCAGTGTGTAAATGCGGCGGCAGGGGGAAAGTAAATGTTCTTATCTGGGGAGGTCTGTCCCAGTGCGCCACCTGTTTGATGGGTGGATCGGTGCGGCTCTAAGGGTCGTCACTGATGGGGCAGAAGTCAGCCGAGGCCATAGTACCTACCGGAATTTTGTTGGTGGTGGGGAAGGGCTGAACGCTGGGAATTGATGTTCTGAAGCGGTATTTCTCGTGTTCAGACTCCATAAGGCCGTGAAGTGTGCTTTTTGGTGACTCTTTGTTGGGGGAGCGGAGCACTATCCGTCCGAATTTCGGGGCCATTCGCCTCCGACTGGCCGACCTTGTCGGCCCAAATTGGAATAAGTTTCGTGCGCCAAACTGCGAACAAGTAGAAGGTTGATGCGCGGAATGAGTTGCAACCCCTTACTTGGCTCCAGGCCTACTAATTTGTCGGCAGATCAGATTCGATATAACCCTTGAGTTGTATCACCTATGTGTTGTATTGTGGTGGTGATGTGGAACGTCGACGCGGGTTTGGTTGAGGCATGGCTGTTCGGTCTGGATGAGGACTCTTATGCGCAAGTGGTTGCTGCCCTGGAGTTGTTGGCCGAGCGCGGGCCGCAGCTTGGCCGGCCCTTGGTGGACACCGTTGTTCGGTCGCGGCACAAGAACATGAAGGAACTGCGGCCAGGGTCCAGTGGGCGGTCGGAGCTGCGGGTGTTGTTTGCCTTTGATCCGCGGCGTCAGGCGATTTTGCTGGTGGCGAGGGACAAGGCTGGAAACTGGTCTAAGTGGTACACGAAAAATATTCCGATAGCTGATGACTTGTTCGATGATCATTTGAAGACTTTGAAAGGAGAGTCGTGATGGCTATGTCCATTGAGGAGATGCTGGCGAAGCGTCCGGTCGGCCGGGCGGTCGTGGAGGGGCATAAGCAGCGGATGCTTGATGAGGTTCGTGCTTACCGTCTGCGTGAACTGCGTGAGGCGTCCGAGCTGACTCAGGTACAGCTGGCTGGTCGTCTGAACGTTACCCAGAACCGGGTTTCGCGGATCGAACACGGTGACATTGACCGCGCCCAAGTCGACACGCTACGCAAATATGTTGAAGCGATCGGAGGCACGTTGCGCATCGAGGTCGAGCTCGGGGACGAACGCATCCAAATCGCCTAAATGATTGAAAACGCAGGTGAGGAATCGCCATCACCTGCGCATACAGAGCCCCAAGCAGTCTTGCCGTGCCGAACTCCTGACTGAAACCGTGGCAAGAACCGCATCGTTTGTCGCCCACCGGACAAGTTACCGGACAGGCTAAACAGGACACAAAATATGGCGCCAATTCAAAGCTGCTGGTCAGGGCGAGTCTGACCGGTGAGAAAACGGCTTACGGGTTCGGCGTCTGGCCGACTGCAAGGTACTCGCCGCGTTGGAATGGACCTGCCGCAGCCGGCCGTTGGGATGGTGGTTTAGGGCAATTCTGCCGAATTACGAGAGCTTGAAGATCGGATCCGCCACGCCGGGCTGTTTACGGTCTTGAGGGAATTTCTTTGGTAACCGGCGGTCGCCAGTTCCGTGAGCAGGGCGATCGGAGGGCCAATTATTGGCAGTCAGGGTCGCAGGTCGTTCGTGCCTGGATGAGCCCCGGATTTCCACCACTTTTATGCGCGCGGATTGAAAGTCGTGACCTCAGGTGGATTCGAAATAGACCCCGAAAATTTCAGAAATGTGATCAACTTTTCGTTCAATAACGTGAATAGAACGTGATCTGGCGCCTCGGCGCACCCGGACAAGAAGAGTAAACCCGCAGTTCAGAGGCCTTTTTGTGTTCCGGGCGGGAATTGAGGCCATGGCCAAGAAAATCGCGGCGCAGAGCCCTCGAGCTAATTGAGGAGGCGCCTGCAAATAATGTGTAAAGAAGGTTCATCCCGCAGCATCATTGGGCAGCGAACCGACTCTCTTCCTCCGGGAATGCTTTGAGCGGTACTGTCTGGCCTGCATTGGTCTCGAAATGATGCACAGACTGTAAAAAGACGAAGCGGCCGTGTCCACAAGGGACTACGGCGGCTTTCCAAACCACCGATCGGCATCTTGCCGGGGGACTAAGCCTCCACAGTGCAGTCGGCCAGATGAATCCTGAACACGATCTTGGTCAACACGTGGCGATCACGGAATGACTGTCCAACGCCCGCCAACCTGGTGGCCGGTCAGCGCCGCGCAGGCGTGACGGCTGCACGGCGCGTCGGCTATCGTCCGGCGGCGAGATCGGCGGAGATCAGGGCGGCCGTGTGCAGCAGCTGCTCGCGCACAGTGTCCAGAAACGCCTCCGGATCGTCCTGCCCATCCACGGCTTGAGCCTGCAGGGAAACGTTGACTGCGGCTGTGACCTCACCGCCGGCGCCGCGTACCGGGGCGGCCATGGACATCAGGCCCACCTCCAGTTCCTGGTCCAGCAGGCACCACCCTTGGTCCCGTACGCCGGCCAGCACCTGCCGCAGTTCCGGCTCCGACCCCACGGCTTTAGGCGTCATGGGCGTGACCGGGTGGACGGCAAAGTACTCGTCAAGCTGGGCTGGTGGCAGTCCGGCCAGCAGCACACGCCCCATCGAGGTTGCGTGGGCCGGGAACCTGGTGCCCACGGTGATACCGACACTCATGATGCGCCGGGCCGCGACCCTCGCCACATAACTGATGTCGCCGCCGTCGAGCACGGCTGCCGACGTCGATTCCCCCAGCAAGGCGGAGAGCGCCTGCAGGTGGGGCTGCGCCAGCTGGGGGAGTGAGAGCGCGGACAGGTAGGAATACCCCAATTGCAGTACGGACGGGGTCAGGGAGAAGGCCCGGCCGTCCGTGCGGACGTAGCCCAGCTCCACCAGTGTGTGCAGGAAGCGGCGGGAGGTGGCCCGGCTCAAATCCGTGCGTTGGGCCACCTCGGTCAGGGTCATGGCCGGATGGTCCGCGTCAAAGGCCCGGATGACTGACAGTCCGCGGGCCAGCGACTGTACATACTGGTCACTGGCGACGGGCTGGGCGGACTGTTCCTCGATCATCCGAGGATGGCCGCTTCGAGGGGCACGGCAATGCGTTCCTGCAGTTCCGCCACCGTGGTGCCGAAGGTTTCGCGCACGCGCACGCCGTCGGCGGTGATGAGGAAGACGGCGTCGTTGGTGTAGATGCGGGTGACGCAGCCGACACCGGTGAGCGGGTAGGTGCATGCCTCGACGAGTTTTGAGGTGCCGTCCTTGGCGAACAGGCTCATCATGACGTAGACCTCCTTGGCGCCGGTGGCCAGGTCCATGGCACCGCCGACTGCGGGAATCGCGTCGGGTGCCCCGGTGTGCCAGTTCGCGAGGTCGCCGGTCGCCGAAACCTGGAAGGCGCCCAGAACACAGACATCAAGATGGCCCCCGCGCATCATGGCGAAGGAATCGGCGTGGTGGAAGTAGGACGCGCCGGGCAGTTCCGTGACGGGGATCTTGCCCGCGTTGATCAGGTCATCGTCGATGTCGTCCCCGTGAGCTTCCGGGCCCATGCCGAGCATGCCGTTTTCGGTGTGCAGCGTGACGGCTTGTTCCGGGCGCAGGAAGTTCGAGACCAGGGTGGGCTGGCCAATGCCAAGGTTGACGAAGGAGCCGGCCTTGATGTCGGCGGCTACCAGCGCGGCCAGTTCCTCCCGGCCAAGCCGGGTGCTGTTTTCTTGCGTGCTCATTACTTGACCCCATGTTCTGCCGGTGCCGGCGTGGTGGCGTTGATCGCTACGATCGTGTTGACATAGATGCCGGGTGTGATCACGTTTTCCGGATCGAGTTCGCCTGTCTCGACAATGTTGCCGACCTGGACGATGCTTTCCTTGGCCCCGGTGGCCATGATGGGGCCGAAGTTGCGTGCGGTCTTGCGGTACACCAGGTTCCCGGCCCGGTCCGCCGTCAGCGCCTTGATGAGCGCGTAGTCGGCGTGGATGGGGGTTTCGAACACGTGGCCGCGGCCGTCGATCATCCGGGTTTCCCGGCCCTTCGCGAGCATCGTGCCGTAGCCGGTGGGCGTAAAGAACCCGCCGATCCCGGCCCCCGCGGCCCTGATTCGCTCGGCAAGGTTGCCTTGCGGGACCAGCTCCAGTTCAATCTCGCCTGCCCGGTACGCGGCGTCGAAGTGCCAGGAGTCGGACTGCCGCGGGAAGGAGCAGATGATCTTGCGGACCCGGCGTTCCTTGATGAGCAGGGCCAGGCCCGCGTCGGCCTGCCCGGCATTGTTGTTGACAACTGTCAGGCCCGTGGCGCCGCCGTCGAGCAGGGCATTGATCAGTTCCATGGGCTGCCCGGCGTTGCCGAAGCCGCCGATCAGCACGGTGGAGTTGTCCCGGATGCCGGCGACGGCCTCGGCCGCGGAGCTTGCAATGATGGGCATTTTCTTCCTTACTTGTTCGAGGTGACGTTTTCGAGCACAACGGCCAGGCCCTGCCCCACGCCGATGCAGATTGCGGCCACGCCCCACCGTTCGCCGCTGGTCTGCAGGCTGCGGGCCAGGGTGCCCAGCAGTCGGGTGCCGGAGGCGCCCAGCGGGTGGCCCATGGCGATGGCGCCGCCGTGCTGGTTCACGATTCCCGGGTCGATGTCCCAAGCATCGATGCAGGCCAGTGACTGAGCGGCGAATGCCTCATTAAGTTCGACGGCACCCACCTGGTCCCAGCCGATTCCCGCCTTTGCCAGCGCCCGGTTCGCGGCCTCGACGGGTCCGTAGCCGAAGAACTGCGGGTCCACCCCGGCCGCACCGCGCCCGGCGATCCTGGCCAGCGGGTCCATCCCCAGGATCCCGGCCGCGGCCTCGGATCCCAGCCATGCCGCGGACGCGCCGTCGGACAGCGGTGAGGCATTCGCTGCTGTTACGGTGCCGCCTGCCACGCCGTCGGCCTCCTTTCGGAATACCGTCTTGAGCCCGGCCAGCTTCGCCGCCGTCGACCCGGCTCTGATGCCCTCATCCCGCAGCAGTTCCGTGCCGGGCACCACGGAGGTGAGGTTGTCGTAGAAGCCGCTGTTCCAGGCTGCATCGGCCAGCCGGTGCGAGTTTGCGGCAAATTCGTCCTGGCGTTCGCGGGTGATGCCGTATTTTTCGCGCAGCTGCTCGGTGGCTTCGCCCAGGTTCACTGTCCATTCTTTGGGCATGGCGGGGTTGACGAGCCGCCAGCCCAGTGTGGTCGAGGAGAGGGCCAGATCCCCTGCCGGGTACGCCCGTTCCGTCTTTGGCAGCACCCACGGTGCCCGGCTCATCGATTCCGCCCCGCCCACCAGCACCAGGTCGGCATCGCCGACGTTGATCTGGCGTGAGGCGATGATCGCTGCGTCAATGGAGGAGCCGCACAACCGGTTCACCGTGGTACCGGGAATGGAGGTGGGCAGGCCCGCGAGCAGCGTTGCCATGCGCGCCAGGTTCCGGTTTTCCTCGCCGGCACCATTGGCATTGCCGAAGACCACCTCGTCGATCCGCTCCACGTCGAGTTTCGGTGCGCGGGCTACGGATTCGCGCACCACATGGGCGGCCAGGTCGTCCGGGCGGACGCCCGCCAGGCCGGAGCCAAACTTGCCAAAGGGGGTGCGGACAGCGTCGTACAGGTACGCATGGTTCACGGGAGTTCGTCCTTCTGTTCGGTGGAGTGTGGCTCGGTGACGGCGTAGGAATCACCGCAGTGGATGGAGGTCTTGCCGTCCCGAGCGGGTGTCGGGGTCAGGGCTGGGTCTGATGGATCAGGCCCAGGAGCAGGCGGGCAACCTCGGCCGGTGCCTCCGCTGGTGTCAGGTGGGCAACGTGCGGGAGGGTGGCGAGTTTCGCCACCGAATCTGCGGAAGCGGTGTCTTTGTCGGCGCGTTGGACGGCCCCTGCGTTTACTGCATCCACCATCTCCTGCATCAGTTCCGGGCTTGCCACCGAGTCCTCTGAACCGGCCACGGCCAGCAACGGGACGCGGATTTGTCCGAGTTCGTTTCTGACGTCAAAGCCGGCCAGCGCACCGCAGCAGTGGGCGTAACTGAACTGGTCGGTGTCGCGCAGGGTGTTCAGCAGCCGGCTGGACAGCTCGGGCTCCCGGTCCAGGAAACCTTCAGCAAACCAGCGCTGGGCAGAACCCTGGATCATGACGGCGGTGCCCTGCGTCCGGACGGTTTCCGCCCTCTCGGTCCAGGCCGCCGGCGTGCCCAGCTTTGGACCCGAACACTGCACGGAGAGGCTCAGGAGACGGTCCCCATGGTCGATTCCCAATTGGAGTCCGACGGCGCCGCCCAGGGACACGCCCGCGTAGTGGAAGCTGACTCCGGGGGCCATGGAATCCACGAGCCCGACGACGGACTCCGCCAGTTCGGCCACCGTGAACGGATCTTGGGCTGCGGGGGAGACGCCATGGCCGGGCAGGTCCCAGGCCACCACGTCGATGTCTGCCCCGTCCACCGTGGCACCAAGGAGCTTCCCCACTTCTTCCCACAATACGGAGGAGGTTCCGAGGGAGCAGCCCACAACCAGTAGGGGGCGGCTGCCCAGCGGGCGCTGTGGCGAGAGCCGCACGGCCTTGATGACGGGCGCCCGCGTGGTAACGGCGGCCCCGTTTACTGTCATGTCATTCATGGCCTGCTCCTTTGGAATTTGACGTCCAGGGCTTAGAAGGGTTCCTGCCGGTGGACGTTTGGGTGACGTAAGTGACGGTACAGCAGAAGTTCACTCTTTGTACATTAGTTCGCATCGCGAACAAGTGAGTGCGCAGGCTCCTCGTTCAGCGACCACCGGAGGCCCGAGGCGTAAAGCAGCGCCATGAGCCTGATCGAGGGGCGCGTAAGTCTGGGACTTATATCTATAAGGTCTGAATCCGGCTGAAGTATGTATTTCCCATAAGTAATCTTTGCGTCCTAATCTGGCAGGGGAACATATCTGTTCCCGCTAAACGGAGGGTGGACGTCGTGGAAGTGCGCCAGATGCGGTACTTCATTGCGGTGGCTGAGGAAAAGCACTTCGGCCGTGCGGCTCAACGCCTGCACATGGCCCAGCCCCCGCTCTCCCAACAGATCAAGGGACTCGAAGAGCAACTGGGCACCCAGTTGTTGGTTCGCACCACCCGCAAGGTTGATCTCACCGCAGCCGGAGAGTTGCTGCTGGCCCGGGCCCGGCTGCTGCTGGCTGAGATTGAAAAGCTCGAACAAGACGTCAAGCTTGTGGGGCAGGGTGCCAGTGGCGTGCTGCGGATCGGAGTTTCCGGAACCGCAACGTACAGGTTGATGCCCATGATCGTTCAGGCCGCACGGGTGCACATGCCTGGATTGCGCCTGAGCGTTCAGGGGGAGATGCTCACTCCCGAAATGGAAATCGCCTTGGAAGAACAACGTGTGGATGTTGCCGTGTTGCGCCCACCCATCCGTTCAAACCAACTGAGCCTGAAATTCCTGGAAAAAGACGAACTGGTTGTCGCACTGCCCGAGGACCATGAGCTGGCCTCGCGCGGGTTGCTCGACCTCTCGGACCTCGCCGAGGAACCCTTTATTACCTACCCGGAGACGTCCGCTGTCAATACGATCTCCACAGAGGCCTGCCGCCAGGCGGGTTTCAGCCCCCACGTTGTTCAGGAAACCCAGGAAACCTCGACCCTGCTGTCATTTGTTGCGGCAGGGATGGGTGTGGCACTGGTCCCCACCGCCCGGCGCATGTTCGCCCTGCAGGGCATCGTCTTCCGCCAGCTGCGCAACGCGCCGGCGGTCGATCTTGCCGTCGCCTGGAAAACAGATACCGAAACCGCCCTGCTGAAAAAGTTCTTGGACCTCTTTGAGGGTCCAGCCCCCACGGAAGGAAACCCGGCGTGAAGATCCAACGCATCGAAGCGAGCCCCTATTCGATTCCCTATACCCACCCGCTTAAATTCGCCAGCGGCCAGGTCACGGACGCCGAACACGTTCTGGTGCGCATCCACACCGACGACGGTCTTATCGGTGAGGCCGACGCACCACCGAGGCCCTACACCTATGGCGAAACCCAGACGTCGATCATCACCATCGTCGAGAACATCTTTGCGCCGCAAATGATCGGACTCGACCCCTTTGACCGCGGCAAGATCCACCAAATCATGGCCCGTACCATTCACAATCAAGTGGCCAAGGGTGCGTTGGACATCGCGCTGTGGGATTTGATGGGCAAATCGCTTGGCACCCCGGTGCACAAGTTGCTGGGCGGCTACACCGATTCGATGCGGGTCTCACACATGCTCGGCTTCCGGCCGGCCCAGGAATTACTCGACGAAGCACTGCGTTTTGGCGAAGAATACGGGATCACCACCTTCAAACTGAAGGTGGGTCGCCGCCCGCTGGCTCTGGATATCGAGGCCTGCCACGTATTGCGCGCCGGACTGGGCGACGATGTGGAAATCTATCTGGATGCCAACCGCGGCTGGAGCGCCAACGAAGCTATGGAGGTATTGCGCCGCACCGAAGGCCTGGGGCTGACAGCGCTGGAAGAGCCCTGCGATGCGAAGGAAGCCATGAGCCGCCGTCGCCTCGTGGAGAAATCCCCGATCCCCATCGTGGGCGATGAATCGGTGCCCACCGCGGGAGATGTTTCGCGCGAACTGCTCTCCGGCGGCTCGAACGCGATCTGCATCAAGACCGCCCGCAGCGGATTCACCGAGGCCACCGAGATCCTGGGCTTGTGCACCGGACTGGGGGTGGATGTCACCATGGGAAACCAGATCGACACCCAGATCGGATCATTGGCCACCGTCACCTTTGGTGCCGCCCACGAGGCCACCACCCGCCGCGCCGGCGAGCTGTCCAACTTCTTGGACATGGCCGATGACCTTTTGGCTGAACCCATCCGCATCAAGGGTGGCCGCATTTCGGTGCGCAACGTGCCCGGCGTCGGCGCAGCCATCGATGCGGACAAGCTCGCCCGCTACCGCCAGAACTAAAATTCCTCATAAGAAGCACCCACAGGAGATGCAATGATATTCCTCGCCCGCATGGACGTAACCTTCCCGGACCACCTGACGCAGGAGCAGATCGCAGATTTCACGGCTCGCGAGAAGGAGTACTCCGGTGCCCTGCAGCGCAGTGGCAAGATGGCCGGCATCTGGCGCATCGTCGGCGAATACGCCAACCACTCGCTGTTTGACGTTGAGTCCAATGACGAACTGCACCAGATTCTCAGTGGCTTCCCGATGTACGCCTACATGAAGATCAAGGTCACCGCGTTGGCCAAGCACCCGAACTCGATCCGTTAGGCGGATCGGCGGCATGATCGCCGCCAGAACACAACGGCAGTGGGCTGCGTCAAGACGACGCGGCCCACTGCCGTTGTGTTCCCACTAAGGACCGTGAAGTTCCCGTCCGATCTTCCATTGCAGGGCGCAGTGTCCACTTCTTGCCAACTAATATGCTTTGCATATGAATCGAGTCGAAAAAAGTATTTCCCTCTTCTCAATAAGCGGCATACATTGAATGCAAGCAAAGTCGCTGTGACAGCTATCACTGCACCATGTGATCCCGAACCAGCGCATCAACACCCCCCTCCAGTAGGAGAAAAGAAGGAGTAACTCGTGAGCACCGAAACCACCGCCACCGCAGCCGCCTCAGGTAACGCAGCCACCGATCGTTTCCGCCAGTCCGGCAAAACCTCCACTGTTGTGGCCGACGTCGAGCGCGTCAACCTGCTGGCCAGCAAGTTGATCAAGGCTGCCAATGACATCGTTCTCGAAGAGCGCGTGAGCTACGACGAGTTCAACGCCCTGAAGGCATGGCTGATCAAGGTCGGCTCGGACGGTGAATGGCCGTTGTTCCTGGACGTGTGGCTCGAGCACTCCGTTGAGGAAGTCGCCACCGACCACCGCGAGGGCAACAAGGGTTCCATCGAGGGCCCGTACTACATCCCGGAGGCCCCGAAGCAGAACTCCCCGGCCAAGATCTCCATGCGCGACGACGAGAAGGGCACCCCGCTGCTCTTCCAGGGCCAGGTCCGTTCCACCGATGGCTCGGCACTGTCCAACGCCACGATCGAACTGTGGCACGCCGACGAAGAGGGCTTCTACTCGCAGTTCGCCCCGAACATCCCGGACTGGAACCTGCGCGGCACCTTCATCGCCGACGCGGAAGGGAACTTCCAGATCAGCACCATGCAGCCCGCGCCGTATCAGATCCCCACCGACGGTGCCTGCGGTCAGATGATCGCCGCCGCAGGCTGGCACGCCTGGCGTCCGGCCCACCTGCACCTGAAGGTCTCGGCACCGGGCCACGAACTACTCACCGCCCAGCTGTACTTCCCGGGCGACGAGCACAACAACGACGACATCGCCACCGCGGTGAAGCCGGAACTGCTGCTCGACATCCAGCCCGCAACCGACGGTTCCGGTGTGCAGACCACCTACGACTTCGTGCTTGACCCCGAAGCCAAGTAGGTTCCTCACACACCTCATCACGGCGGGGATCCTGGAATGCATCCGGGGCCCCGCCGTTGTCGTCCCAAACCGTGGGAGGTGCTCCCGCCCGGGCGCACCTCCCACGTGAAAGAGATTCAGTGATGACGCAAGAAACCACAGTCAACGCCGTCGACGCCGGTGAGCTGCGAAACGCCTTCGGCCAGTTCGGGACCGGGGTCACCGTGGTGACCACCCGCGGAGCGGACGGCACCCCTCACGGAGCCACGGTGAACGCCTTCACTGCCGTGTCACTGGACCCGCCATTGGCTCAGGTCACCCTCCCGCGCAGCTCCAAGGCCGCTAGGCTCCTGGAAAGCGCACCCTTCGCCATCAACATCCTCTCCGTGGACCAGCTGGACACCGCCATGCTCTTCGCGGGCCGGCGCATGAACCGCGAGCCCGACTGGATCCCGGACGGAAATGTCCCCGTGCTGTTGGGCAACGCCGCGACCCTCGAGTGCAAACCTTGGAACCTTTACGACGGCGGTGACCACATCATCGTGGTCGGCGAGGTGACTGCCCTGAAGGTCAACAAGGTGGAGCCGCTGCTGTTTCTTGGCGGCAAATTCCGCCACGTCGGGGACCACATTGAGGACAGGCCTTGGGTGCAGTCCGGAGAAGGGCTGGCAGTCGGCTGGTTCGCCGGGGTTGATTCCTTTACGAAGTTCGGTTCGACCCGGACGTGAACCAGGCCTTCGTAGATCACTCTCAGCTGCACCAGCGCGTCAAGTTTGCAGCAGTGTGGCCTGCCCTGCTCACATGATGTTCTAGCGTGGCCTCACGAGATCAAAACGGCCCTCTGCAAGGATCTCGAAGTAGGCAGTTGGCCCGCCGGCACGCAGGACAGGTTGGGCGAGAATCGTCTGATAGATCCCCTCGGGGATCATGGCTTCATCGATGTGTACGGCGACGACTTCCCCTATCGTGAGCACGCCGGTAGACGTGTGCCCGTCTGCACCCCGCAATGGAAGAATGTCACTGACCCGGCACTCGAAACTCACGGGCGAGGCTGCAACACGTGGTGCACTGATATCAACGGAATCGGCGGCTTCCAAGCCGGATGCGGCGAATTCATCGACGTCGGCCGTCGTCGAGGTCATGTTCATCTGCTCTGCAAGGGATCGTGTGACAAGGTTCCAGGTGAACTCACCGCTGAGCTCAGCGTTGCGCGCTGTGTGCTTGTTGACGGTACTCGAGAAGCCAATGAGGGGCGGCTTGTAGGAGAACGCGTTGAAGAAGCTGTAGGGCGCGAGATTGCGAACGCCAGCAGGGGAAAGAGTGCCAATCCAACCGATGGGACGCGGGCCGACAATTGCATTGAACGGATCATGCGGCAGCCGGTGGCCCTCAGCTGGGCGGTAGAAGTGCGACGTCATCTGTTTAGTCAATCATCATTTGAGGCCATGGGCAGGCGTTCCCCAACCGTCTGTACTCCGGTGGCTAAATCCTCTAGTGCTGTCCTGGAGACCACACTGAGTCCCGGGCGCGCCTTTTGAGGTGGGCTCAACCCGAAATTGATGCCTAGAGCATTCGTGCGATCAGCGCGAGATTGCTTCAGCCTTTCCCGCGGTGCAACGGAAGCGTTGGATGACTCAGCCTTCCACCAGGTGCGGCCAGTTTGTTTCGAAATAGCTCACGAACGGCTCTCCGAGCTTTTCCACGCGTAGATGCTCCCGTGTCACGGGGAAGGCTGGTGCGTGGTAGCCAGGGTCGGCAATTGCCTGATGAGCGAAGGCATGGTCAGCGATGGCTGCCTTGCCGATGTAGGCGAGGTCGGCCCCCTGATCGAGTACCCGCTGCACTGCCTCGGCGCTTGCTATGTGCCCAGCAACGCCGAGGACTGTTCTATGGCGTGGCAGGTTGAGGAAGTGTTCGAGGAGTGTTTGGCTGCCTTCGGGGGCGTTGGCGGGAAGCTTCTCTACGTCCCACAACGACAGGTCGAGGATGTCAATGTCCCCACTGGCGAAGAGCTCGCCGACAAGCTGGACCATGTCTTCCAAGACCAAGCCATAACGTTCGACGGATAGTCGGAGCCCGACGTGAAAGTCGGGGCCGGTGCGTTCCCGAATCGCGTGTACGACTTCTTTCACGAAGCGGGCTCGTCCGGTGGGGTTGCTCCCATACCCGTCCGTTCGGAGGTTGTTCGAGGCGTCGAGAAATTGGCCGACAAGGTAGCCGTGGCCGCCATGCACTTCGATGCCGTCGATGCCAGCTTTCTCGGCTCGTGCGGCGGCCTCGGCGAAGTCCTCGATTGCTCGTTGCACCTCACCGGTCGTCATGCCCCTGACCCCCGTCTGCGCATCGTCCCATGGACCCACGACGTCTTGGCTGGACAGCGCCTTCTCCGCACGCACGCCTCCATGGTGGAGCTGAACCGAGGATCGAGCACCAACAGCGGTGACAGCGGCGGCCAGGCGTTCCAGCCCCGGCAGGTGTGCGTCGGAGGAGATGCCGAGTTGGCCGTGCCAGACCTGTCCGGCAGGGTTCACATAAGCGGCTGCGGTCTGCAACAGGCCGAAGCCTCCTTCAGCACGGGCGAGCAGCCAGGCGAGCTCGTTGTCCGACAATGTCCCGTCCGGTTCACTCTGCTGATTGGTCATCGGCGCAAGGACCAGGCGATTGGGCAGAGGGCGCCCATGGCGCAGATTCAACGGATCGGAAAGTTTCTTCATGGGACTCCTATGGAATACGGAATTACTCGGTCGGCTAACGGAACTGGCATCATCGTAGTCAATACCGATGCTGTGCAAAAAGCATCCACGCTCCGCACTTCATGTCTCGCAACATGTGTGGAATCAAGACAGCTGAGCGGGACACGCTAAGAACCTGATCGTGAATTGCGGCGCCAAGTGTCTGCCTTTTCACGGCACTAGGCGTCATCTGGAAACGTTGAATCGATTCTGACCGGATTGCAGTGGCTTTTTGATATTCCGGCAAGGGTGGGAATGCACGCCAGCATTTGGTATTGGGTCCTGGCGGCTGGCGGCGTTCCAGACTATTTGTCCGGGCTGTGGTTGGCGCTTGTTGTTGATTCCGCGGAATTCGTCTCAATGCTGTGTGAAGCGGACCAGTTTGCCAGCAGTTGCAGCCCGTCGTGGGACGCGGAGCTTGGTTCGGCAGAAAACACCAGCATCTGCAGCCCTGGCTCGGTGGTGAGATCCAGTCCCAGGAACGTCAGGTCAAGGTCTCCGACGATGGGATGGTGGATTCTTTTTATACCGCTCCGGTGTTCACGCACGTCGTGCGCTCCCCACAGTTTGCGGAAGAGGTCGCTGCGGGTCGAGAGTTCTCCAACGAGGTCGCTGAGTTGGCGATCGTACGGTGAGCGGCCCGCTTCAACACGCAGGAGCGCAACGATCTCGCGTGTATTGGATTCCCATTCCCGGTAGAAGTCCTGCGCCCGTGGATCAAGAAATATGAACCGTGCGGCGTTGATCGGCGCTGCCGCATCGTCAAATATCGGGGAGAAAAGCGCCCGGCCCAGGCGATTGGTGGCCACCGCGTCAAGGCGTCCGTTTTGCACGTACACCGGGACACCGGACATGGCATCGATGGTCTGCTGCACGCCCGGGGTGAGCTGCGTCCTGCGTGGGTGACGCCGGCGTTGCGGGCGGGTTCCTGCGTTGGCCGAGCGGATCAGCTCCTGCAGATGCGAGTGTTCGGCAGCATCCAATTGCAGGGCCCGGCTGATTCCGTCGATCACGGACTCCGAGACGCCCTTGGCGTTGCCGCGTTCCAGGCGTTTGTAGTACTCCGAACTCATACCCGCCAGCAAGGCGACCTCTTCCCGTCGCAGCCCGGGCACGCGGCGGCGTCCGCCGAAATCGGGGAGTCCCGCCTGCTGCAAATTGAGCTTGGCCCGACGTGAGGTGAGGAACTGGCTGAGGTCGTCCTGGTTGTCCATATTTTCGAAGATACAGCACATCGCACGTTGTAGCAGGGCCCTGCCAGGGAACCCATAGACAGGGTCTGGCTCACCTGGTTTCCGGCCTGTTGACTTGGAACATCAGCCGCACATTCGGGCGGGTTTCAACGATAGAAGAGGCATCATCATGAGTAACGTTTGGTTCATCACCGGAGCAGCCCGCGGCATGGGCGTCGATCTGGCCAAGGCCGCATTGCAGGCGGGTCATCGCGTGGTGGGCACTGCCCGCGACGCCTTCAAGGTCACCGCGGCCCTGGGCAAACATGAAAACCTTCTGGCTCTCTCGCTGGACGTCACCGATGAAGCAGCCTCGGTCGCCGCCGCCCAGGCAGCCGTCGAACGCTTTGGAAGCATCGACGTGCTGGTGAACAACGCTGGCAACTTCTACGCTGGCTACTTCGAGGAAATCAGCGATCGCCAGATGCGCCTGCAGATGGAAACCAACTTCTTCGGTCCGCTGAATGTCACCCGCGCCATTCTGCCGGTCATGCGCGCCCAGCGCAGCGGACACATTTTCACCATCACCTCGGCAGCCGGGCTCATTGGCCAGGAATTCTGTGCCGCCTACGCCGCTTCGAAATTCGCCCTTGAAGGCTGGATGGAGTCCCTGCGCTACGATCTTGAGCCCTTCGGCATCCACACCACGACGGTGGAACCCGGCTTCTTCCGCACCGAGCTACTGGTCGAGGGTGCGTCCTCGATCTGGCCGGAACTCTCCATTGAGGACTACAAGGACCGCACCACCGCGACCATCGCCGCATGGAAGTGGATGAATGGGAAACAGGGCGGGGATCCCGCCAAGCTTGGTGCGGCTCTTGTCACCTTGGCCGCGCTTGATACCCCGCCGCTACGTTTTGTTGCCGGGGCGGATGTCGTCACGGGCGTCGAGGAAAAGGCTGCGTTGCTGCTGGCCCAGGTCGATGCCCATCGCGACCTCTCATCGGCCATGGGCATCGAAAACGCCTAGGGCGGGATGAAAAAGAGCGCAGTCCCTCATCACCCTCGCCGCCACCGCGGCCGGGATCGCCCTCACCGTTTGCTCCGCACCTGCCGCCGAGGCTGCCACTGACGGGTCGCCGATCACCCCGATCAAAAAGGGGAGAGGTCACCTCAGATCTGGAAGTATCCAACGACCTCCCGGGCAAGGTGGAAATGACCGTCGAGCACTAGTAACACCTGCCCGTTCGGTCCAGAGTGGCAAGCCGCCAGCGGCCGAACCTGCACCATACCAAGAACCAAAGGACATCCCACACGTGAATTCTCCACTTTCCGGAACCATTGCCGTCATCACCGGCGCCAGTAGTGGTATCGGTGCTGCCACCGCCCGCAGCCTCGCCCAACAAGGCGCAATCGTTGTCGTGATAGCCCGCAGAAAGGGCCGGCTCGACTCCCTGGTTTTGGACATTGAAACCTCCGGTGGCAAGGCCTTCGCCATCGAAGCTGACATTACCGACCGCGCACAGGCCGAGCAATCGATAGCGACCGTTGTTAACCGCTTTGGAAGGATCGACATCCTGATCAACAATGCGGGCCTGATGCTGATAAGCCCGATCTTGGACGCGGACATTGACGCGTGGGAGCGGATGATCGCCATCAACCAGAAAGCCCTGCTCTACATGACACACGCGGCGCTGCCGCACCTCTTAGCCGCCGCACAGGACGGACCGCGCGAGGTCGCCGACATCGTCAACATCTCCTCCCAAGCCGGCAGGATTGCCACCAAGAACTTCGGCGTCTACAACATGACCAAGTTCGGGGTCAACGGCTTCAGCGAGTCACTGCGCCAGGAAGTCACCAAGAAGAACGTGCGCATTGGTGTGCTCGAACCAGGTGCAGTCGCCACGGAACTCATCTCCCACAACACGGAGGAGATCCGCGAGAGTCTCAACGCCACGAACGTGGACGCAATCCATGAACCCCTGCAACCGGAAGACATTGCCGACAGCGTTGTCTTCATGGTGACCCGCCACCGCCGTGCATCCATCGCCGAACTCTGGGCTATGCCCACGTCCCAGGCATAGTCTCCACGGCAGGTACCGAATCCCCGAAATGGGATGCCACCACGGCACCCCTTCGCACCCCACAAAGAAGGAACGACATCATCATGACTGCATGGTCCACCGAACAGCTCAACACCATCGAGGCACACGAAGGCCTGTATGTTTCCCCGTACCGTGAAGACGGCACTACCTACGGAACCCCCACCGAAACCTGGGCGCTCGTTGTCGACGGCAAGGTCTATGTACGAGCCGCCAACGGAACAGAATCGCGCTGGTACCAGGCCGCCATCAGCCAGAAGGCCGGGCGCGTCCGCGTCGACGGCGTCTACTATGACGTCCTCTTCGAGGATGCCGGCACCGACGACGAAACCCTGATCGATGCCGCCTACGAGGAGAAATACAGCAACGCCGCGGACGCCTTCGCGATTCCCATCATGCAGGGAGAGGCCCCCAAGGCCGCTTCGGTCCGCATCTCCCTGCGCTAACCGCCGCCGACGAGCCACACCCGTGTCCGTTTGATGTCCTCTTTATCTAACCGTCAACGGTCACGAACTGGCTAGTCGTTGTATGCCGTGTGATGCTGAGAGCAGTCTTGGTGTTGGGACTGTCGCGTCAGCGGCCAACTGCCAGTGGTTCGCGCTTGCGTCGAAGTTCTTTTACGCGTGCAAACGAAGTCAGGGAAGGTGTCTCAGGATCAAACCTGCTTTGGTGAATAGACAAGTCTTACAGTGACGGATCCCGGATACATCGAGACTGGGCATACTCTGGACCGCTGACTGGCTGGGTACTCTGGCTACCACAGGAGATTCGTATTACGATAGTAGTCATGGAACGAAAAATACATGGGCAACCAGTCGCAGAGGCCGAGATCGACCAGTGGGTCAATGAAGCCGAGGTAGGCTACGACGTCGAAGACCTCAAGACCCGCATGGGACGCCCCGCCAGAGGTGCTACAGCTTCGCAGGTCGTGCCCGTGCGCTTGACAACCGAGGAGCTTGCTGCGGTCATGGAGCGGGCTGAGCGCGAGCACATGAACCGCTCCGAGGCGTTCCGTGCTGCGCTGTCGAGCTGGGCACACACGGATAACACGGTTGCCAGTTCATGATTGTTCGCGGCTCCGCGTACAAGCACGAAATCAGTGATGAGGACGGGATAGAAGCGGCCTCGTGGCCGCTCGTGGAGGTCCCGCTGGACCATGAAGATCCTCTCGGCGCTTCCTCCGTCTGGGGTTTGATACCCGAAGTAGGCTGTTGGAACTCGTGGTGCTGGTCTGGGACGACGAGACCGAAGAACTCATCCACGCGATGAAGTGCAGACAAAAGTACCTCTCGCTGCTCGACTGACCGAGACAGCTCCGAGTGTGCCAGCTCGCGGTCCAGCTTCTTATCAGGAACCCCTCATAGGGGAACCTCTGGCGAGATCCCGCCGCAATATACCTTGTCAATTTGAGAGTCGATCAGGCCTGGACAGCCCATATCAAGGTGCGTAGGATCCGCCTTATGCCAGAGAATAAACCTGTTGGGCGTGGACGATGCTTCAGTGAAATACGTTGGTTAACCGAAGCAGGCAAGCCAATTCCAAGACCTCGTCCTGGATTTATGTTGGTCGTCGGCTTGCTGTGGCTAGTCTTGGGCTTGTCTTGGTTGATTTTTCCCATCATCGGATTCTCGGCAGGAAATCCGGACTGTTGGCGCCTCATTGTTGGGCTCGGGCAGCTTGCCTTGGCGTCGGCTTCATTATCGGTTGGGCTCGCGGTAGAAACCGAAAGCCTGACCCCAACCCATATTCATGACGGAGTGAGTCCGGGCGTATTTCCTCAAATAAGGGTTTGTTGAAAACCTGCGGTTGGTAGTGAACGGGGTCAACCAACCCGCCGTTGCACGTCACCAATTACGCAGAGCTATTTAGCTGGAGAAGCCATCCGCCCGTCAGTGGGCGGCCACGTATGGCTTCGGCGCAGGGAGGCCGGCTTCGTCGCGGACCCGGCGAGAGAAGCGCTCGATTGATTTAAGTGCGGAGACAACATCTGATGAACGGACCTCGAAGGGCATGGCATGAATGGTCTCACCCGGCACTGTCGCAGCATTGGCGACTAATTCGAGCTCGCGGGTGTCTTCCGCCGTCAAGCCAATTTCCGTGAGGGTTGTGGGCAGCCCCACCCTCGTTGTGAACTCGATGAAATCCCGGATGTCGCTGGTCGGTGCACCCTCAAGGACGAGCTGGGTGAGCGATCCGATATTGACTTTCTGCCCGTGGGCCAGTCCATGTGTTTGCGGTGCCGCCGTCAGCCCATTGTGGATGGCGTGCGCCGCGGCCAGGCCCCCGGATTCGAATCCCAAGCCGGAGAGTAGAGTGTTGGCCTCGATAACCTTTTCGACTGCCGGGGTGACAAGGTTGTCGCGTACTGCATCGAGAGCCGGCAGCGCGTTATCCCAGAGGACATCCCAACTGAGTCGGGCCAAGGTCGTGCCTGTGAGGGTGGGCAGGCCCCCTGCCATTGTCAGTGAGTTGGACGCCGCGGTTGCACGCGCCTCAAGCCACGTGGCCAGTGCGTCGCCCACTCCCGCCGCGAGAAATGCAGCCGGAGCGTTGGCAATGATCTGTGAATCGACGAGGACAAGGTCCGGGTTGCGGGGAAAGAAGCGGTACTCCTCGAACGCCCCATCATCCGTGTAGATGACAGACAGCGCCGATGTCGGCGCATCTGTGGAAGCGACAGTGGGTACCGTTACCCACCGAATGCCCGCAAGAAACCCCGATGCTTTGACCGCATCAATCGTGCTTCCGCCGCCGACGGCGACCACGACGTCCGCTTTCGCGCCCGTGATAACTTCGACGAGGCGGTTGATTTCTTTCGCTGATGGGAGTCCACCGAAGGGTTCCCTTGTGACGGACAACCCCGCCGCTTTCAGCGACGATGTCACCTCATGTCCCACGAAACCCCAGACAATGTCATCGGCAACGATCAAAGGTGTGTTTCCGATGGGCGCAAGGAATTCGCCAATCCGGGCAATGGCTCCCGGGCCTTGAACGTAGCGACCTGGGCTGATGACCGAGCGGATGGGACTTTTTGTAGACATGAGAAACTCCTTGACGTCATTGTCGATGTGGCTGAACATCCGCCCAGATCAACATATTTATGAGGCTATGGGTGTCCAAGCATTTTCACTATGTGACTGGCCTTGGCGCTAATTGTTGCCCGGCATTCGGATGCGTAGGCATGTTGAACAAATGACGAGCAGAGGTGCCGATTCCCTATCCAAAACCATCCCGATGCCATAAGTGGCTCAAGAACTTCGATGCCCTGCACAATCTGCGGCATGAAGTCGGAAGCCAGATACTGCCCGGCTTGAGTGTTTTGGGCGGTAGAGCATGCGTCCGCGGCGCCTGACCGTACCATGGCACCACGGACGCGCCCCTTGCAAGATCAAGAGAAGTTGATGCCCCCGTCGATAAGGACTGTCTGGCCAGTCATGTGGTCCGAATCCGGGCCGGAGAGGAATGAAACCAGCTTGGCCACATCCTCCGGTTCCGAGACCCGGCCGGCCAGGATGTTGTCCACCTGTGCCTGCAGTGCGCTGCCTCGCGGGGCACCGTCCCGTTCTGTGAGCTTTTCGTCGATAAGGTCCCACATGGCCGTGCCCACGACGCCCGGCGCGTAGGCGTTGACCGTGATCTTGTGCTTGGCGAACTCCATGGCGGCAGCCTGAGTCAGTCCTCTGACCGCCCACTTGGTCGCGGAGTAAGATGCCAACACCGGGAACGGCCTGAAAGCGACAATGGATGCTGCGGCAATGATCTTGCCGCCAGTGCCCTGCGCGATGAAGCGCCGGGCTGCCGACTGGTAAGAGTAGTAGACGCCCTTGATGTTCACATCGATCATTCGGTCCAACGCTTCAGGCTCTACGTCGAGGATCTCGTCGACCTGGGCGATGCCTGCGTTGGCGATAAACACGCTCAAGTCACCCAGGGCGTCAGTCCCCTCCTGGATCATGCGTTCGATGTCCGCGGGGTTGGCGACGTCGCCGGTGACGCCGACAGCGCGGCGGCCGCGCTGTTCGACGGCGGCAACTACCGCATCGATGTTCTCCTGGGCACTCGGGACGTCGGCGACGATGATGTCCTGGCCGTCTTCGGCCAGCCGTTCGGCGATGGCCCGACCGATACCCCGTCCGGCTCCGGTGATCAAGGCGAGGCGTGAAGTGGATGCTGCCATGGTACTTCCTCCTGAATGTGGCCGCTCGCTCAAGGACGGCTGGGAGTCATGTAGCTCGATACGGCCAGCCTGTGCCTTGGGTCACACCTTTGTGAAGTCCCTTTATCGCGGAGTGATAAAGGAGGTGAAGTCTTCGCGCCCTGTCATCCGCCTCACTGAGGTTGGAGGGCGGGAACCTACCAGCCGCGTTCCAGCCACTGCCTCAGCTGCGGCCGCTCGGCACCCAGGGTGGTGCCTGTGCCATGGCCCGGATGCACCACGGTGTCATCCGGCAGCCGGTCGAAGACCCGGCCAGTGACATCGGCGATCAGCGTGGCGAAGCGTTCGGGGTCCCCGAAGGTGTTGCCGACGCCGCCGGGGAACAGAGAGTCGCCGGTGAATATATGGTCGGGTCCCGACCGGTCCCGGTAGAGTAGGGCCACGGAGCCGGGAGTGTGGCCGCGGAGCTTGATGACCTCTAGCTCCAGACCGTCCCCGATTTCCAGTCGACCGGCCTCCAGCGGCAGATCTGTAGGGACTTCAATATCTGGCACGTCCGCCGTCCCGGCTGCTGTACGGGCCCCGGTGTTCTTCACCAGCTGAGCCAGCGCCCTGACATGGTCCCAATGCGAGTGGGTGGTCACGATCCACTCCAGCCGGGTCGGCGCGGGAGAGTCGGCCTCCGAAGCGGCGATCATCTCCCGGATTGCCTCCGGGTCATCGGCGGCATCGATGAGCACCTGCGTCCCGGTGCGCTTGGACGTCAGCAGGTAGACGTTGTTGTTCATGTCACTGACGGAGCAGTTGCGGATAGTAATCTCTTCTAAATCAATCATGCGATCAGGCTATGTGGACCCGCGTGGGCCATGGCACGGGCATTCTCACCAGTCGATAACAGCCGTTGGCCCGTGTGTGATGCGTGGCACACACTGTAGGTATGGCTTCCCGACCGTCAGGTGGCAGCACCACCCAGTGCCGGCCCGGGAGCCTTGACCCAGCCTGACCCTAAACAACCGAGGTGACAACGATGGTGTTTCCCGCAAAATACTCGGAACTCAACGCCCTGGAGCTCTCCGGCGAGGCGCGGCGAATCCTGACCCGGATCATCCGGGTCTCATTCCCGCACCCGCAGTTCCCGAACGGCCCCTACGAACGGATGACCGAGAAGATCATCGAGGCTTCCGAGGAATCACGCTGGTTCCGGATGGCCCTCATCCAGGGCTTGGCGACCCTGGACACGCTCACGGACGAGCACTTCCTGGATCTGCCCGAAGACCGGGCCATCACGGTGCTCAAGCGCATCGCCGACCTGGAGTTCTTTGCCTTCATTCGGCGGACGGTGGTGCTCAACCTCTATGACGACCCGGAGGTCCACACTGCGCTGGGTTACGAGGGCGAGTCGTACTCGAAGGGCGGCTACGTCAACCGCGGGTTCAACGACCTCGCCTGGCTGCCTGATCCGCGGATCGAGGAGTGTACCGAGCCCGTACCCGAGATCGGCCCGCTGCCGTACCAGGTGGCAACCTGCACCCCCACAGAAGGCTTTGAACCCGTAGGGAATCTGTTCAAGGACACCGGAATGATCGAGGAAGGCCGCACACGATGAGCACCGAAGAAATCTCAGCACGTTTTGAGTACGACGACGACTCCGTGGTGGTGATCGTCGGCTCCGGTGCCGGCGGAGGCACCCTGGCCCACGAGCTGGTCAGCAAGGGAATCAAGGTGGTCCTGCTCGAGGCAGGGCCGGACCTGAAGAACGAGGACTACCACCAGGACGAGTGGGCGGCCTTCAACCAGATGGCGTGGCTGGATCCGCGCACCACGTCAGGATCATGGCGCATCGCCCGTGATTTCCCGAATCTGCCGGCGTGGATCGTCAAGGCCGTCGGCGGCACCACCACCCACTGGTCCGGGGCCACCCCGCGGTTCAAGGCCCACGAATTCAAGGCGCGCACCACCTACGGGCGCATCGATGGAGCCAACCTGCTGGACTGGCCCATCACCTTGGCCGACCTCGAACCGTACTACGACCGCGCCGAGCAGAAGATGGGTAGCACCCACCGGCACGGCCGCCCGCCGCTGCCGGCCAACAACAACTACAAGGTCCTGGCCAATGGTGCCAAACGCCTGGGCTACCGGCACTTCTCCACCGGCCCTTACGCCACGAACGCCGAACCCTATGACGGCAGACCCGGCTCGATCCAGGACGGGTTCAACTTCCAGGGCGACAAGAACAAGTCCAAGTGGTCCACTTTGGTCTCGGAGATCCCCAAATCGCTGCGCACAGGGCTGCTGGACCTGCGTCCGGACTCCCACGCCGTGCAGGTCACGCACACCCCCGGTGGGCGTGCCGATGGCGTCATCTACATCGACGCCGACGGTAATGTCCAACGCCAGAAGGCACGCATCGTGGCGGTTGCGGGCAACTCCATCGAGACGCCGCGCCTGCTGATGCTCTCATCCTCTCCGCTGTTCCCTGACGGGCTGGCCAACTCCTCGGGGCAATTGGGGCGGAACTACATGCGCCACACAACCGGCTCGGTGTACGCCAAGTTCGACCAGCCGGTGAACATGTACCGGGGCGAGACGATGGCTGGCTTGATCGCCGACGAAGCACGCCACGACGTCGAGCGCGGATTCTCCGGGGGCTACTACCTCGAGATGATCTCGCTCGGGCCGGCGTTTCTGGCCAGTTTCGTGGAACCCGGAGCCTGGGGCCCGGATTTCACCGCATTGTTGGACAATTACGTCAATACCGCCGGGCTGTGGATCACCGGCGAGGACATGCCGCAGGAGTCGAACCGGATCACGTTGAACACCACCGTGACCGACCGGCTGGGGCTGCCGGTGCCCAACGTGCACTTCGATGACCACCCCAACGACGTCAACATGCGCAACCACGGCTACCAGCAGGCGTCCCTGCTCTACGAGGCAGTCGGGGCGACGTCGATCCACCGCACCCCGCCGTACCCTTCCACCCATAACTTGGGCACTGCACGGATGAGCGAGCGGCCCGAGGATGGGGTCGTCAACGCGTTCGGGCAGACACACGACGTGCCCAACCTGTTCATCTCCGATGGCTCGCAGTTCACCACCAGTGCGGCGGCGAACCCGACGCTGACGATCGTGGCCCTGGCGATCCGCCAGGCCGAATACATCGTCGACCAGATGGCAGCTTCGGCCCTCTAAAACGAAGCTGCCACCAAGCAACTGGCTGGCACCCCTCTGCCCGGCGCCTATCGCCCAAGCAGTGGGGTGCCGCGCAGTGCGCGGCTGACGCGGGACGCCACGTCGCGCAGCAGCACGGAGACTTCCCCGGAGCGCACGAGGAAGTCAGACGGATCCATGGACACCGCCACCGATCCGACCGTCTGCCCGGCGGCCGTCGTCACAGGGGCCGCCATGCACGAGGCTCCACGGATGAATTCCTCGCGTTCGACGGCGATGCCTGAGGTACGCACCCCGTCCAGCTCCGCGTCGAATATTGCCGGATCTGTGATCGTGGCTGCCGTCATACTGGGCATCCCATGGCGCTGCAGGTAGGTCCGGCAGCGCTCGGCGTCCATTCCCGCCAGCAGCACCTTGCCGAACGCAGTGGCATGCGCGGCATCATTGAACCCGAAGCCCATGGGGGTGATTCTTGGCCGGGTCGGGGATTCCACCACATGCGCCACGACGATGTCCTCACCGCGGTGGACCGCATAATAGGCGGCAGCATCGGCGCGCACATGCAGTTCACGCACCAGCCGCGCCACCGACGGTGGCGTGCCAACCTGCCGACGCAGTGATTGGTCCAGGGCGTGGAGCTTATAGCCCAGCCCAAACCGGCTCTCGTCCTTGAGATGGATCAAATGCTCGGAGGCAACCAGAGTTTTCAGCAGCCGGTAAACGGTGGGCAGCGGCATCGCCAGCTCGGCTGCAATCTCCTTGGCCGACATTCCCCGGTGGTGGGAGGCAACCACATCCAACAGTGCGAAGGCCTTCTGGACCGAAGCCAGACCGGTCAGTGAATCGTTTTGTCCCATGCACCCAATCTTGTCCCCAGCGCAGGGGATTACCAAGTTAAGACGGCCGGCGTCCACCCCAAGGGGCAGCGCCGGCCGTCACCGCCGGCGGTCCATGCACGGGACCGGAATTCCCAGCCTCGTGGCGGTTCGTTAGTTGATTTCCAGTTCCCCCATGCGGTCCCAGGCATCGCCGTCGATCTGGCGGCTGACGATCCGTGGGGTGTCGACCAACGCTGGGGCCATGTCCAGCATGGCCTGCTTGAAGTGGCCGCTGTTCACATGGTCACCCGCGGCGTCGTCCTGGAAGGCCTCGACGAGGACGTACTCGTGAGGATTGTCCAAGCTGCGTGACCAGTCAAACCACAGGTTCCCGGGCTCGGCACGGGTGGCTTCGGTGTACGAGTGGGTAAGGTCGGGCCAACGGTCCGACCAGTCGGGCTTGACATTGAACTTGACGACGATGAATATCACGGTGCGTTCCTTCCGGTGGTGGTACGCCTCACCGTCCTGGACTAGGCCTGGACAAGGCGTGCTGTCCGCCAAGTCTTGCCGGTACCCGGACCGCCAGCCAATGGGTGTTCTCGGTGGGCGAGAATGACGACAGACGCCGTCCGGCAGGCGGATCTAGAGTGGGAAAGACTTCACCCACCTCCGCAGCGAAAGACGGTTGCACCATGCTGAGCACCCTCCGGGCGGCCGTAGCCGACCCCGCCCAAGTCAAGACCCGAGCCATCGACCTGCACGCCAACGCCCACGACGCCTCCCATTTCCTGCTTGTCCCGCAGGCGGTCGTCGTCGCCAGGGACGCAGCCGAGGTTGGTGGGCTTATGCGGGCCAGCACCGCCCAAGGCATCCCGCTGACGTTCCGCTCAGGCGGGACCAGCCTCAGCGGGCAGGCCGTCACGGACGGCGTCCTGGTCGACGTGCGCAGGAATTTTCGCGGCATGGAGGTGCTCGATGACGGGGTACGCGTCCGGGTAAAGCCGGGCGCCACCGTGCGCTCCGTGAACTCCCGACTGGCCCGTTACGGCCGCCGTCTCGGCCCCGACCCTGCCTCCGAGGCAGCCTGCACCATCGGCGGCGTGGTGGCCAACAATTCCTCCGGAATGAACTGCGGGATCACAGAGAACACGTACCGGACGCTGGAATCCATCACTTTGGTACTGCCCTCCGGGACCGTGATCGACACCGCAGACCACGACGCCGATGCGCGGCTTCGCGCGCTGGAGCCGGGACTGCACGCCGGCCTGGACCGGTTGGCCCGCCAGGTCCTCGACAACCCGGCCTCCGCGGCCAGGGTGCGCCACCAGTTCTCGATGAAGAACACCATGGGCTACGGCCTGAACTCGCTGCTGGACTTTGACACACCTGTGGAGATGCTTGCCCACCTAGCAATCGGCAGCGAGGGGACGCTCGGGTTCATCGCTGAGGCCGTCTTCCGCACCGTCCCGAAGCTCACCCACACAGCCACCGGTCTGTTGGTCTTCCCCGATTTGGACGCAGCCAACGACGCCCTGCCCGGCCTCGTCGAGACCGGTGCGGCGACTGTGGAACTGCTCGATGCCACCTCGCTGCGCGTCGGCCAGTCACTCATGGGAACGCCGCAGGCCGTCGCAGGACTGGACGTGCGCGAGCATGCGGCACTGCTGGTCGAATACGCCGCAGGGCAGGCCGACGAACTGGCCGAACTCCAACATCGGGGCGCTGCCGCCGTGGCCGGATTTCCACTCGAATCTCCCGCCGGGTTTTCTACTGACGCCGCCACCCGGGCCTCACTGTGGCACCTTCGCAAGGGCCTCTACGCCTCGGTTGCCGGGGCAAGGCCGCAGGGGACGACGGCGCTATTGGAGGACATCGTCGTCCCTGTTCCGGCGCTGGGGCGCACCTGCCGCGAACTGATAGGCCTGTTCAATCGCCATGGCTACCAGGACAGCGTCATCTTCGGCCACGCCAAGGACGGCAACATCCACTTCATGCTCACCGACGGATTCACCAGCAACACCGAACTTGAACGCTACAGCGCGTTTACCGAGGACATGGTCGACTTGGTGCTCGGCGAGAACGGCTCCCTCAAGGCCGAACACGGGACAGGCCGCGTCATGGCCCCCTATGTCCGTCGGCAATACGGCGACGAACTCTACGACGTGATGCGCCAGATCAAGCTCCTGTGCGACCCCGCAGGTGTTCTGAACCCAGGAGTCCTGCTTAACAACGACCCCCAGGCTCACCTTCGCCACATCAAGACGGATCCGCCGGTCGCCGAAGAGGTCGACAGGTGCGTCTCCTGCGGGTATTGCGAACCTGTCTGCCCCAGCAAGGACATCACACTGACCCCGCGCCAGCGCATCGTCACCCTGCGCGCCATCGAAACGGCGCGCTTTGCGGGAGACTCGGAGCTCGTCGCTGAGTTGGAACGTGACTATGACTACGAATCCGTCCAGACCTGCGCCGTCGATGGCATGTGCCAGACGGCCTGCCCCGTCGGCATCAACACCGGCAATCTGGTGAAGCAGCTACGCCAGGACAAGGCCGGCCCCGTTGCAGGCGCCGGGTGGAAGCTGGCCAGCCAGCATTGGGGGACGATCACACGGGGCGCTGGCCTGGCGCTGACCGCCGCCGCCAAGGTCCCCGCCGGCGCCATCCGACCTGCCAACCAGATCGCCCGGGCCGTTCTCGGCGAAGACACCGTGCCACTGTACTCGGGCGAATTGCCCGGCGGCGGATCTGCCCGGCGACGCCCCGCCCCGACCGGACCACCGGCGGCAGTATACTTCCCCGCCTGCGTCGGGGCCATGTTCGGACCGGCCACGACCGCAAACGATAGCGGGGCTGGTCCGGGCGTGCAGGCCAGTTTCGAACGGTTGGCCCAACGGGCCGGCATCGACCTGCTGGTCCCGCCCTCCATCGACGGCTTGTGCTGCGGGACCCCGTGGTCTTCCAAGGGCATGGCCAAAGGGCAGAGATCCATGCAGACCCGCACCCAAGCTGTACTCTGGGAGGCCACACGCGGCGGTGAGTTGCCGATCATCTGCGATGCGTCCTCGTGCACCGAAGGCCTGCAACACGCTGTGGAGACTCACGAGCCAGGTCCGGGGAAGCGGAAACTACGAATTATCGACGCCGTCGAATTCACCGCTGAAACGATCCTGCCCTTGCTGCCGGAGCGGACCAAACTGGCATCGCTGGCCCTGCACCCCACGTGCTCCTCGACGCGCATGGGGCTGAACGCGTCTCTCACTGCGGTGGCCGCAGCCGTCGCCAATCGCGTCGAGGTCCCAGACAGTTGGGGGTGCTGTGCTTTCGCCGGGGACCGCGGCATGCTCCACCCCGAGCTCACTGCCTCCGCCACCGAACAACAGGCGGCCGAGGTCAACACCCTAGGTGCCGCCGCCCACGCCTCCTGCAACCGCACATGCGAACTGGGCATGACTCGCGCCACCGGGCATGACTACCGGCACATACTCGAACTACTCGACGAGCAGACCACCCCCTGAATCCGTGTTGATATGGCTCCACGCCTGACAGCGAAGCCTTATTTTCCGGTGTCCTCGCTGTTTGTCTGGCTGATTGCTCAGTATCATTTCCGGCTGAGGCAGTTGGCCACAACCGCTGCGGCCAGAGGCCAAGCACGCTGTGTAGCTGTGCGCAGCGATTTGTAGGAAATCTGACCATCGACAAGGGAGGGATCATGGGAGACCTGCACGGAATGGCGCACGAGTGCTTCGTAACTCTTGGCGACGTGTGCTAGATCGGCGCGTGTGGCCTTGGGATCGACTTGGGTGATGGCGGCTACTGCTTAGCGTGCAGGCTGGCTGAATGCTCGTTGCGGTCCGCCAGTGTTTCCGTCAACAGGGGAGCTGGCTTCGGCGCGGTCGTTGCGTGTCGTGGTGTCCACGACGATTTGATTGGCGCGGTCGATCATGCGCAGCCACATGGGATCCGGTTCGTCGTTGCCCGCGTCGATGAAGATCAATCGTTAGTATTTGGGGTGGCTTGTGAATTCGCTAAAAGTCCGACGCCGAGGATGGCGGTGTCCAGCGACGATCGTTCGGAAGACACTGCCCGAGGTGCGGATGTAGCCTTGGAATGGGACGATCGAAGGCCCTAGTGTTGCCCCCAACTGCCCGGCCGCGTACGGTAGAGTGAGAACCGCGGAATCTAGGCCTTTTTGTGACTGAATGTTGAAAAAGATGAGCGTCACGGACTGAAAAAGATGACCAGACACTCAGGAAAAGTTCGCTGAATTAGATGAGTAAAACGTGACTTGGGCGTTTTTTGGCCTTAAGCGACCCTGACCCGCGGAATGAAACCGCAGGTCAGAGCCACAGTTGGGTGCCCCGGGCGGGAATTGAACCCACGACCAAGAGAAACTAGCCGCCTGGATTCTGATAGGTTCGGTTGCTTGCCAAAATTCGCGTGTTTCCGATATTTTTGCTGTTTTCGCAGGTCGTGGCATGTCGTGCTTTGCCATGGTTCTTAGCTGAAAAGGGGGAGTAAAAGGGGAGTGCGCGCTGTGCGCTCCGTGTGCTTTTTTGGTTTGAGCGTCCAAGACCGCAAAAACAGGCTTGTCAGCGATTGGCCACGAATCGGTGTCTTTCGTCAAATATTCTCACAATTTTACGCCTCGTCCGTGGGCCTCCGGTGCGCAGGCAAGAACCTGCCTCAATCCGCGGCGGACTCAACTAGTACTACAATCGCGGTTATTTTTGGTCGCGTCGGCGGTATAAACGGACTTCGGCCCGGAATCCTGTTAATCATGTTGGGTGAGCGATGATATTTGGGTGGCAGAGATACAGGAATGGGTTCAGGGCCTCGAGGAAATCCGGGGATTGATCGGGGGCGAGTTCGCCCGTACCGAGCCGAGGAATAATGCCGTCAGTTACATTCGTGGGTTGATCTTGGATGAGGAGCGGAAGAACTCTTGGACCTTGAGGATCCTGCATGATGTGCCCGGATCCGTGGAGGTGCGGGGTGCTGTGGCGGCAACGGACCTGGCGATGCCCTGATCCGGCGTGTCCCAAGGGCATGTTCGAGGAGCAGGTTCCCGACCTCGTTGCCGGTCGGGGCTCGATCACCATCCGCGCCGTGACGTAGGCGATCGGGCAGTTGCGCCGCGAGCACGCCACGATTGCCGGTCTGGCCCGCCGTCTCGGGACCTCGTGGAAGACGCTGTGGCGGGCCATCAAGCCGGAGTTGCAGCGTCTCGCAGCGGACGAGAGACGCTTCGAGGGCGTTCACTCGCTCGGGGTCGACGAGAACATTTGGCACCACGTCGACCCGCGACGGCGCAGCCCGAAGGAGCTGACCGGGATGGTCGATCTGAGTCGGGACGGGCGTGGCAGGGTCCGGGCCAGGTTGCTGGACCTGGTTCCGGGACGCTCGAAGAAGGCCTACCAGGACTGGCTCTCCGCCCGAGGTGACGCGTTCCGGCAGAATGTCCAGGTCGCCGCCCTGGATCCGTTCGCCGGCTACAAGAGCGCGATCGATGACCAGCTCGAGGACGCCGTAGCGGTCCTGGACGCCTTCCACGTGGTCAAACTCAGAACCCAGATTGTCGATGAGGTCCGCCGCCGCGTCCAACAACAGACTCTGGGACGGCGCGGCCGCAAAGGCGATCCGCTCTACGGGATCCAGACCATCCTTCGGGCCGGAGCGGAGGACCTCACCGACAAGCAGCTGGAACGTCTCGCCACCGCCATCGAGAAGGACGAAGCCCACCAAGAGGTCTACATCGCTTGGCGCTGCGCCCAGGATCTGAGGGCAGCCTACCGCACCGCCGATCTGGCCCACGGAAAGCAGCGAGCCGAGAAAGTCCTGGCCTCGTTCCACACCTGCCCGATCCCCGAAGTAGCCCGCCTGGTCCGAATCCTGCGCCGCTGGCGCAACGCGTTCCTGGCCTACTTCAGCACGCAACGCTCATCCAATGGCGGTACCGAAGCCATCAACGGGATCATCGAGTTCCACCGCCGCCTGGCCCGGGGCTACCGCAACCGAGACAACTACCGACTCCGAATGCTCCTGGCCGCCGGAGGACTCATACCCTGATCCCCACCAGATGTCCGAAGGGCCCCTTTACTTGCTCCTGCGGTGCTTCGACCCCTCCGCCCCGGCTCCGGTGATTGATGCAGCCAAGCGACTTCAATCACGCACATAGCAACGAGGGAGCCCGGGCTGAACCGAACCTGTTCGTGGTCAGTGCATTCGTCGTCGGCCGGCAGAATCATCTGCCGGCTTTCCCGCGTCAGTTCCTAGCTCGGTGTTCTATTGAGTCGCCGTTGCGCCGACTTAGCCGCGCGACGTACGCTCCATTTCGCGTCACGAAGGAGACGCTGAACCACTGCTGGGGGGACATCGGTGCGTTTTGCGGCGAGTGCCCGTATGCGAGGAACGGAATCTTCGGAGAGCTTTTCGACCGTTTTTGGTGTAGCACTCGGGTTCGCCACGACCGCTAGCCGAACGGCCATTTCTGTGTCTTGAGCCAAGGCATGCAGTGTGGTTGGAGATGTTTCGGCAGTGCTCGCGAGCTTGTGTTGCACTTGGGTGGGCGGAGTCAGAAGGCTGCGTGCCAGGAGCCGGACTTTTGCGTCCTTGTCCCCTGCCAACAATGCCCAGACAAGTTCTGAGGACCGACGATTGCACGCTACGAGCTGTCGCACTTCAGAGCTACCATCTGATGCCAGGTGTTCCAACGTCTCGACCGGGGTGTTGCGGTTCATAGCTACGATGGAGCGCACCAGATCGTCCTTGTCACGCGCGAGACGGGCCAGCACCCCATGTGAAGTCGGTCTGCGAGATGAGGCAGCAGCAACATATTGACGGACTTCGTCATCCGGGTGCTTTGCCAGACGCGCCAGAGTTTGTGTCGAGCAGTTTGGGTGCTGCGCAACCAGTGCTGCCGCTCTCGGACTCGACACCGGTGCCGAGGACAACCAGTCCAGAAGCGTTTCACTTGCGTTCGGATGCTGGGCGAGCAGTTCACCGTGTCCTGTGGAGGGATCCAGCGCAATTGATTCAAGGACGGACGGTGGAGAAGCCACGTTGCAGATGAGGCCGAGCCTTGCGCTTCGGAGGTGAACCATGTTTTCAGTCAGTTCTGGATCAGTCGTATGGAACGCCAGTGTGTAGATGACGTCATCATTCTCTTCGGTCTCGAGGATTAGGCGGCGAATACTGTCGCTGCCCCACAAGGCGATAGCACTCCTGACATCTGGATGCGGATCGTTCGCCAGCGTGCGGTGGATGAAGTCGGTTTCAAGGGGCGGCCGGACACATATCTTGCTGCGTGATTCCGGGTCCATGGAATACAGGAAGACCGCAGCTGCTTCAGAGGGCGACTCCGGCCTGGGCAATGGTTCGGTTTCGCGCATACTTTCAGCATGCTCAATCAAGTTTTTACTGCGGGATCTTTGCATGTCCCCCCACGTGTACAGACTTTGCACGGCCTCATCATCAAACAGTTCGAGAACTGCACTATCAGGAGTCAAGGGATTGCACCCGGCGGCGTTGCGAACGATCGGGTCGCTGTCGCTGGTCAGTTGCACGAGTATATCCGTCGGACTGTGAATTGAGGAGGCTATCCTGGTGCGCATACTTGTATGGGTGAGCAGCATCTCGACAGCTTCACGGGGCAAGGATGGATTACGCAAGAGTTCAGCACCGATGCCATACTGGATGTCCTTCTCCGAGGCTCGCGCAAGTTCAACGAGGACTGAAGCGGGCGTGCTCGGGTTCCGTGCCACTCGGCACCGTACGTCGATGTCACTTCCCGAGGCGAGTTTGGCAAGAACAAATCCTGGAGTTGCCGTGTTTTTCGCTACTCCACGACTTTCCGCGGCACCTCCAGGCAACGACAGGATTAGAGACTCGGGGATAGCTGGATTTGACCAAAGAGCCTCCAGCTGAAAAGTGCCCAACCAATTCCGGCGGTATCCAGTGGCGAAACTTTGAATCGCACGTGTACCGAGACCAGGGTTGCTCAGTGCAACTTCCGCCGTCCGACCAGAGTGGTCTGATGCCCACCTTTCAAGTATCTCCGAGGGAGTATTTGGGTTTGCCGCGACCGCCTGCCGCAGAGACTCATGGTAGCGAGACTCTGCAGCAAGGTACCCAAGTGTGCTCGCTGGCACCCAGTGTTGCTTAGCAAGCCGCGAAGTCGGGAGGGACACCGAGGCTCGCGCAACCTGGTCCAAGAGCGAGTCCTGGGTCGTAGGACTCGACCGAAGCAGGTCATGTATCACCAGAGTCCACCGATATTTGTCACCTAGGGGGCCAGAACAAGTGGCAAGATCGCGAATGTTCTGAACGTGCGTGTTGTACGAATCGAGTGCGGCCTGCGCCACCGCAGGTGAGCGATCAGCCATAAGCTTGCGAAGCGGCGGCTCAACTGGCCTTTCGTTGTGTGCCAGAACGAGTCTTACGTCCTGCGACGCATCATGGGAAAGTGCCTCCCACACAGGTCGTTCGAAGGTAGGATAATAATTTGCTGCGGCGGCACGCTTTCGGAACTCTTCATCTGACCATAAGGGTGACTGGCGCAGTTTCGAGTATGGAATGCAATCTGGGTTTTCGTGAAATTTTCCGTGTGTTTCGAGGCGGGGATCCGCTGCCAACCGCCAGTATTGCCGGTCTCTTCGCTCGGAGTCCCTCATGTAACCGCTTGGCTTGCTCCCGGATGTTGGGCTCGAAGCGTTCTCGATCGCATCTGCTGCTTTGAAGCAAACGTCAGGGTCTTCGTCCGACTCCAGGAGGCAAAGCACCGGGCCCGGAAGGGAAAGACTAAGAGCTGCTGATCGTGCGTTCGGATATGGCAGTCCGGCCTGGACAACCGGTGAAAAAATTGCTGTCTCCATCTGACCTTCTGAGATCATTTCCGGTGCTTTCCTCCCGTATTTACCTTTCGCAGTGTCAGTTTATGCAATGCGAAAACGATCTAAAGTGCGACCATCCGAACTGCCACTGCCACTGTCACTCAGACTCGCATCGCGGATCGCACGGCGATAGTAGGCGGGGAAGGTACGCCGGATACTCCATGCCGAAAAAGGACGCCCCTACGACATAAACGGCAGTAATCGCCGTCCCTGTGGCCAGGACGGCGCCAAAAATGCCTTCTCCTGCTCCGAAGCTTCGGTTGTTTCGGTCTTGTTTGTGAACATATTTAGGACAATGGCGAAGACAACGCCGCCATCAACAAGCGGCAGGGTGTTCAACATATTTACCCTCTCAGCACCGGTTCCGGACCTAGCCTATGAACCGCCCCGGGTTTAATGGAGGGTGTTGAATCCTTGAAAGGATGAGCACCATGGCACCACCGAAGAAATATCCAGATGAGCTTCGCCAGCGA